>NZ_JBIADZ010000028.1:0-114905 GCF_042868035.1 Streptomyces sp. NPDC007875 | reverse complement strand
TCGACGGTCAGGTCTTCGGCGAAGTGCCGGTCGCCGGTGGCGTCGGGCACGTACTTCACACAGACAACGATCCTCAAGCTCACGCCGGCTCTCCTACTGCATCGTCTCTACCGAGCTGCCTTCTTGCTGGCAGCATAGGCGCCTTCGGGGGCGGGACCCGGGCGGTACCGCGGGCGGTTTCCTGCCGGGGCGGCCCATGCACCGCAGCAAAATATTACTCGTCAGTACACCCAGCTCATTCCCCGGGCGCAAGCCACGTGAACTGTGACCTTGCCAACGCGGCGATCAGCGCGAGGAGCGCACGCCGGTGGGAGGGCGCGGCTCAGTCGCGCAGCGCGTTGAAGCCCCCCTGGTGGTACAGCAGCGGACGGCCCGCCCCAGCCGCGGTGCCCGTGGTCACCTCGCCGATCACCACCCGGTGGTCCCCGGCGGGTATACGGGCCACCACCCGGCACACCAGCCACGCCAGCACCCCGTCCAGCACCGGTACGCCCTCCGGTCCCGAGCGCCAGTCGGTGGCCGGTCCGAAGCGGTCGGCACCGCTGCGCGCGAAAGTCGCGGCCAGCTCCCGCTGGTGCTCGCCCAGGATGTGGACACCGACGTGCTCGGCCTCGGAGAGTACCGGCCAGCTCGAGGAGCCGCTGCCCACGCCGAAGGAGAGCAGCGGCGGCTCGGCGGCGACGGAGGCGAGGGAGGTGGCGGTGAAGCCGACGGGGCGGGTGCCCCGGGCGGTGATCACGGCGACGCCGGAGGCGTGCCGGCGGAAGACGGAGCGGAAGAGGTCGGACGTCGCGAGCGAGGACGTACCGAGGTCGTGCGTTGCCGTCATGGAGTTGTCCTTCTGCCGGAGGTACGGGCGGGGGGCGGTGTTTGTCGTCGTTCGCTCACCCGCCCGGACACCGTGCGCCGGCGGTCCGCACCGGGTCCTCGTGCACACGTCCGCAGAGAAGGAGTCCAGGCCGCATGATGTTCAGCCTGGCCACGTCGGGTGCGGACCGTCAAGTGGGTCCGGGGCGCGGTGGCTCACACGGCATCACCCAGAGCGGCGATGACATCGGCCCGGCGCGGCTGCCCGGAGGCCCGCCGCACGATTCGCCCGGCCGCGTCGAGCACCAGCACGGTGGGGGTACGGGCGATGCCCAGGGCCCTGACGAGCTCCAGCCGCGACTCGGCGTCGATCTCGAGGTGCGCCACCCCGTCCACCATCGCGGCCACCTCGGACAGTGTCCGCCGGGTGGCCCGGCAGGGCTGGCAGAAGGCGCTGGAGAACTGGAGCAGCGTCGCCCGCTCCCCCAGGTCCGCGCCCAGCTCGGCGGCGCCCAGCCGCCGGCCTCCATCGCCGTCTCGCACCTGTCTCCTCCCGATCGGACCTCCCTCGTGCAGCGTTGCGCGCGGCCCGGAGATTCCCCGGAGGCCCCCTGACGTGATGAGGATCTCTTGGCCGGGCGGCGCCGTCCGGTAGCACATCGAGACGACATCGGGCACCATCTGGCAGAAGCCGGAAACCTACGGCCGCGTAACTTCCGCCGGGAGAACCCTCCCAGGGCATACGACGAAGGGTCCTCAATGGCAGAGCTCGTCTACCCGCCGGTGATCGGCATGGCCCGCACCATGTTCAAGGCGCTCGATCTGCGCTTCGACATCAAGGGCACTGAGAATATCCCGCAGGCGGGCGGCGCGGTTCTGGTGAGCAACCACATCGGCTATCTCGACTTTGTCTTCTGCGGGCTGACCGCCCGTCCGTCTAAGCGGCTGGTGCGGTTCATGGCGAAGGAGTCGGTCTTCCGGCACAAGGTCTCCGGGCCGCTGATGCGCGCGATGAAGCACATTCCGGTGGACCGCGCGGCGGGCATGGACGCGTACAAGCACGCCCTGCGGGCGCTGCGCTCCGGCGAGATCATCGGGGTCTTCCCGGAGGCGACGATCTCGCGGTCGTTCGCCCTCAAGAACTTCAAGTCGGGCGCGGCCCGGCTGGCGCAGGAGGCGGGCGTCCCGCTGCTGCCGATGGCGCTGTGGGGCACGCAGCGACTGTGGACCAAGGGCCAGAAGCGGGCGCTGGGCCGCCATCACTTCCCGATCACGATGCGGATCGGCGAGCCGATGGAGGCCGACCCGACCGAACCCTCGGACACCCTGACGGAGCGGCTGCGCGGCCGGGTGCAGGAGCTGCTGGAGGCGGCGCAGCGGGCGTATCCGGTGCGACCCAAGGGCCCGGACGACACCTGGTGGGTCCCGGCCCATCTGGGCGGCACCGCTCCCACTCCGGCCGAGGCGCTGGCCCTGGACCGGGGCCGGTAACGAAATCTGCGCGGGCGGCCCCGGCGGCCCGCGCGTACCGCACCCACGGAGGGCCTAGGTGTGCTGTCCGGTGGATCTTCGCGCCTGTGACATCAGCGGCTGCCGCCGCGGGGCCCGCGGCGTCTGGTGCAGGGGGCACCTCCCAGCGGTAGCTGGGGGAGCATCGCAAGGCGGAGGGTCGTCCTCGTACCGGGTCGTACTCGGACGATCCCGACAACGCGGCCGGGGGCACCTCCCAGCGGCAGCTGGGGGCGCCGTGCCAGGCGTCGCGGGCCCGCGAAGATCCGCCGGACAGGGCCTAGCGGCCCATCTCCTCCTTGACGGCGGTGATGAAGCCGTCCACGTCCTCCTCCGTGGTGTCGAAGGAGCACATCCAGCGCACATCGCCCGCGGCCTCGTCCCAGAAGTAGAAGCGGTAGCGCTTCTGGAGGCGCTCGCTCACCTCGTGCGGGAGGCGGGCGAAGACCGCGTTGGCCTGGACCGGGTGGAGGATCTTCACTCCGTCCACCGAGCGCACGCCGTCGGCCAGCCGCTGGGCCATGGTGTTGGCGTGGCGGGCGTTGCGCAGCCACAGATCGCGGGCGAGCAGGGCCTCCAGCTGGACGGAGATGAACCGCATCTTGGACGCGAGCTGCATGGACAGCTTGCGCAGATGCTTCATGGCGCCCACCGCGCCCGGGTCGAGGACGACGACGGCCTCGCCGAAGAGCATCCCGTTCTTGGTGCCGCCGAAGGACAGGATGTCGACGCCCGCTGCGTTGGTGAACGAACGCATCGGCACGTCCAGGGACGCGGCCGCGTTGGCTATCCGGGCGCCGTCGAGGTGGACCTTCATCCCGCGCTCGTGGGCGTGATCACAGATGGCGCGGATCTCGTCCACCGTGTAGACGGTGCCGAGCTCGGTGTTCTGGGCGATCGAGACGACCTGTGGCATCGCCCGGTGCTCGTCCTCCCAGCCCCATGCCTGGCGGTCGATGAGCTCGGGGGTGAGCTTGCCGTCCTCGGTGGGGACGGTGAGCAGCTTCAGCCCTCCGACGCGCTCGGGCGCCCCGCACTCGTCGACGTTGATATGTGCGGTCTCGGCACAGATGACCGCGCCCCATCGGTCGGTGAGTGCCTGCAGGGCGACGACATTGGCACCGGTGCCGTTGAAGACCGGGAACGCCTGTGCGTGCGGGCCGAAGTGGCTGCGCATGACGAACTGCAGATGCGCGGTGTAGTCGTCCTCGCCGTAGGAGACCTGATGGCCTCCGTTGGCGAGAGCGAGCGCGGCGAGGATCTCCGGGTGGGCGCCGGCGTAGTTGTCGCTGGCGAAGCCGCTCACTTCGGGGTCGTGGTGGCGACGGGCGTCGGTCCTCACGGCTTGGGGGTCAGCCACAGGCGGGTTCCGTTCACTTCCTGGGCGGGCTGGTCCCAGAGTCCGGTGATGGCCTCGGCCAGCTCCTTGACGTCCGTGAAGCCCGCGAACTTCGCGTTGGGGCGCTCCGCCCGCATGGCGTCGTGCACCAGCGCCTTGACCACCAGGATGGCAGCGGCCGCCGACGGGGCGCCCTCGCCCCCCAGTTTGCGGAAGGAGTCGGCGAGCGCGAGCGTCCATGCCTCGGCGGCGGCCTTGGCGGCGGCGTACGCGGCGTTGCCCGCGGTGGGCCGGGCCGCGCCCCCCGCGCTGATCAGCACAAAGCGGCCCTTGCCGCTGCGCAGCAGGGCGTCGTGGAAGGCCAGGGAGGTGTGCTGGACGGTCCGGATCAGCAGATTGTGCAGGGTGTCCCAGTCGGCGAGCGGGGCGTCGGCGAAGGTCTTGCTGCCGCGCCAGCCGCCGACCAGGTGGATCAGCCCGTCGACCCGGCCGAACTCCTTCTCGGTGCGGTCGGCCCAGGCGCGGGCGGCGTCGAGGTCGAGCAGGTCGACCGTCTCGCCGGTGACGCTGGCGCCGCCGTGGGCGTAGCGCGCCGCGTCCACGGCCTCGGCCAGCCGCGCCGGGTCGGAGTCGGAGGCGACGACGGTGGCACCGGCCTCGGCGAGGCGGAGCAGTGTGGCCCGCCCCGCGGGGCCGGCCGCGCCGGCCACCGCCACCACCGCGCCGTCCAGCGGCCGCTCGCCCGGTTCGTTCGGGCTGGGGCTCGACGTCGGTGTGGTCATGCTCGCTGCCTCCTCGTCCTTCCCCGCACGGCGGCCGTCCGCCGTCGCGGGGCTCATGCCGCCGCCGGTAGGTCGCTGCCGGCCGTGATCCCCTTGGTGGAGGCGACCACGTCACGCAGCTTCTTCGCAAGCGCCTCGTAGAACATGCTCAGCGGAAACTCGTCGGGGAGCACGTCATCGACGAGCTTGCGCGGCGGCTGGGTCAAGTCCAGGGCTTCCGGGCCCTTGGCCCAGACCGAGCCGGGGTGAGGTGCGAGATACGTCGACACCAGCTCGTACGCCTTGAACCAGTGGACCAGTTTGGGGCGGTCGATGCCGTCGCGGTAGAGCTTCTCGATCTCGCCGCACAGCTGGTTGGTGACCTGCGAGGCGCGGGACCAGTCAATATGCAGGGTGTTGTCCGTCCAGCGTACGACGTCGTGCTGGTGGAGGTAGGCGAAGAGCAACTGGCCGCCGAGCCCGTCGTAGTTGCGGACCCGCGCGCCGGTGACGGGGAACCGGAACATCCGGTCGAAGATCACGGCGTACTGGACGTCACGGCCCTGGGCGACGCCCTCGGCCTCCAGCTTCACGGCCTCCTTGAAGGCCGTGAGGTCGCAGCGCAGCTCCTCCAGTCCGTACATCCAGAACGGCTGCCGCTGCTTGATCATGAAGGGATCGAACGGCAGGTCGCCATGGCTGTGGGTACGGTCGTGGACCATGTCCCACAGGGCGAACGCCTCCTGGCAGCGGCGCTGGTCGGCGAGCATGTCCCGGATGTCCTCGGGGAGTTCGAGCCCCAGAGTCCGAACCGCGGCATCGCTGACCCGGCGGAAGCGGGCCGCCTCGCGGTCGCAGAAGATGCCGCCCCAGGTGAACCGCTCGGGGGCCTCACGGACGGCGATGGTCTCCGGGAAGAGCACCGCGGAGTTGGTGTCGTAGCCGGAGGTGAAGTCCTCGAAGGCCAGGCCGCAGTAGAGCGGGTTGTCATAGCGGGTGCGCTCCAGTTCGGCCAGCCAGTCCGGCCAGACCATGCGCAGCACCACGGCTTCCAGGTTGCGGTCCGGGTTGCCGTTCTGCGTGTACATGGGGAAGACCACGAGGTGCTGGAGGCCGTCGGCGCGCGTGCGGGCGGGCTGGAAGGCGAGCAGCGAGTCGAGGAAGTCGGGGACGCCGAAGCCGTCCTCGGCCCAGCGGCGCAGATCCGCGACGACCGCCCGGTGGTAGTCGGCGTCGTGCGGCAGCAGCGGGGCGAGCCCCTCGATGGCCTCGATCACCCGGGCGATGGTCGCCGCGGCGGTCTCGCGGGTGGGTGCGCCCTCGGCGTCGAAGTCGATGGAGCCGTCCTTCGACTGCCATGGGCGAAACGTTTCGACGGCGTCCTTGAGGGTCGGCCAGGCCGGATGTTCGACCACACGCTCTGCAGGCAGAACGACACCTTCAGCTATCGGGGACGAAAGAATTTCCGTCATGACCACTCCTTCACCGGAGAAACTTGCGTACGACCACCGTATCCATCGGACACCCCCTCGCTCAAGCGACGGTACGGGAAATCATCCTGCGCCACACCCGCACCACCGCAGTTTTTCCTGCCCCCATCGGCTCGGCTCATGCCACGGCCCCGCTTGAGCAGTCCTGTCATGAGCGGCCGGTAGGGTGTGCGCCGGTCCGGCGGCCCGCCCGCCGAGAGCCGACGAATCTGCCTCCCCACTGCCTCCCCCCGACCCGACGAAGACGACCCGACGAAGGCCGTCAAGGGCCGTCAGAAGAGCGAGACAGCGTTGACTTTTCTCACCATCGGACACCGCGGAGTGATGGGCGTCGAGCCGGAGAACACCCTCCGATCCTTTGTCCGCGCCGAGCACGAGGGCATGGACGTCATCGAACTGGACCTGCACCTCAGCAAGGACGGCGCGCTCGTGGTGATGCACGACGCGGACGTCGACCGCACCACCGACGGCAAGGGCTCGATCAGCGACTTCACCCTCGCGGAGCTGCGTGAGCTGGACGCCGGGGAGGGTGAGCGGATCCCGGTCTTCGAGGAGGTCGTGGACGCCGTGAAGGCGCCCCTCCAGGCCGAGATCAAGGACACGGCGGCCGCCCGGGCGCTGGCGGAGGTGCTGACCGGCCGCGATCTGCTGGACCGGGTGGACGTCCTGTCCTTCCACGACGAGGCACTCGCCGAGATCCGCAGCCTGCTCCCGACCGCCCGCACCGCCCTCGTGGCCAGCCGCTTCGGCCTCGATGTGATCGACCGGGCACACGCCGTGGACGCCGGGATGCTGGTGCTGAACATCCGCAGGGTGACCCTGGAGCTGGTGGAGCGCGCGCACGCCGCCGGCCTCAGGGTCATCGGCTGGACCGTGAACACCCCCGACCATCTGAAGCTGGTCCGCGGCCTCCGCCTGGACGGGGCCACCACCGACTTCCCGGAGATCCGGCGGGCGGCGCGCTTCACGGCGTGACGCCCTCGCGGGCCGCCTTCACCCGTACGACGTAAGCGGCGCTCAGTCGAGGGGCTTGACCAGCAGCTCGAACTCGAGGTCGGCGCGGCGCGGCACGCCGACCCGCTCATCGCCGTACGGGAACGGGGTCCGTTCGCCGGTACGGGCGTAGCCGCGCCGCTCGTACCAGGCGATCAGCTCCTCACGGGCGGTGATCACCGTCATATGCATCTCCGTCGCACCCCACTCCGCCCGCGCGAACCGCTCGGCCTCGGCGAGGATCGCCTTGCCCAGGCCCCCGCCCTGCAGCGCTGGCCGGACCGCGAACATGCCGAAGTAGGCGTGGTCCCCGCGGTGCTCGAGCTGGCAGCAGGCGATCAGCTCACCGTCCCGCTCGACGATCACCATGCGGCTGTTCTCGTCCCGCACCACGGCCGCGACGCCCTCCGGGTCAGTGCGCCGCCCGGCCAGGAGATCCGCCTCCGTGGTCCATCCGGCGCGGCTGGCGTCCCCGCGGTAGGCCGACTCGATCAGCGGCACCAGCGCGTCCACATCGGCCTCGGTGGCCGGGCGGAAGGCGAGCGGGGCGGTGGCTCGTACGGTGGCGTCCGCGGTGTCCATGGCGTCGGAAGGGTCCCTTCGGGGGCGGGGTGGGGGCGGTCGGTGGTGGTGGCAAAGTGACCTTAACCTGCCCCAAGCAGGTCGGGTTGCGTAAGGTCGCGGCATGGTTCACGTACTGAGCAGTCGCATTCTGCTGCGGCCGACGGACCCCGAGCGTTCCCGGGCGTTCTACGGCGAGGCCCTGGGTCTCGCGATCTTCCGGGAGTTCGGGACGGGCCCCGAGCGCGGCACGGTCTACTTCCTCGGCGGGGGCTTCCTGGAGGTCTCCGGCCGCTCCGACACCCCGCCCGCCCCGGGCCTCCAGCTGTGGCTCCAGGTCGCGGACGCGGCGGCGGCGCACAAGGAGCTCACCGCGCAGGGGGTCGAGGTGCTGCGCCCGCCGAAGAAGGAGCCGTGGGGGCTGGTGGAGATGTGGATCGCGGATCCGGACGGCGTGCGTATCGCGGTCGTGGAGGTCCCCGAGGACCATCCGATGCGCTACCGGCCCTGACTCCTTCCTCAAAGCCTTACGCACACATCGCCCGACAGCGGCCGGGCGCCCTGTCGCCGCTCGGCCGCCCTGGCGCCGTCCGCCCGCCCGCCCCGGCTCGCGGGGGCCGGGGGTGGTGGGGCGGACGGCGGGCGGTTCCGGGGGATCAGCCGGGCTGGCTGCTCTCCTTGTGCTCGCCCCAGCCGTGCCAGCGGTCGATCTCGATCCAGGCGCTGACCCGGCCGCGGTCCCGCTGCGGGTAGTCCTTCCCGAGGTACTGCCGGGACAGCCGGTCGATTCCGGACAGGTCCTCGTCGTCCTGGAGCTCCACGACCCGGCCGATGAGGCTGATGTGGTTGTACCAGTTCGCCTCGTCGATCACGGTGAGCGAGACCCTGGGGTCGTTGCGGATATGGCTGAGCCGCTTGCGGCCCTCGTCCAGGTTGACCAGGACCCGGCCGTCGTCCCAGAGGTACCAGGTGGCCGTGGAGACCGGCTGGCCGTCGGACCGGATCGTCGCGATCACGGCCGGGTTGGGCTTCTTGAGCATGGCGACCGCGGCCTCGGGAAGCGGTGGATTCGACACGGGCTCTCCTCTTCGTAGAACGGCTGTTCACGTCCCCTGGTGCGGCGGGGGCCTGCTTGATCCACGGGCCGCACCTCTCACGGTGCCATACCGCGCCTCGCGCCCCCTGCCACTCCGCGCGCCTCGCGCTCCCCAACTGCGTCCATGCGCTCCCGTGTGTGGCGCCGCGGCAGGGGATGTCTCCTGGTATTACGTCCCCCTTCGGGAGGTGTGCCGTGCACGGAGCTCCGCTCGTCGGCTGGCTGCTGGTCGCGCTGTGCGCGGCCACGGGTGCCTACTGTCTGCTTCAGATGCGCGGTGAGCCGCCCGGGCCGGGGCGGCGGGTAGCGGGCGCCGAGGCACTGATGGGGTGGGGGATGGCGGCGATGGCGGTGCCCTCCACCGTGCTGGACCCGCGGCCATGGGGTCCGCCCGCGTTCGCGGCGGTCTTCGCCGTGGCCGCCGTAAGAGCTCTGCTGCCGGTGGTGCGCGGCGCGGGCTTTCCGGGGCACCGTCTGCATCACGCCATCGGGTCGCTCGCGATGGTCTATATGGCGCTCGCGATGATGACGGGCACCACGAGCGGCCACCACCACACCGGCCAGCTGGCACCGGGCCGGATGGCGGGCGGGGTGCCGCTGCTGACCGGGGTGCTGCTCGTGTACTTCGCGGTCTACGTCGTACGGTCCGGGCTGCGACTCGTACCGATGACGGACGGCGCACTGGACGGCGCGGGGGGCGGGGCCGTGGACGATGCGGGGGCCGACGCGGGGGCGGGCTCGTCCGGTATCGGCTGGTCACGGCGGCCCGAGCTGCGGCATGCCTGCAGGCTGTCGATGGGGATAGGGATGTTCGCAATGCTGCTGACCGTGTGAACGGGCGGCGGGCCGGGCCATAGCCCCACCCGTAGTCGCACCGTGGTATGCGTCACTTCCCCGTCGTGACCGTACCCGGCCGGAGCTTCGCGATCATAGGGTGACCGCCATGTTGGTCCCGTTCGCGCTGATGGGCCTCGGCGCACTGGCGGCGGCAATGGCGCCGCGCCTGCTGTCCCGCTCCGACTGGATCGACCGCGAACCTGTGCTCGCCCTATGGGTGTGGCAGTGCGTGGTCGTCGGGGTGCTGTTGTGCTGCGCGCTGACCATGGCGCTCACCGCCGCGGCCGCATGGGAGGCCGTGCGCGGCAATGTCTTCGCCCCCGCGCCCAAGGGCGTGGTGGAGGCGTACGCGCTCTCCGGCTACGGGCCGCTGGCCGCGCCCATCGCCCTCGTGCTCGCCCTCGGGGCCGTCTGGAGCGCGGTGATGCTCACCCGCGAGATCGGCCGCGCCCGCGCCTGGCGCAGACAGCACCGCGCGGAACTCCTCGTCCGCTCCCCCGTCTTGCCCGGTGAGGAGCCCAGCGGGGAGCGCCTGGTCGTCCTCGAGGGCGACAAGCCGGACGCCTGGTTGCTGCCGGGCACCACGCCCCAGCTCGTCATCACCACGGCGGCGCTGCGCCGCCTCAAGGGCCGTCGGCTGGACGCCGTCATCGCGCATGAGCAGGGCCACGCTCGCGCCCGCCACCACTGGCTGCTGCACTGCTCGGGCGCGCTGGCCACCGGCTTTCCGCGGGTGACCATGTTCGCGGCGTTCCGCGACGAGGTGCACCGGCTGGTCGAGCTGGCCGCCGACGACTCCGCGTCCCGGCGCTTCGGGCGGACGACCACCGCGCTCGCGCTGGTCGAACTCAACGAGGACCGCGGGGTGTTCGGCCCCGGCCCCAGCGCGCTCGCCCAGGTCCCGAAGCGGGTGGACCGGCTGCTGGCCCCGGCCTCCCGCCTCTCGGTGGGGCGCCGCTGGCGCCTCACGGCCACCGCGGCGCTCGTCCCGGCCGTCCCGCTCATGGTCACCCTCGTCCCGGCGCTGCGGGTGCTGGGGTAGCCGTTCGCGGCGCAAGGCTCCTGGCCCCGGCCGTGCCACGGGCCTCCTGACTCCCGGCCGCCACAGGCGCCTCCTGACCCCGAGTCCGTCACAACAGCCTCCTGACTCCAGAGCCACCACAGGGGCCTCCTGGCTCCGAGACCCGCCCGTCGGCGATCATCGACCCATGCAGTCGGCAACCCTCCACCGCCGGGCCGCCCGCACCGCGGCCGTGTTCACCGCGCTCTTCCTGGTGCTGCTCGCCCTGGTGGCCGCCCATTGGGGGCCCCTGGGGAGCGTCGACCGGGAGATCGTCGTCGCCCTGCACCGCTCCGCCGTGGAGCACCACGGCTGGACCCGGACCAACAGAGTGCTCTCGGACTGGATCTGGGACCCCTGGGCGATGCGTGCGCTGCTGGCGGTGGCCGTGGGGTGGCTGCTGTGGCGCCGGGAGCGGCGACTCGCCCTCTGGGTCGCCGTCACGGCGGCGGTGGGCACGGCGCTGCAACAGGCGGTGAAGGCCGCCGTCGACCGGGAGCGCCCCCGGTGGCCGGATCCCGTGGACTCGGCGCACTACGCGGCCTTCCCCTCCGGCCACGCCCTGACCGCGATCGTCACCTTCGGGCTGCTGCTGTGGCTGATGACACTGCACGGGGCACCGGCGAAGTGGCTGCGGCTCGTGGCCACCGTGGCCGCCGTGTCCGTGCTGGGCGTCGGCTTCACCCGCCTGTATCTGGGCGTCCACTGGCCCAGCGACGTGCTGGGCGGCTGGCTGCTGGGTGCGGCGCTGGCGTACGGGGCGATCGCCTCGTACGGCTACGCCCAGAGCCGTACGGGTGAGCGCGAGTCGTCCTCTGATGGGAGAGTGCGGTCATGAGCAATCTCGACATGAGGCCCGCGGCGACCGTATGCGGCGGCCGCGATGACGTCACCGCCCAGCCGGTTCGCGAACTGCTGGCCGCCAAACAGGTCCCGCTGGGCGAATCCACGATGGTGCGTCGGCTGCTGCCCAACCTCGGGCGGCGCATGGTCGGCGCATGGTGCTTCATCGACCACTACGGCCCGGACGACATCGCCCAGGAACCGGGCATGCAGGTCCCTCCGCATCCGCACATGGGGCTGCAGACGGTCAGCTGGCTGCACGACGGCGAGGTGCTGCACCGCGACAGCGTCGGCAGTCTGCAGACGGTGCGTCCCGGCGAGTTGGGGCTGATGACCTCGGGCCGGGCCATCGCGCACTCCGAGGAGTCCCCGCGCGAGCACGCCCGCCTGCTGCACGGGGCCCAGCTGTGGGTCGCGCTGCCCGACGGCGACCGCCATATCGCCCCCATGTGGGAGCACCACGCCGAGCTGCCCCGGGTGACCGGCGGCGGAGGGCTGCGGGCGACGGTCGTCCTCGGTGAACTGGACGGCGCGGCCTCGCCCGGCACCACGTTCACCCCGCTGATGGGCGCGGACATCGCCCTCGCGGCCGGCACCGACACCCGGCTGCCGGTGCGTCCCGACTTCGAGTACGCGGCGCTCACCATGTCCGGCGAGGCCGAGGTCGACGGAGTCCGCCTCGCCCCCGGATCCCTCCTCTACCTCGGCTGCGGGCGCACCGAACTGCCGCTGCGCGCGGATGTGGACAGCGCGTTCATGCTGCTGGGCGGGGAGCCCTTCGAGGAGAAGATCGTGATGTGGTGGAACTTCATCGGGCGGTCCCACGACGATATCGCACAGGCCCGCGCGGACTGGGAGGCGGGCACTCGCTTCGGTGAGGTGCACGGCTTCGACGGCGCCCCACTGCACGCTCCCGAACTCCCTCCGCTGCCCCTCAAACCCCGCGGCCGTACCCGCTGACCTGGGATATCCCCGGAGGCGAGCCATCGTTGATCGCTTGATCGTTACGGTCGAAGTGCAGTGACCGGCCGCACAAAGCCAAGCCCGCGGCCAGATCCCTCCTTTCGGCGCCACACCCGCTACGCGGTGTGAAGGCCGCAGAATCAGGATTCTCCGCCCGATCGGGTTGATGCCGGTGTGAAGTTGCCCCGGGGCAACTGGCCCTGTCCGGGGCGCGAGGTCGGGCAGCGGGGTTCAATACGGCATAGGCAGCGCGTAAGGATCATGTAAGGTGCCTTGCGGTGTGCCGGGAAGCCTGGTCGGCGGTAGGGGATTGCTCTCTTTACCGATCGGGGACGGTACTCATGGTGCTCATCGCGGTGTTCGGCGTGGCGCTCCTCATCGCGGTCCTGGTCTCGGGCCTGGCGGCCCGCTCCGTGCTCTCCACCTCGCTGCTCTTTCTCGTCGCGGGCGCGCTCGTCGGCGATGGGGCCTTCGGGCTGATCCACGTCACCGCGGACAGCCCGATCGTGGCGGTCACGGCGGATCTCGCGCTGTTCGCGGTGCTGTTCACCGACGGCATGCATGTCTCGTTCCCCGCCTTGCGCGGTGCCTGGCGTAATCCCGCACGGGCGCTGGGACTTGGCATGCCGCTGGCGTTCGTGGGGATGGCGCTGATCACCCACTTCCTGGTGGGGCTGGACTGGACGACGTCGTTCCTGGTCGGCGCGGTGCTGGCGCCGACCGATCCGGTCTTCGCGTCGGCGATCGTGGGCCGTAAGGAGGTTCCGGCGCGGCTGCGGCAGCTCTTGAACGTGGAGAGCGGGATCAACGACGGGCTGGCGCTGCCGGTCGTCCTGGTGCTGATCGCGGCAGCCGGTCCGGCCTCGGGGGAGGCGGAGACGTCGTTGTCGAAGATCGCCCTCGAACTGCTCGGCGGTCT
The DNA here is from genome assembly GCF_042868035.1 of Streptomyces sp. NPDC007875. Lineage (NCBI taxonomy): Bacteria > Bacillati > Actinomycetota > Actinomycetes > Kitasatosporales > Streptomycetaceae > Streptomyces > Streptomyces sp. NPDC007875. Next base: position 101,727 of record NZ_JBIADZ010000028.1, on the reverse strand, counting down.
GGCCCTGGGCATCGTGCTGCCGCTGATGGTCCATGCGCTCGTGCGATTCCCAGTGCTCGGTGCCGAGCCCAAGCTCCAGCCGCTGCTGCCGCTGGCGACCGGTGTGATCCTTTACTCCACCTGCCATCTGACCCATGCCAACCCCTATCTGGCCGCCTTCTCGGCCGGAGCGGTGCTCGCCTCCGTCTCGCCGGACTCCGGCCGTGCGTTCGAGCCGCTGGGTGAGGCGGTGGCGGAGCTGAGCAAGTTCGCGGCGCTGCTGGTGTTCGGCGCGCTGCTGACGCCGCGGCTGTTCGGGGAGCTGTCGGCCGGGGGCTATGCGGCCGTGGTGCTTGCCATCCTCCTGGTCCGGCCCGCTTCGTTGCTGATCTCGCTGGTCGGCACCCGCTTCGCGCCGCGGGAGAAGCTGGCGGCGGCCTGGTTCGGCCCCAAGGGCTTCGCCTCCGTTGTCTATGGCCTGCTGGTACTGCAGTCCGGCGTCCCACAGGGCCAGGAGGCGTACACCCTGATCGCGGTGTGCATCGCGTTCTCCATCGCCGCTCACAGCAGTACGGACGTGCCCGTAGCCCGCCTCTTCGACGTCGAGGACCTCGTCGGCATCCCGGACGACGATGACGATGACGGTCACGATGAGGGCAGGGAGAGACAGGCCTCCGGAGTGGCCCGGACGGCGCCCCGAGCGAAGGAGGACGGCGATGCGCGCACGTGATCTCGCGGTGGAGTACGAGTCGGTCCGCGTCGATGATGACGCGCTGGAGGCGGCCCGCCTCATGGCCGAGCGTCAGTTGCCGGGGCTGCTGGTCCTGGACCGTGACGGGGAGCCGAAGGCGATCCTGCCCGCCTCCCAGGTGATCAAGGCACTCGTCCCGGCCTATGTGATCGAGGACCCCGCGCTGGCGGCGGTCATCGACGAGAAACACGCCGACCGGCTGTGCGAGGCACTGCGTGGCCGCCGGGTCGGCGACCTGCTGTCCGACAAGGCGGCCCGGCCGCCGATCGCCGCCCCCGACGACACGGCGTTGGAGGTGGCCGCGCTGATGGCCCAGGCGCGCAGCCCACTGGTGGCGGTGGCGAGGCGGGACAAGGCGGGCCTGTATCTGCTCGGGGTGATCACCGCCTCGCAGCTCCTCCATCGACTCCTCGGACATGCGGAGCCCCATGAGTGACTGGCACAGCTGGGCGGCGATCGCCGTTTTCGCCGTCGCCTACGTGGCGATCATCAGTGAACGTGTCCACCGGACGGCCGCCGCCCTGGGAGGGGCGGCGGTCATGCTCACCATCGGTGCCACCGACGACAAGGCGGCCTTCTTCGACGAGCGTTCCGGGATCGACTGGAACGTCGTCTTCCTGCTGCTGGGGATGATGGCGATCGTCGGGGTCCTGCGGCAGACGGGCCTGTTCGAGTATCTGGCGATCTGGGCGGTCAAACGCGCCCGCGGCAAGCCCTTCCGCGTGATGACCATGCTGATAGTCATCACCGCGTCCGCCTCCGCACTGCTGGACAACGTCACCACGGTCCTGCTGGTCGCCCCGGTCACCTTGCTGGTGTGTGAACGCCTCGCGCTGCCCGCGGCGCCGTTCCTGATCGCGGAGGTGATGGCGTCCAACGTCGGTGGCACCGCGACGCTCGTCGGTGACCCGCCGAACATCATCATCGCCAGCCGGGGCGGGCTGACCTTCAACGACTTCCTGGTCCACCTCGCCCCGATCGCCGTGGTCCTGACCGCCGTTCTGGTGCTGCTGTGCCGGGTGATGTTCCGCAAGGCGCTGGTGTACGACGAGGACCGGGCGGCGGAGGTGATGGCGCTGGCGGAGCGGGAGGCCATCAGGGACCACCGGCTGCTGTACCAGGGGCTGGGCGTCCTGGTCCTGGTCGTCTTCGGATTCGTGGCGCACCCGGTGTTGCACTACGCGCCGAGCGTGGTGGCCCTGCTCGGGGCCGGGCTGCTCATCGCCATTTCGAAGGTGGAGACGGGCGAGGCGCTGAAGGAGGTGGAGTGGCCGACGCTGGCGTTCTTCGCCGGGCTGTTCATCATGGTCGGGTCGCTCATCGAGACCGGTGTCATCGGGGAGGTCTCCCGCGCGCTGGCGGACGCCACCGGCGGCAGCGAACTCGGCGCGGTGATGCTGCTGCTGTTCGGCTCGGCGGTGCTGTCGGGGGTCGTCGACAACATTCCGTACGTCGCGACCATGGCCCCCATCACCGCCGACCTGGCCCACGGCTTCGGCGGCGACGGTGTCCATGTGCTGTGGTGGGCACTGGCGCTCGGCGCCGACCTGGGCGGTAACGCCACGGCCATCGGCGCCTCCGCCAACGTCGTCGTCCTGGGCATCGCCGAACGCAACCGCCAGCCCATCTCCTTCTGGCAGTTCACCCGGTACGGCCTGATCGTCACCGCCGTCACGGTGGTGCTGTCCGCCGGATACCTGTGGCTGCGGTACTTCGCCCTGAGGTGACCGCCGATACCCATTGACCGAACGGGGGCTTCGAGTGTGGGCCGCGTCGGCACCGCCGCCACACCGTTCACCGGCATCGGTTCGACCATCGCCATCGAGGTGCGGACACACGACACCAATCCGGTCCAGGGCAGCCGTGCCCTCCTCGCCGGCTACGACACCGAGGACCTCTGCTTCTGGGGTCCCCTTTCGGGCCGTCTTCCCGGGGTGCTGGACTTCCTCTGGAACACTCCGGGCAGCCGTTGATCACGTCGTGTCCGGGATGTGACCCGCGCTTCCGCTCCTATTGCTCAGGGTCAAGAGACCTGTTCTGGCCCGTGCCGCGCTCTGGTGGCGGCGGCGCATGCTCCACGCGGCACCCTCGGGAGTGTTCATTGGCGCAGGAGGACGATCCGAAGGACTCCCTGCTCCTGTCTGTTCTGCCCTTCGCGGTGATGGCGGTCGTGGCCGTGCTGGACCTCACCTCGGGACCCGGGGTGGGACTTCCGCCTCTCGTGTCGCTGGGACCGGCCTTCGCGGGGCTCACCGGAGGGTGGCGGCGCACGGCCGCCATCGGTGCCGTCGCCATCTTCCTGTGCATGGGGCTCAGCGCGTTCGACGGTCTGTTCGGCACGCGCCGTGGTTTCACCGCGCTGCTCTCGGTGGCGGCCTCACGGCCGCCGGTCTCGCGGCAGCGGTCTTGCGGCAGCGGCGGGAGGCGGAGCTGGCCAGCGTCCGGTCGATCGCGGAGGTGGCGCAGCGGGTGCTGCTGCGGCCGGTGCCGCGGGGTGCGGGGCGGTTGCGGGTGGCGGTCTCGTACACCTCGGCCGTGGCCGAGGCCCGCATCGGCGGGGACTTGTACGAGGTGGTGACCTCGCCGAAGGGGGTGCGGGTGACGCCAGGGACCGGGCGGAGACGGCGACAAGCAGTCGGGACGCGGTCAGCAAAGCGGTGACCATCGCCTCGGCATCGGACTCGGAGGCCGGAGAAGGGCGACGCGGCATACGCCCTTTCTACCGTCCCCGCCCCCAATCCACTCACCCACCCGGTCCCGGTCCGCCCCGGCTCGAGGCCCGCCGGGACCGGCGAGACGGGGAGAGTCAAGCTCCTTCCGGGGCGTATCCTCGGACAACTCCCGGAAGGAGCAGGCCGGTTCTCCGCCGGAGGAGTCAGGCTCCGGTGAAGGTCAGGGACGCGGTCGAGGACGAGGGGCCGAAGCCGGGTGCCCCGGCGAAAGCCGCGGTGTACGTCGTGGCCGTGATGACCGTGGGCGGGACGACCACATTGGTGAGACTGGCGACACCGCTGCCGTTGGTGACCGCCGACCCCAGTGGCACCGGGCCGACCACGGTGTTGGCCGTGAAGGTCACGGTCTGGCCGGACACCGGGTTGTTGCTGACCGTCTCCTTGAGGGTGGCGCTCAGCAGCGGGATGAAGAACTGGCCGGTGGTGGTGTTGAGATTGATGACGGCCGGAGAGGCGGTGAGTGTGGTCGCGAGCGTCACCGACGGGGTGAGCACGCTCACCGTGTCATTGTTGTTGTTGGTCACCCACACCTGGCTGGGCGAGGCGTTGACCGCCACGCCCAGGGGGTTGGCCCCCACGGTGAGCGTACTGGTGACTGTGTTGGTGGCGGCGTTGATGACGCTCACGGTGTTGGCGCCGTTGTTGGCGACATACACCAGTGAGCTGTCCGGGGAGACCGCCAGGCCCTGCGGTGCGTTCCCGACGGGTATGGTGGCGACGATCGCGTTCGTCACAGCGTCGATCTTGGTTACGGTGTTGGCGAAGGTGCTGGACACCCACACGAACGAACCGTTCGGTGAAATCGCCACCCCCGACGGGGCACCGCCCACGGGGATGGTGCCCACGACGCTGTTGGCACTGATGCTGACCTTGTTGACAGTGTTGCTGAAGGTGTTGGCCACCCACACGAACAGGTTGTCGGGGGTCACCGCGACACCCGACGGGCTGCTCCCGACCGAGAGGTTGTTGACGACCGAGTTCGAGGCGACGCTGATCTTGCGCAGCTGGTTGCCGAAAAGGTTGGAGACGTAGACGAACTGGCTGTCGGGAGTGGGCGCCACCCCGAACGGGAAGGCGGTGGTTCCCACGGAGATGGTGGCGACGACGGCGTCCGTAGCCGTATTGATCTTCTGTACGAACCCACCGCCGGGGATCGCCACATAGGCGAACGCCCCGTTGGGCAGAACCGTTACCCCCCGGGGAGACCCGCCCGCGAGGATTCCGGTGACGGCGCTCTGGACGAAGGTGGTCGTGTCGTACACGAACACGCTGCTCGTCGCGGGGTCGTTGTTCCCCGCGTTGGTGACATACGCCTTGGTGCCGGCCGGATTGATGGCCACGCTCGTCGGCTGGATACCAGCGGGCAGGGTCGGGTCCGCCAGCGTTGCCGACTCGCCCTGGGAAGGGGACTGGGTAGTCACGATGTACCCCATTCGTCGAGAAATGCGGATCTCGATGGGGCGGCACGTGAGACGGCACAGGACACCCATCCGAGAGCGCTGCCGACCGTCGCGGTCGGTGGCGAACTCCCCCGAAAGGGATGGGCCGCCGATCCGGGTTCATCAACCCCAGTAACGCAAAGCCGTAAGGCGCTAACAAGAGATGAAGAGAAAGCCACCCGTATGGCCTAGCGTCCATGCCAGGACCCTCTTGGCGATCTTGTGTGGCGTTTTGGTGGCCTTGAGGTCTGGGGGTGTGGGTGTGGAGTTGTTACGACCGAGGAGTCAGCGGTTTCCCGTGAGGAGGGTGCGTACAGCGTGGGCGGCGTGTCCGAAAGGGACGTCGACGATGCCGGTGCGGGGCCGGTTGATGCGCTGATTGAGGGTGAGGAGTTCGCGCACCTGTGTCGCCGCGATGGTTGTCCAGGGGCCGGGCTGTTGAAATCCGCCCGTCTCCCGTTCAGCCCGGATCGAGCGCCGCGGTACGGCGGGGAAGCCGGGCCCGGAAGACGGTGGTGCCCGGCCGGCTGGTCAGCGTGATCGTGCCGCCGTGGGCCGCGACCACGGCCCGGACGATGGCCAGCCCCAGCCCGGTGCCGCCCGCCGCCCGGGACCGGCCGGGATCCGCGCGCGCGAACCGTTCGAACACCTCGTCCTGGAGCGCGTCCGGGACGCCCGGTCCGTCGTCGGACACCGTCAGCTCGGCCCAGTCGGCACCGGCCGTCGCGAGCCGTACGGTGACCCGGGTGCCGGGCGGGGTGTGGGTACGGGCGTTGGCCAGCAGGTTGCCCACCACCTGCTGGAGCCGGTGCTCGTCGCCGAGCACCGTCACCGGCTCCTCGGCCAGCTCCAGCCTCCAGCGGTGGCCGGGCCCCGCGGCCCGTGCGTCGCCCGTCGCGTCCAGCACCAGCCGGGTCAGATCGACCGATCGACGGGCCAGCGGCCGTCCCGCGTCGAGCCGGGCGAGCAGCAGCAGATCGTCCACCAGCGTGGACATCCGCTGCGACTCGGCCTGGATCCGCTCCAGCGCGTGCCGCACCTCATCCGGCACCGGATCCGGATGGCGCAGCGCCAGCTCGGCGTGTCCACGGACGGAGGCCACCGGCGTCCGCAGCTCATGGCTGGCGTCGGCGGCGAAGTGCCGCAGCCGCTCCTCGCTCGCCTGACGGCGGGCCAGCGCGTCCCCGACATGGCCGAGCATCCGGTTGAGCGCGGTGCCCACCTGGCCCACCTCGGTGTGCGGATCGGTGTCCGGCACCGGCGGCGGCATGGCCACCTCACCGCTGGCCAGCGGCAGCTCCGCCACCCCGGCGGCGGTCATGGTCACCTGCCGCAGCGGGCGCAGCGACAGCCGCACCCACAGTGCCCCGGCCACCCCGGTGACCAGCAGCGCGCTGCCGAACACCACAGTCTCCACGATCTCCAGCCGGTGCACGGTCTCCTCCACCGGACGCAGCGGCAGCCCGGTGACCAGAACATCCCCGTCGTCCCCGTGGACCGCAACCACTCGGTAGCCGCTGAGCGCGGACAGACGCACGCTGTGGCCGTCGCCGTCCACCGGCACTGCCGCCAGGACCCGCCGGTCAGCGCCGGTCAGGGGTACGGCGGCGTCCGTCTGGTCGCGTACCACCGCGGCATCCGTCGTCGTACCGCGCAGCAGCCGGGCGCCGAAGGTGCGGTCCGACTGTCCACGGGTGTCGGGCGCGTTGTCTGCGTCCGGGCGCCGCTCACCGTGCTCCAGGCTGGCCGGGAACCGGCCGCCGGCCGCCGTGAGCTGCTGGTCCAGCCGGCGCACCAGAAACCCCTCCAGCGCGAACACCGTGGTCAGCCCCACCGCCAGACTCGCCACCGCCAGCAGCACCACCAGCCCGGCGGTCAGCCGGGCACGCAGCGTACGGGGCAGCCACCGCCTCATGAAACCTCCGCCTTGAGCACATAGCCGACCCCGCGCACTGTGTGGATCAGCGGTGCCCTCCCGGCGTCGATCTTCTTGCGCAGATAGCTGATGTACAGCTCGACCACATGGGCCTGGCCGCCGAAGTCGTAGCTCCACACCCGGTCCAGGATCTGCGCCTTGGACAGCACCCGTCGGGGGTTGCGCATCAGGAACCGCAGCAGTTCGAACTCGGTGCGGGACAGCTCCACGGCCACACCTCCACGGGTCACCTCGCGCGCCTGCTCGTCCATCACCAGATCCGCGACCACCAGCCGGTCGTCGCCCGGCTCCCGCGTCATCCCGGCCCGGCGCAGCAGCCCGCGCAGCCGGGCCAGCACCTCCTCCAGGCTGAACGGCTTGGTCACATAGTCGTCGCCGCCCGCCGTGATCCCCGCGATCCGGTCCTCCACCGCGTCCCGCGCGGTCAGGAACAGCACACACACGTCCGGCAGCTCCGCCCGCACCGTGCGCAGCACCGCGAGCCCGTCGGTGTCCGGCAGCATCCAGTCGAGCACCACCGCGTCCGGGCGGAACGCCCGCGCGGCGTCCAGCGCGGCCCCGCCGTCGGCGGCGGTACGGACGTCCCAGCCCTCGTAGCGCAGCGCCCCCGACAGCACCTCGGTCAGATCGGGCTCGTCGTCGACGACGAGGACGCGGACCCGGGCGCCGTCGGGCCGCAGCAAAGAACGGTTGGCGGAGTGCGTATCCATGATGCGTCCAGCATCCCTCGTGGTGCGCGGTGCCGAGGCCCGCCCCTCCCTCTGAGTTTCCTCTGAATCCGAAGCGTCCGCCCGGGTTCAGAGGGTCCTCAGAGCTTCGCCGGAGACGCTGACCGGGCACACCGCCGAGAGGACCCCCATGACCAGCACGACGCCACCGGCTCCGGCCATGACCCGCCCGTCCCGGTCGGCACCACGCCCGCCCAGCCCCGTCCCGGCGCTCGCACACCTGATGATCTGGGGCGGGGCCGCGACCGTACTGGCGCTGTGGTGGAGCGACACTCCCTCGGTCGTCGGTGCCGCCGGCTGGCTGACCGGTGCGGGGCGGATCACCGGGCTGCTCGCCGGTTACGCCTGCGCGATCCTCCTGCTGCTGATGGCGCGCGTACCACTGCTGGACCGCGCCATCGGCACCGACCGGCTGGCCCGCTGGCACGCTCTGGGGGGCCGCTACACGATCTCGCTGACCTGCGCCCACGTCCTGCTGATCATTTGGGGGTACTCATCGGAATCGCACACCGGCGTGGTGGACCAGACCACCACCCTGGTCCTCCACTACCCGGACCTGCTCAAGGGGACGATCGGCTTTCTGCTGTTTCTCCTCACCGCGATCGTGTCCGCGCGCGCCGTGCGCCGTCGCGTCTCCTACGAGACCTGGCACCTTCTGCACTTCGCGACCTATCTCGCGGTCTTCCTGGCCTTCGGGCACCAGCTCTCCGACGGGGCCGACTTCACCGGAAACCGACCCGCCCAGCTGGCCTGGAAAACCCTCTACATCGGCGCGGCGGCGCTGCTGGCCTGGTACCGGTTCGCCGTTCCGGTGCGCCGGGCGCTGCGCCACCGGCTGTATGTCACCGAGGTCCGGCCCGAGGCTCCGGGTGTCATATCGGTCTACCTCTCCGGCGACCGGCTGGACGAGCTGGGGGCCGAGCCCGGCCAGTTCTTCCGCTGGCGGTTCCTCACCCGCGGCCTGTGGTGGGCCGCCAATCCCTACTCCCTGTCGGCCGCTCCGCACCCCGCGTATCTGCGGATCACGGTCAAGGCGTCCGGCGGCCACAGCGCGGCGCTCGCCCACCTCCAACCCGGCACCCGGGTGCTCGCCGAGGGTCCGTACGGGGCCTTCACCGCACGCCGTCGCCGCACCCGCAAGACCCTCCTGCTGGGTGGTGGCGTCGGGATCACCCCGCTGCGGACCCTCTTCGAGACACTGCCCGGCGAGGTGATCCTCGTCTACCGGGCCCGGCGCCCCGAGGACCTGGCCCTGCGCACGGAGCTCGACGCGCTGGCCGCCGCGCGCGGGACGGTCGTTCATTACGTCGTGGACGAGCCCGCCACGTACTCCTCACCGCTGACCCCGGAGGCGCTGCGCGGACTGGTACCCGACCTCACCGAACGCGACGTCTACCTGTGCGGCCCGCCCGGCATGACGGAGGCCGCCCGACGCGTCCTGCGCGACGCCGGGGTGCCGCGCCGCCGCGTCCACCACGAGTCGTTCGCGCTCTGACTCGATCCGGCCGCACCCAAAGGAGACCCACCGTGCACAAGGCCGCCGTCACCACCGTCTCATCCGTGGCGGGCATCGTCCTGCTGTTGTCGCTCAAACCACACCAGGACCCCGTCACGGCCGCCGCGCCACCACCCCGCGCCCCCGCCTCCGCGGGGAGGTCCCCCGCCCCGACCGGCGGCCACTCCCCGAGCGGCGCGTCCGGCACCTTCACCGGCAGCGTGATCGACACCGCCTACGGGCCGACGCAGGTCGCCGTCACCCTCGCGCACGGCCGGATCACGGCTGTCAAAGCGCTCCAGACGCCCTCCGACCGGCCCCGGTCCCAGCAGATCTCCTCCTACGCCGTACCGCAGCTCACCCAGGAGGCGCTGAGCGCCCAAAGTGCCCACATCGACGCGGTCTCCGGCGCCACCTACACCAGCGAGGGCTACACACGGTCGCTGCAGAGCGCCCTGGACAAGGCCGATGGCTGAGCCCGCCCCCGAGCACGGGACACGTCACGCCGAGCACGTCATGGGGACGGTCGTCTCCTTCGACATCCGCGATCCGGCCACCCCCGCCATCCACCGCGCCGTCGACACCGCCGTGGCGTGGCTGCACCAGGTGGACGAGGTCTTCTCCCCGTACCGCCCCGACAGCGTGATCAGCCGCCTGGACCGGGGCGAACTCACCCCGGACCGGTGCGGCCCAGAGGTAGCCGAAGTGCTCGGCCTGTGCGAAGAGGCGGCACACGCCACCGGCGGCTGGTTCAGCCCCACCCCCGACGGCCGGCTCGACCCCTCCGGGATGGTCAAGGGCTGGGCGGTCGAACGCGCCTCGCGGATCCTCCACGCGGCGGGCGCTCACAACACCTGCGTCAACGGCGGCGGCGACATCCAGCTCCGCGGCGAGGCCGCCCCGGGCATCCCCTGGCGGATCGGCATCGCCCACCCCACCCGTGTCGGGGAACTGGCCGCCGTCGTCACCGGGCACGATCTGGCCGTCGCCACCTCGGGCACGGCCGAGCGCGGTGCGCACGTGCTGGACCCGCACACCGGCCGACCCGCCACCGGTCTGCTCTCGCTCACCCTGACCGGCCGCCACCTCACCCGGGCCGACGCCTACGCCACGGCCGCGTTCGCCATGGGCGCCGGAGCCCACGACTGGGTCGAGGCACTGGATGGCCATGAGGCGCTGGGGATCACCACGGCGGGTGAGATCTGGCGCACCCTGGACTTCCCCGGGGCCGCCCCGGCCGCCGGAGCCGGGCCGTGACGGGCGGCGCCCGCACCGGCCGATCCCGAAGCGGCGCGGCCGTCGGCCGGTTCAGCCATGCGCCGGGCCGGGCGCTGAGCGCCCATGGGGTGGGCGCTCAGGGAATAGCTGCCTCTGCAGGCGCATGACGACGTGCCCGAGGCCGGAGAGCGCGCAGGCGATCGCGAGGTCGACGAGGTGCAGTGGTTCCGTTCCCAACAGGGCGCGCAGGGGCGGGAGATAGACGCCAGCCGCCTGCAGTGCCAGGGCTGTGCCCACGGCGAACAGCAGAAACGGGTTGGTGAGGCTGCCCGGGCGGGCTCGCGAGCCCAGTGCGACGCCGAGTTGGGTGGCGCCGAGCACCAGGAACATCATGGACTGCCAGGGGCGGCCGGTCTCCCGCGCCCAGACCCCGGCCACCAGGGTGACGGTGGCGACGAACGCTCCCATGGCCAGGATCCGGGGCCACAGGCCGGCGCCGAGCACGCTCTCCTCGGGAGGTCTCGGCGGGTGGTGCATCACGTCCGGGGCGCCCGGTTCGGCTCCGAGGGCCACGCCGGGGAGGCCGTGGGTGAGCAGGTTGATCCACAGGATCTGGGCCGGGAGCAGGGGCAGGGGCATGCCCAGGAAGGGGCCGAGAAGCATCACCAGGATCTCGGCGGTGCCCCCGGCGAGCGCGTAGAGCAGGAACCGGCGGACGTTGGCGTAGACGCGGCGGCCCTCCTCGACGGCGGAGACCACCGTGCCCAGATTGTCGTCGGCGAGTACGAGGTCGGCCGCCTGACGGGCCACTTCGGTGCCGCGTTGTCCCATGGCCACGCCGATGTCCGCCTGGCGAAGGGCGGGGCCGTCGTTGACACCGTCTCCGGTCATCGCCACGACGTGGCCCGAGGCGCGCCACTCCTGGACGATGTCCAGCTTCTGTTCGGGAGTGGTCCGGGCGTATACGCGCAGGTGTGTGAGGTCGCCCGCGGTGCCGGTGCGGATCCGCTCGCCCGTGGTGACTTCGCTCTCCTGCGCCGTGATACCCGAGCGCAGGGCGACCGCCCGGGCGGTGAGCGGGTGGTCGCCGGTGATGAGTACGGGGGTGATGCCGGCGCGTTCGCAGGCGGCGATGGTCGTCCGGGAGGCGTCGCGGGGCGGGTCGAGGATGCCGACGAGTCCGAGGAGCGACAGGTTCGACTCCCACGTCCCAGGGTCCGCCCGCCGTGCCTGCTCGCGCTCGGCCGAGGCGACGGTGAGGACCCGGTATCCGCCCCGGGCCAGCTCCTCCGCCTCGGCGGCGGCCCGGGCGAGCAGCTGCGGGGGGTCGACGAGGACCGAGGGCCGGAGCATCACCTCCGGCGCCCCCTTGGAGACGACCCACAGGCCGCCGCCTGGCCTTCGGTGCACGGTGGTCATGCGCTTGCGGGCGCTGTCGAAGGGGACCTCGTCCACGCGTGGGAGTTCGCGGTCCAGCACGGCCCGGTCCAGGCCCATTCTGGCTCCGGCGGTGAGCAGGGCGGCCTCGGTGGGGTCGCCCAGCGCGCGCCACCGTGACTCGCCGTCCGGCGGAGGTTCGAGCGCGGCGTCGTTGCACAGCATCGAGGCCCGCAGCAGCAGTGCCAGATCGGGGGCGTCGTGCGCGGTCACCGGGTGGCCGTCGCGGGTGATGTGGCCCTCGGGCCCGTAGCCGGTACCGGTGACCGTGGCCTCGTCCCGGGGCGTCCACAGCTTCTCGGCGGCCATGCGGCCCTCGGTGAGGGTGCCGGTCTTGTCGGTGGCGAGCACCGTGACCGACCCCAGGGTCTCCACGGCGGGGAGTCGGCGGACGATGGCGTGCCGGTCGGCCATCCGCCGCGCCCCCAGGGCGAGTGCCAGGGTCACCACGGCGGGCAGGGACTCGGGTACGGCGGCGACGGCGAGGCTGATGGCCGTTACGACCATCAGCTCCACTGGCTGTCCGCGCGCCAGCCCGAGGGCCAGCACCACGGCGCACAGTACGATGGTGACGGCCGCCAGCACCCGGCCGAACCGGGCCAGCCGACGCTGCAGGGGTGTGAGGCCGGGTGCGGCTCCCATCAGCGAAGCGATCCTGCCGAGCGCGCTGCTCGCCCCGGTGTCGGTGACCTGGAAACGGCCGTGGCCTCGGACGATCACCGTTCCCGACGAGACCGTTCCGAGCTGCTGGTCCGCGGTGGTGGTCTTCTCCACCGGAACGGACTCGCCCGTCAGCGACGATTCGTCCACCAAAAGCCGTGCCGCGTCGAGAACGACACCGTCCGCCGGCACGATGTCGCCCTCGGACAGCAGGGCCAGGTCGCCCGGCACCACTTCGGCAGCCGGTACGGAACACTCCGCACCGTCGCGTACGACGCGGGCGGTGGGGGCGCTCAGGGCCGACAGGGCGGCAACAGCCCGTTCCGCCCTTACCTCCTGGACGACGCCGACCACGGTGTTCACCGTGATCACGAGCAGGATGACCGCGGCGTCGGGGAGATCCCCGGTGGCGATGGTCAGCGCGGCGGCCACGATCAGCACCACGATCAGAGGGTCACGCAGCTGTTGTGCCACGCGGCGCCACACGGGGGTGCGCCGCTCCTGGGCGACCACGTTGGCCCCGTACTCCCCCAGTCGGCGTGCGGCCTCCCGCTGCGACAGACCGGACGTCACCTGGAGCCGTCCACCGCCGCCAGCCGCACGGCCGTGACCTTGTACTCGGGACAGGAGGTGACCGTGTCGGCGTGGTCGGAGGTGAGGCGGTTCACGCCGCTCACGGGGAAGTGGAACGAGCAGAAGACCTGGCCGGGCGCCGTCTCGGTGCCGATGCGTGCGATGAGGCGGGCCCGTCCGTGCCGGCTGGCCACCTGGACCGGTTCCCCGTCCCTCAGGCCGTACCTGGCGGCATCGTCCGGGTGAAGGTCAATGCGGTCGACCGGATCGAGCGTGAGATTGCCGCCACGGCGGGTCATGGAGCCGGAGTTGTAGTGCGCCCAGCGCCGCCCGGTGACCATGACCAGGGGATAGTCCTCATCCGGCTGCTCGCCCGGCGGCAGATAGGGGGCGGCCGCCAGATGGGCCCGCCCGTCGGCCGTGGCAAACCGTTCCCGGTACAAGGTGGCCTGCCCCGGTCGCTCCGGGTCCGGGCAGGGCCAGGGGACGGCGCCCTCGCGGTCCAGCCGCGGATGGGACAGCCCGGCGAAGTGCGGGGTGAGCCGGGCGCATTCGGCCAGCGCGTCCGCCGGGGTCGGGCAGCCCAGGTCGGTGTCCATGGCCGCGGCGACGGCACGCACCACATCGAAGTCGGTACGGACCTGCCCCGGTGGGACGACGGCGGGACGGACCCGCTGGAATCTGCGGTCGAAGTTGACGAAGGTGCCGTCCTTCTCCAGCCAGGAGGCGACCGGCAGCACGACATCGGCGTGGCGGGCGGTCTCGGACAGGAACAGCTCGTTGCACACGACGAGCGGGCAGGCTTCCAGGGCCTGCGCCACCCGGTTGGCGTCGGGATCGGTGGCGCACACGTCCTCGCCGATGACCCACAGCGCCCCCAGCCGCCCGGCCCGGGCCGCCGCGAACATGTCGGGGATCCGCAGACCGGGCCGGGCCGGGACCGGCACGCCCCACACCTCCTCGACCCGTGCGCGGACGGCCGGGTCGGTCACCTTTCCGTACCCGGGCAGCACATCGGGCAGGGCACCCATGTCGGAGGCGCCCTGGACGTTGTTCTGGCCGCGCAGCGGGTTGACCCCGAAGCCCCGGCCGGTGCCGACGGCGCCACGCAGGATGGCGAGGTTGGCCAGCGCCCGTACGCCGTCGGTGCCGTGGAGGTGCTCGGTGACGCCCAGGCCGTAGACGATGGCGGGGCGTTCGGCCCGGCCGTAGAGCCGGGCGGCCGCGACGAGGTCCGCGGCGGGCACACCGGTCAGCTCGGCCACCCGGTCGGGCGGGTAGTCGGCCAGCAGCTCGGTCAGTTCCGGCAGGCCGGTGGTCCGGTCCCGCAAAAACTCCTGGTCGACAAGCCCTTCCGTGAACAGCACATGGGCGAGGCCGTGGCTGAGCGCGACGTTGGTGCCGGGGCGGGGCCGCAGATGCACATCGGCATGCAGGGCCAGGCCGACGGCGCGGGGGTCGACGACGACCAGATGGGCCCCGCGGAGGACGCGCTGCAGCAGTCTGGCGCCGACCACGGGGTGCGCCTCGACGGGGTTGGCGCCCACGACCAGCAGGCAGTCGGAGCGCTCGACGTCGTCGAAGGTATTGGTGCCGCCGGGGAGTCCGAAGGAGGCGGTGAGTCCCACGGCGGACGGGGAGTGGCACAGCCGGGAGCAGTTGTCGACGTTGTTGGTGCCGATCACGACCCGCATGAACTTCTGGACGAGGTAGTTCTCCTCGTTGGTCGCGCGGGCCGAGGAGATGGCCCCCACCGCGTCGGGACCGCCCGCGCGGACGGCCGCGCGCAGTCCGCGGGCGACGTGAGCGAATGCCTCGTCCCAGCCGACCGGCTCCAGACCACCCCCGCGGCGCAGCAGCGGCTGGGTGAGCCGTTCGGGGGAGGTGAGGTATCCGTGAGCGAAGCGGCCCTTGACGCACGCGTGCCCCCGGTTGACCGGCCCGTCCAGGGCCGGTAGCACGGCGGAGACGCGGCCGTTCTCGGTGGCCACATCCAGGGCGCAGCCGACTCCGCAATAGCCGCAGGTGGTGCGGGTCCGGGGTGGTGCGGGGCGGGTTGATGAGGTGAGTCCGCGCGCGGGGCCCGGCTCGGTGATCGCCCCGGTGGGGCAGGTGTCGACGCAGCCGCCGCACGCGACACAGTCGGACTCTGCCCAGGGGCCGCCGGTGCCGGGGGCCACGACGGTGTCGGCGCCCCGGCCGACCAGGGTGAGGGCGAAGGTGCCCTGGACCTCGGCACACATACGCACGCACCGCCCGCAGGCGATGCACAGGTCCCGGTCGAGGTGGACGTACGGGTGCGAGGCGTCGCCACCCCGATCTCCGGTTCCGGCCGCCGTCTCGGGGCCGATGCCCAGCGACCGGCACACGTGTGCCAGTTCGGTGCGGCTGTCGTCCGCTAGGGCCCGGGGCGGCAGGGCGGAGACGATGACCTCCACCGCGTCCCGGCGCAGCGCTCGCAGATCGTCCGCCCCGGCCTCGACCGTGGCGCCCGGGGTCGCCGGGGTGACACAGGCCGCCGCGATCCTTCCGTCGGCCCGTACCAGGCAGGTGCGGCAGGACCCGGCCGGAGAGAGCCGGTCGTCGTGGCAGAGCGCGGGCAGTTCGATCCCGGCCCCACGCACCACCGCGAGCAGCGATGCCCCTTCCGGTACGTCGACGGCGGCGCCGTCGATCTCCATCCGTGTCACCGGTCCCATCCCGTCAAGGGCTCTCCGTAGGCGCAGGCCAGGCTGCGTACCGCGGGGGGAATCCGCCGGCCGAAAGCGCACAGGCTCGCCTCGGCCAAGAGCCGTGACAGCCGTCCGTACGCCGGACCGGGCGGTGTCTGCCCGGCCGCCAGCTCCAGGCCCTGACGCGAGCCCACGCGGCAGGGAGAGCACGCGCCGCAGCTCTCGGCGGCGGCGAACTCCCAGATGTGCCGCATCACGTCCGCCGGTGCCACGCGCCGGTCGAAGGCGACAAAACCGGCGTGGCCCAGGGCAGCACCCCGGGACGACAACTCCGCTTCGGTCAGCGGCACTTCCAGCGCGTCGGCAGCGAGGAAGCCGCCCAGCGGGCCGCCCACCTGGAGCACGGCGAGTTCCGCGCCGTCTTTGAGGCCACCGCCGAGTTCGGTGACGATCCGCCGCACCGAGGTGCCGAGTTCGACCTCGTACGCGCCCGGACGGGCGAACCGCTCGGAGAGGCAGACCAGCTTCGTTCCGGTTTCCTCGGAGGTTCCGCGCCGGGCGTACGCGGCGCCGCCCCGGGAGACGATCCACGGGACGGCCGCCAGCGTCTCCACGTTGTTCACCACGGTCGGCGCGTCCCACAGCCCGCGCTGGGTCGGATAGGGCGGGCGTGGCCGGGCACATCCCCGGCTGCCTTCCAGGCTCGCGATCAGAGCCGTCTCCTCACCGGTGACATAGGAACCGGCGCCCCGGACCACCTTGACCTCCACCGTGGTGTCCGTCCCGTGCACACGGGAGCCGAGGTGTCCGGAGGCGTACGCCTCCTCGACCGCCTCCCTCATGCGGGTCAGCGCGTGCGGATACTCGGAACGGACCAGCACCACGCCCTGGCGGGCTCCGCAGGCGAAGCAGGCCAACGCCAGCCCCTCCAGCACCCGGTCCGGATCGGCCTCCATCAGCAGCCGGTCGGCGTAGGAGCCGGGATCGCCCTCGTCCCCGTTGGCCACCACCACGGTGCCCGGGGCGCCTCCCGCCGCGGCCCACTTCGCGGCCACGCGGAAACCCGCACCGCCACGCCCGCGCAGCCCGGACGCCTCCACCTCCCGATGCACATCGTCCGGGCCGCGTGCCGTAACCACGCTCGGCCACACCTGCCACGGAGCCTCACCGGAGATCACGCCACCGAGCAGAACGGGATCGCCGGTGGCGTCGGCCGCCGGAATCTCCGGTGCCCGCGGGTGTTCCCGACCGGCCAGCTGGGCGGCCAGGGCCGGGCCCGTGCGTGGCATGTTGCCGTCGAGGGCCGCGGGCCCCGCGTAGCAGTACCCCAGGCAGCGGACGGCCTGCAATGACGTCTCCCCGTCAGGAGTGACGTCCCCGTCGCCCACACCCAATGCGGCCTCCACGTCGGGAAGGTGGCGCCCGGCTTCCGCCGCGAAACAGGCCGTCGCGACGCACACGCGGACATGGCGGCGGCCGTGCGGGGTGGCGAAGTCCGCGAAATAGGACGCCGGGCCGAGGCCGGCGGCCGCCGGGAGCCCTGCCTCGGTGCCGACCGCCGATGCCCAGGCCTCGGGGCTGCAGGCCGTTTCCCCTCGCACGCGGGCCAGGGATTCCATCAGCAGGTCCCCTGGCCGGCCTCGCCGGGCGGCCAGGGCCCGGAAGGCGTCGTAGCCCTCGGCGGGACGGGGAGCCGTCATGCCCTCATCGTGGAGCCAGTCCCGCCCGGCCGCATCCGGTGCCTCGCTCCTGTGACCCAGGCGTGCGGCACACGTCGGCGCCGATGCCGCCCGCTTCTCGCGTGCCCTGATCGCACAGTGCGCGGCTTGACTCCGCTTCCCCGCAGCTGGCGGTTGCCCTCGGCGCCAATTCCAGGGGACCACCGGGGGCCGGTGCGACGAGCCGGACGGCCCTGCCCAGGGCCGGACCCGCCCATCCACCCGGTCCCGAGCGGTGCGACGGCGGCCAAGGGGTACCCGGGGCGGAGGTCAGTCACAGGAGAGGTGGTGGGGACGATGGAGCTCCCGCTGGTCGTGGGTGTCGACGGATCGGACTCCAGCCTGCAGGCCGTGGACTGGGCCGTGGACGAGGCGGCGCGCCACGGGTTGCCCCTGCGCCTGGTCCACGCCTCCCGATGGGAGCGCTACGAGGAAACCCTCCCCTCCTTCGGCACCGAACGCCCCTCGGTGGAGGTGCTGGCCGAGCACGTCGTCGCCTCCTGCGCGGAACGCGCCCGGCTGCGGAAGCCGGATGTGAAGGTGTCCGGCGAGGTGACTCCCGATGACGCGGTGGATGCGCTGCTGGAGGAGAGCCGCCAGGCCTTCGCCGTGGTGACGGGCAACCGCGGCCGAAGCGAGCTGCCCGCGATACTGCTGGGGTCGGTGGGTTTGGCGGTGGCGGCCCGCGCGGTGTGCCCGGTGATCGTGGTCCGCGGCGCGGAGCGGAACCGCAACGGGGAATTGGGAGAGGTGATACTCGGGGTCGGCGACCTCACAGAGGACTCGACGGCCGTACAGTTCGCCTTGCGCGAAGCGCAAGTGAGGGAGGCCGAACTGGACGCCGTACGAGCCTGGCGCCGTCCGGCTCACGAACCGGTGAACCAGCCACCCTTCATGCGGGAGGCGGGGGCGCTCCTCCGTGAGGAGCAGGCGGCGGCCATCATCAGCGACGTGCTGGGCCGGATGGAGCGTGACCCCGACAAGACTCCATTGCGCCGCGATGTGGTCGAGGGGCCCGCGCACAAGGTCCTCCTGGCCGCGTCGGAACGCGCCGACCTGCTGGTTGTCGGCGCCCTCAGACCCCACGGCCACCTCGGGCTGCAACTCGGCCGGGTCAGCCACGCCGTACTGCACCACTCCGCCTGCCCGGTCGCCGTCGTCCCACAGCAAGTATGACCGCGCGCGGCAAGGGCGAGGTCAGGCTCCGCGCCGCCGTCCGGCGTCACGCAGTCGGCGCAGATAGGGGTCGTGGGCGTGGCGGGGCAGGATGCGCAGCCGGACGTCGAGCGCGACGACGCCGTCGGGGCGGGCCACCACCGGGTTGAGGTCGGCCTCGGCGAGCTGCGGCAGGTCGCAGGCCATCCGCGACAGCCGCAACAGCAACTGTTCCAACCCCTCCAGGTCGACCGCACCGCCGCCCCGGTAACCGAACAGCAGCGGAGCGCAGCGCGGGGAGGTGATGAGAGTGTGCACATCGCGGTCGGTGAGTGGGGCGAGCCTGGCGGCGTGGTCGGCCAGGAGCTCGGTGGCGGTGCCACCGAGGCCGAAGAGCACCAGCGGGCCGAACACCTCGTCCTGGACGACTCCGGCGAACAGCTCGGTGCCACGCCGCGCCATGGGCTGCACCAGCGCCCCGGTCATCCGATCGCCGAATCGTTCCCGCAGGTCACGATAGGCGTGGCGGACCTGGTCCACGCCGTCGAGGTCCAGCCGCAGCGCACCCTGGTCGCTCTTGTGCACCAGACCGGGCCAGTACGCCTTCAGGGCCACCCTCGTGGACCCGTCGGCGAGGTGCCGCACGGCCGCCGCGGCGGTGTCCTCGTCCTCGGCCCACGCCCAGGGCAACTGGGGAACGCGGTAGCGGTCGAGCAGGGCGGCGCAGTCACGCGGGTCGAGCCATCCGCCGCCGGGGTGGCGGGTGAGGAACTCCTCCACGGTGGCCGTGGCCCCGCCGGGGTCGATCCCGGACAGCGGCGGGATGCTGCCTGGCGGTTCGGCACGCCAGCGGGCGTAGCGGGTGGCGTGGGCGAGGGCGTGGGCGGCCGACTGCGGTTCGGCGTAGGACGGGATGGCGCATGCGTCGGCGCTCGGGAGCAGGCGTACCGGGGCCTCCTGGTCGAGGAGGACCGCTGCCACCGGGCGGGGGCGCGCGCCGGGGGCGTCGGTGAGGGCCCGCAGCGGGTCATAGCCGGTACCGGTGGTCAGCGCGGTGGGGACCAGCACCACCAGCACCGCGTCGACGGCTCCATGCGCGGCGAGCCGGTCCACACAGGCACGCATCCGGTCGGCGGTCACCGCGGCCGTGGTGTCCACGGGGTTGGCGGTGGCCGCCCCGGGCGGCAGGAGCGCCCGGAGCTCGTCGGCCAGGGCAGTGTCGAGGGCGGGGACGTGCAGCCCCGCCTCCGTACAGGCGTCGGCGGCAAGAACACCGGCGCCTCCGGCGTTGCTGACCACCGCGACGTCGGCTCCGTCGGGCAACGGCTGGGCGTGCAGCAGGGCCGCGGTGTCGACCAGTTCGGCGATGCTCCGGGTCGCGATGATCCCGGCCTGGTCGAAGAGCGCCCGGCGGGTCATGGTGGGGGTGGCCGCGGCGGCGGTGTGCGAGGCGGCGGCGCGCCGTCCGGCCTCGGAGCGGCCCGCGTCCACGGTGAGGACGGGTATGGAGCGGGCGACGCGTCGTGCGGTGCGGGAGAACGCCCGCGGATTACCGAAGGACTCCAGGTGGAGCACGGCCAGGCGGGTTCCCGGGTCGGTCTCCCACCACTGCAGCATGTCGTTGCCGCTGACGTCGTACTTGTCACCGAGCGACACGAAACTGGACACCCCGACACCGAGGCGGCCGAACCGCTCCAGCAGCGCGATGCCGACGCCTCCGGACTGCACGGCGACGCCGACACATCCTGGCAGCGGGGGGTGCGCGGCGAACGTGGCGTTCAGGCGCGCCTCGTCGGCCGTATCGGCGATGCCCAGGCAGTTGGGGCCCACCAGCCGCATCCCGTGGCGTCGGCATGCGGTGAACAGCGCCTCGGCCTGGCGGGCGTCGAGCCCGGCCGTGAGGACGACCAGCGCCCGTACCCCCCGGAGGCCGCACTGTTCCGCCACCTCCGGGACGGCAGGCGCGGGCACGGCGAGCACGCCGAGATCTGGTACCAGGGGCAGGGAAGCCACCGACGGGTACGACGACGTCCCCTCGACGACCGTGGCGTGCGGATTGACCGCGTACAAGGTTCCGCGGAAGCCGCCGCAGCGGAGATTTCCGAGCACGGCACGTCCCACCGATCCGGGACGGCGGCCCGCGCCGACGACGGCCGCCGAACGCGGCCGCAGCAGCGGACGCAGGCTCGCCACATCGGCGATCCGGCCGCGCCGGTCCACCGCCGAGAGATAGCACTCGTCCTCCTCCAGATGCACGGTGCAGCGGACGTCGGTGCCGTCGAAATGGCGGGAGGTCCTCAGCCCCAGATCGGCGAAGACCTTCAGGACCGCATGGTTCTCGGCGAGCGCCTCGGCTGTGAAGGTCGAGATCCCCGCGTCCCGGGCCGCGTGGACCAGATGTTCCAGCAGCAGGGTCCCGATGCCCTGGCCGTGGTGGCCCTCGGCGACGGCCAGCGCGATGTCCGCGGAGCGCTGTTCGCCTTCGGATGGGGGAAGGGCGGTGAATTCGGCCACGCCGACCACTCGCTCATGCGCCACCGCGACGAGCGCACGGTAGCCGCGGCGGCCGGGCGCGCAGATCCGGTCCGCCGCCGCACGAGCGTACCGCGGGTTGACCGCGAAGAACCGCAGGCGCAGATCCTCCGGCGACATCTCCCGATGCATGCGCAGGACCTCGTCCCAGTCCTGTGGCCGAGCGGCCCGTATCCCGACGGTGGTGCCGTCGGCGAGCAGCGCGTGGATGGTGTCGGAGCGGTGTGTCGTGTCCGCCATCCGTGTCCCTCTCCGCTTCTTGCGAACCGCCTCGGGCCGGTCGGCACTCCGGTGCATCAGTGCGGCGGCGTGGTTGGGCACAAAGGTCCACGATGTGCGGGGTCTCGGACACGAGGTCCCCTTCCGTGTCGGCTTCGCCCGGCGTACCGGTCGCCTCCTCCCCTCCAGTGTCCGGCAGGGGCATCCGACGCTCACCGGGAGCTGCGGTCCTCGGGCGCGGAGCTCGCGGCCCGGCCGGTACGGCGATTGGTCAGTCCACCTGGATCCGGCGGCCGGTGACGCTCGTGGGCTCGATGCGAAGCCACAGGTCACGGCTACCGCCGGGCCATGGGGTGGTGAACGCCTTGTCGGCCAGTTCACGTGCCGCCGCCGGCTCGGTGACCTGCCGGGCGCGTCCGACGACGAGGACGCTCCAGCCCTGGCTGAGTGCCTCGTCGATATGGTCCACCTCGAAGGCGACATCGGTGCCGGCGGCTGCCACTGGTGAGGCGTCGGGCGCGGTCCGGAAAACGACGGCGTCGTCGATGACGCTGTAGTTGACCGGGATGATGGCCGGTCCCCGGGAGGTCGACACCGAGATCCTGCCCACGCCGTGCGTCGCGAGTCGGGCCCGGCATTCCGTGGGGTCCAGCTCCATCAGATGGGGGTGGTGGCCTGCCCGGCCGAGGCCGGGCGGCAGATCGGTGCCGCCGCCATGCAGTTCGGCCGTGGTGGTCTCCAAGGCTGCGGCGAGCCTGAGGAGGGAGCCGGCGCTCGGATCGGCGGGATACTCCTCCAGATAGCGCACGTAGCCCGGCGAGCTACCCGCCCGGACAGCCACCTCCTCTCGCGAGAGCCCGAGCTGCGCGCGCCGCAGCGCGATGCGCCGCCCGAGGTCGCCTCCGCCGCCGATCGGCTGCTTGGCCGCCGGACTGGAGCGTGATGGTTCGGACACCGGGGATCACATCCCTTCGGTCATCGATGTCCTGTTCTGGTCCCCCGCGAGCGGCCTTGAGCGCCCCGGTGTCGATGCCCCGGATGCCGCGCACCCGGTCCCACCTCGAACACCTCGGCCATGTCCTCGTGGCCTCATGACCCCATCGAATCATCGCTGTGGCACCACCGCGACAAGGCAGACGACGTGGCAGACCACGGCCCACAAGCCTCAGCGCTGCCCCTGCCGCGGCACCCACCAGCCGTAGGGACGGGCTGTCCGACACAGTCTCCTGGAACACCCGCGCCTCCGGGGACTTCTCCCGCCATGGCACCAGCACCTCGCCCAGCGTCCGCGCCTCCTTCCTCGCGTCGCTCAAGCCCACGACCACCTCCAGGGCGCCGCCGAATGGCGAGGCCCTGGCCGGCGTGCACGCCCCACAGCGCCGCACCGAGCCGTGCGGTGGCCTCGAAGGCGGACTCCGACACCTCGCCGTACGCCCCCCGCATTGGGTACGCCCACCGCCACATCGCCGTCCCGGGCGTCGGCACTCGAGTCGGTTGCAGTGCGCCCGGCCGCGCGGCAACCGGAGGGCGCAGCTCTCGCCGGCCTCGCCGGCGCCGGCCTTCGGCTCGCAGCCACTGCCCGGCGAGCCTGCCTTCCCCGGTGGTCGCCGAGACGTAGGGTCAGGTCAGGCCGCCCTCGGGCAACGTACCGAACAGCGCCGTGGGAGACGCGCATGGAGTGGTTGGTCTCGCTGACCGGGGCCGGGCTGGTCATGGCCGCACTGCGAGATCTGTTCCATACACTCTGGCACCCGACTCGTCGGGGAGGCTTGAGCCGCCTGATCATGTCGGCATTGTGGAGCGCGTCCCAGCGTGTCCCCGCCCGCAAGCGAGTGGCAGGGCTCGTCGGACCGCTGGCCATGGTCACGGTGGTCGTGATGTGGGCCTGCACCATCATCCTCGGATGGGCCATCATCTACTGGCCCCACATGCCGGAAGCGTTCTCCTTCGGAAGCGGCCTGAAAGCTGCCCAGCATGCGGACCTGCTGGACGCCCTCTACGTCTCACTCGTCACGATCGCCACCCTCGGGCTCGGCGACATCGTGCCGACCGAGGACTGGCTGCGCATCGCAGCGCCGTTGGAAGCCCTCCTCGGCTTCGCCCTGCTGACGGCCACGGTCACCTGGGTGCTCGAGATCTACCCGGCACTCGCTCGGAGGAGGGTCCTGGCGATCCGCCTGGCGCTGCTGCGCCAGGCGGACCCTTCGGCTCACCAGCTGGATGGCGCTCTGGGGGCCTCGCTGCTGGAGAGTTTGGCCACCGAAGTGGTGCGCGTCCGTGTCGACTTCACCCAGTACGCCGAGGCGTACTACTTCCACGACGGTGAAAACCACGCGCCCATGGCCTCCAGCGTCGGCTATGCCGCTGAGCTCGCCCAGCGCGGGCAGGCGGCAGCTCGTCCCGATGTGCGTCTGGCGGCGACCATACTCGCCGGTGCTCTGGAGGCCCTTGCCACGGTCCTCGACGAGCAGTTCCTCCATACCGGCGGAACACCGGCGGCGGTCTTCGCCGCGTACGAAGCCGACCACGGCCGCAACCTGTCCTGACGTCTTGTGGCCGCTACCGCGTGCTCACCCACGGCGGCTCCAGGATCCGCGACAGCGACGACGCCGCATGAACCTCTTCGTGACAGCGCCGCCCCGCACCGTGGGAGCAACCACGGTGGACCCGCGCGCCCGCAGGACGGCGAGCGGTGGACTGGGCCGTGGATGAGGCGGCGCACCATGGACTGCCGCGGCGCCTGATCTACGCCTCCCGGTCGCCGTCGTCCCGCAGCGGTGATGAGCCCCTGGCGGCGCCCGGCGGGCAGACCGTCCCCGGTGTGTCCGGGTCCGCCACACATCCGGTGTCAGTCGTGGGGGACGACCGCGATCGGACACGCCGCATGGTGGAGCAGGGCGTGCGCCACATGGCCGAGGAGCGGGCCGACGGCGGGCCGGTGGGTGTGCCGGCCGACGACTACGAGTCCCGCCCCTGCGGCCGATGTCAACAGCGTCTCCGCGGCGTTGCCCATCTCGACGTGCTCGGTCACCGGCACCTCCGGGTACTTCTCCCGCCACAGCAGGACCGCTTCCGCCAGCCGTTTCCGCTCGCCGGGCTCGATGCCACCGGCCTCGTCGAGGGCCCGCAGATACGCCGGGCCGTACTCGAACACCGGCGGCAGCGCCCAGGCCCGCACGGCGCGAACTCCTCCGCCTCGTGCGGCGGCCGTGGCGAACGCGAACTCGATCGGCGCGGCCGACTCAGGCGGGTCCTGGATGCCCACCACCACATCTCCCCCGGCGGCCCCAGGCCCCTCGCCGCTCCTGTGCCGCACCAGCACGACCGGGCGGGTGGCCCGGCCGAGCACCTGCAGCCCGATCGAGCCGAGCAGAAACCCGGCCACGGCGCCACGGCCCCGTGAGCCCAGCACCAGCATCTCCGAGTCCGCGCCGTGGGCCACCAGAGCCGGGACGGCGGTCTCCGACGCCAGCTCGGTGGAGACCGACACGTCCGGGTAGCGGGCGGCGAGATCGGCTTCCGCATCGTCCAGGACCTTGCGTGCCCACTCCTTGCGGACCTCGGGAGCCTGAGCGGTCCGCGCCGTCTGCGGCGGCAGCATCCAGGCGTGCACCAGACGCAACGGCGTATGACGCCACTGAGCCTCCCGCGCCGCCCAGTCGGCGGCGTCCAGGCTCTCGGGCGATCCGTCCAGACCTACGGTGATGGGACGAGCCATAGGACCTCCTCGGTGTCCGCCGCGGTGCGCGGCTGCTGCGGCTTCCCCCGTTCGGATCTCGTGGAGCCGGACACGCCCGACGATCCCGGCCGTCCGGACCTTCCCGCCGAGGGACGCCCAGGTGATGGCGTTCCGATGACACCTTCGCGTCGGCGGTTCGCGTGGGCCGGGTCAGGTGACCCCCGTGAGGTGATCAACCACATCGTCGACGTCCTCGATCGTCCGGATCGCCTCGAGCAGTCCGGGGGCGAGCGCCACGTCCACCCTGCCCTCCACGGTCACGACGCCGCCCTCCACCGTCACCTCGATGGCGTCCGGGTCGAGACGGTATTCCTCGCGGAGAACGCGGGACTCGATCTCCTGGCGAATGTCGGTGTCGTCACGGACGAGCGACCGCAGCAGATCCGCCCGGCTCACCACGCCGACGAGTCGGTCGCGATAGTCGGTGACGGGCAGTCGCTTGAGGCGGGAACGCGCGGCGGTCCAGGCCGCGTCGGCCACCGTGTCCGCCGGATGGACCGTGACGGCGGGGTAGGTCATGAGGGTGGCCGCCGTCTCGCCACGGCTCTTCTCGTAGAGGCGGTGCTCCTTGAGCTTGCCGAGCGGGCCCGGTCGGCGGGTGATGGCCATAACGGCGGCCTTGGCCAGCAGATCGGACTCGGACACCATCCCGACGACGTGCTCTTCGGCATCGACCACCGGCACCGCACTCAGATGTTGGCGCGCGAGCGTACGGGCGACATCGAGGAAGGGCATATCGCCCGGCACCGATACCGCGGGCGCCCTCATCACATCGCCCACCTGCGTTGCGGTGGGAGCCCGGCGGCCGGTGTGAGAGGACGCGGCCCTCTCCGCCGGTGCCTGTTCTTCCGCGATCGACGATGCGGTGGCCACGGCACCGAGGTAACGCCTCAGCGTGTCCTCACGCCGCTCCGCCTCCGGTGTCCAGTGGCGGCCGGGGACGCCGAGGCGGGCTTCCTTCCCCGCCGCATGACGTTCGAATTCGCTCACGGCAACCTCCCCACGAGCGCGGCCGGTCACCTATGCCGCCAGTGTCGCACCGATCAGGCGGTCACGCCGCCGGGTCGCGCGGCGCCACGGGCGGGCCCGTTCGGCGCGACAGGTACGCACCGCGTACGGACACTTGGGTCAGGGGCCTGACCGTGAGGAGGGCGGCGGTGGCCGGATTCCGGGATTTCCTGCTGCGGTTTCGCACGGCCGGCTCTCCGGGCCAGGCAGCCCCCGGAGGTGTGCCCGCGGACCGCGCCAGGGAGCTCACCGCGGAGCTGGAGCCACCGCTGTCCTTGCTGGAAGAGGCCGAGGCGGAAGCGCGCGGCATCAGGGACGGGGCAGCCCGCACGGCGGCGGCGAAGCGCCGCGAGGCCGAGCGGCAGGCCGAGGAGATCGTGGAGCAGGCGTCCGCGCGGGCTCGGGACCTACGGGTGCAGAGCGCGGCCCGGGTGCGCCGTGAGGCCGAGGCCGAGGCGGCGGAGCTGCTCGCCGCGGCGGAGCGGGAGGTGTCCGCGGTGCGCTCTCGTGCCGAGGCCCGTATGCCCGTTCTCCTGGACCGGGTGGCACAGCTCGTGGCCGAGGACATCGGGCTGTCGCGGGTGCCGGGCGCCGGGGATCCTACGGCGGGGCAGCTCGAGGAGCCACGGGAGAGGGGCCCGTGATGGGCGCCGGCTGGGTGGCCGGGGTCACCCGCGCCAGGGCCATGCTCTCCCGTGCCCTCGGGAGGGAGAAGGCCGCGGAGGTGGCTTCGGCTCCGGGCCTCGATGACGCCGTGCGCTGTCTGAGCGCCACGGCGTACGGCCATGATCTGCTTCCCGGGGCCTCGCTCGCCGATGCCCAGCAGGCGGTCGGAGCGACCCTCCTGTGGCATCTGCGGGTGCTGGCCGGCTGGCAGCCGCCGAGGGGCGCGAACGCCCTCCGCCTGCTCGCCTCCGGCTTCGAGATCGCCAATACCCGGGACCATCTGCGTGCGCTGACGGGCAGCGGAGCGCCCCGGGCACCGTATCGCCTGGGTACGCTGGCCACCGCCTGGCCCCGGCTGGCCCGGACCCGTTCCCCCCAGGAGCTGCGAGCCGCGCTGGCCGCGTCCGCCTGGGGCGACCCGGGAGCCGGGTCCCCGGCGGCGGTGGCCACCGGTATGCGGGTTTCCGCCACCGTGCGCACGGCGGCGGCCCTGCCGGAGGCCGTGCGCTGGGCGGCGGGCCGACTGGCGCTGCTGGTCGGCCGTGAAGTGTTCGTCGCCCACCACCCGATGACGCCGGCGTCCGCGCGACGGGCGGGGCGGCTGCTCGGCACCGCGGCCGTGACGGCGACGTCGTATCCGGACTTCCGGCAGCGCCTGCCGGCCACCGCACGCTGGGCTGTGAACGGCGTCGAGAGCGCGGGCGACCTATGGCAGGCGGAGACTCGGTGGTGGGACCGGGTCGAAGAGGACGGACGGGAGTTGCTGCACGGCGCCCGGCTGGGCTCCGCACCGGTGGTGGGCGCGGTCGCCGTGCTCTCCACCGACGCCTGGCGGGTGCGCGGCGCGCTGGAACTGGCCGCGCGGGGCGGGGGACGGCTGGAGGTCATGGATGTTCGGGCTTGAGGCGATGACTCCGGTTCGCATGCGGCGGGTGGCGATCGTCGCGCCACGGGAGGGGTTGCGGGGCGCGCTGGTGCGTGTCGCCTCGGCCGGGTGCGTGGAGATCGACCGCGTCGATGACGGTGGATCGAGCGGGCCGTCGGCCGCCCCGGGGTCGGCCTCCCGCCGGCTGCGGAGTACGCGCGTCGAGCCGCGGCGCGCCGCCCTCAGCGTCGGCCCGCCCGATCTCGACTCGCTGGAGCGTGCGGGGCGTACGGATCTGCTGGCGGGCGAGGCGCAGTTGGAGGAACACCTCGGCAGCGCCGTGCCGCACGGCGCCGTCGCGGCGCTCGCCGGCTGGTGTCCCGCCGCGGACGTCCCGGCGACCGCTGAACGCCTCGCCCGGGCGGGGGCGGCGCTGGTGCCCCTGCGTGCGCCGCGCGGAGCCGCTCCGCCGACGCTGCTCCGGAGTACCGGGGCGGTACGGCGCTCGTTCGCACCACTGGTGCGCACCTACGGCACGGTGCCCTACGCGGATCTGGACCCGACGATGCCCGCGGGCGTCGTCTACGTGGTGATGTTCGGGGTCATGTTCGGTGACGCCGGGCACGGGGCGCTGTTGCTTCTCGCCGGGCTCCTGCTGCGCTTCGGCCGCCCCCGCCGGGCCCGGGCGCTGCGTCCGCTGTGGCCCTTCATCACCGGAGCCGGGCTGGCCAGTGCCCTGGCCGGTGTGGCGTACGGGGAGTTCTTCGGACCCACCGGGGTGCTGCCGGTGCTCTGGCTGAATCCACTTCAGGAGCCGATGCGGCTGCTCATCGCCGCCGTCGGACTCGGCGTCGTGCTGCTCGCCCTGGCCTACGGGGTGGGCATCGTCAACCGCTGGCGGGAAGGCGGGCCGGCAGGTGCCCTGTACACGCTCTCCGGTATCGCCGGGGCGGCGCTCTACCTCGGGCTCCTCGTCGTGGGCGGCGCGGCCTGGCTGCACCGCGCGGAATTGGCCTTCACAGGCGTGGCGATCGCGAGCGCGGGTCTCGTCCTGGCGGGCACCGGTCTGTTCGCCGTGACCGGCGGCGGTCCGGGAGGCGTCGTCCAGGTCGGCATCCAGCTTTTCGACGGGGTGCTGCGCATCGGGTCTAACGTCGTCTCCTTCGCGCGGCTCGCGGCGTTCGGCCTCACGCATGCGGCGCTCGGCGCGATCGTGTGGCAGGGCGCCACGGCGCTGGCGGGCCTGGGCGCGGCGGCACTGCCCGCGGCCGTGGTGCTCTTCGTCGTCGGCAATGCGCTCGCCTTCGCGCTGGAGGCGCTGGTCGCCGGGGTACAGGCGCTGCGGCTGGAGTTCTACGAGCTGTTCTCGCGCGTTTTCGAGGCCCAAGGCCGCCCTTTCCGCCCCTGGCGGCTGCCCGTACTGGACGGCGACGGATCCGAGGCCGCCCCGCCGCGAGGGGACGCGCCGGGCAAGGAGACCACATGATCGTCTGGCTCATCGTTCTGCCCCTCGTCGCCGTGGTCCTGGCGGTCGGCCGAAGACTGTTGCTGCGTTCCCGGCACACCACCCTGCGTTGGGTCCTCGCCACCAACTTCCTGATGTTCACGGGTGCGGTGGCGCTCCTCACAGTGGCACTCGACCACCACCCCGCACAGGCGGCCGCGCCGGCCGCGGCGGCGGCGCAGGGCTCCGGCTCCGCCGCCCTGATCGGCGCCGCGATCTCGGTGGCCGGGGCGTCCATCGGTGCCGCGATCGCCGTGGCCTACACCGGGGCCGCCGCCGTGGCCGCGATCAGCGAACGCCCGGAGCTGTTCGGCCGGGCGATGGTGATCGTCGGGCTGGCCGAGGGCATCGCCATCTACGGCCTGGTCGTGGCGATCATCTTGATCGGAAAATCCTGATCATGGGGCGGGTGGCGGCTGTCGGGGAGCGGACACGAGTGGCCGGACTCCTCCTGGCGGGGGTCACCGTGGTGGCCGCCGAGGAACCGGACGCGGTCCGCGAGGCGTGGCGCGGCCTGCCCCCCGAGACCGCACTGGTCATCCTCACTCCCGCCGCGGCGGACGCGCTCGGCCCGGGCCCCGTGGGGGGTACCCGGCCGCTCACGGTGGTGATGCCGTCATGAAGCCGACTTCCGACGAGGCGGTGACCGCACTCGCGCCGGTGCGCGCCGCGTTGCTGCGCACGGCCCGCGGCGAGGCCCAGGGGCTGCTCGAACGGGCGGACCGGGAGGCCGCGGCACTGATCGGCGAGGCGAGGGCCAGGGCGCGCTCGCTTTTCGAGGAGGCTTCGCGGCAGGGCGAGCAGGACGGCGCGGCCGCCGCCCGCACCGTACGGGCGGGCGCCCGCCGGACGGCCAGGGCCCGTACACTCGCCGTCCGGCGGGAGGCGTACGAAGAGCTGCGCCGCCGGGCTTTCGCGCGTGGCCGTGAGCTACGGGACGCCGCGACGTATCCGGCCGTCCGGGACCGGCTGCGACGGCGGGCGTTGCGGTTGCTGGGCCCTGATGCCGAGGTCACCGAGGCCCCGGATGGAGGGGTGGTGGGCCGGGTCGCGGGTCGGCGCGCCGAGTGCACTCTGGACAGTCTCACCGCACGCGCGCTGGACCGGCTCGGGGCGGAGGTGGAGACGCTGTGGTCGCCGTGAGCGGATCCGCGGAGGCGTCCGGGCGGCTCGGCCACGGGGCCGACCGGGGACGCTCCTGCCGCATTCTGCGCATCGCGGGGCCACTGGTCGAGATGGAGTACGTGGGCGACACCGCGATGTACGACCTGGTGTCCCTCGGTGAGACCGGGATCCCCGGCGAGGTGGTGGCGATCAGCGGCGGCGTGGTGACCGCACAGTCCTACGAGTACACCGGCGGGCTGGCCCCGGGCGACGTGGCGCGGCCACAGGGTGCCCCGTTGTCCGCGTCGCTCGGCCCCGGGCTGCTCGGTGGCGTGTTCGACGGCCTGCTGCGACCGCTGTCCGGCAGCGGGGACTGGCTCTCGCCGGGGACCGCCCGGGGCGTGGCCGAGGAGGGCGCCTGGCCCTTCGCACCGGCGGTGAGCGAGGGGGACCGCGTCCACGAGGGCGGAGAGCTGGGGCGGATCCAGGACGGGGGGCCGGTCCCGCTGCGAGTCCTGGTGCCTCCGGGGGCCGGTGGCGTGGTGGAGCGCGTCGCCGCCGAGGGGAGATACCGCCAGGAGTCGGTGGTGGCCGTCGTGAGCGGAACGGAGGTACGGATCGGCACCACGTGGCCGGTCCGCCGTCCGCGCCCGGTGCGTGAGCGCGGTGGCGAGCGGGAGGCGCTGGGCACCGGGCAGCGCGTGATCGACCTGCTCTTTCCCGTCGCGCGGGGCAGCACGGTGGCCGTCCCGGGCGGCTTCGGCACCGGAAAGACCATGCTGCTGCAGCAGATCGCCAAATGGTGCGACGCCGATGTGATCGTCTACGTCGGCTGCGGGGAGCGCGGCAATGAGATGGCGGATGTCATCGCCGAGCTATCCGCCCTGGAGGACCCGCGCAGCGGGGGACGGCTGGCCGACCGCACGGTGACCATCGCCAACACCTCCAACATGCCGATGATGGCCCGCGAAGCCAGCATCTACACGGGGGCCACGGTCGCCGAGTACTTCCGCGACATGGACCTCGATGTGGTCGTCATCGCCGATTCCACCTCACGGTGGGCCGAGGCGCTGCGCGAGTTCGCCTCCCGTACCGGGGCGCTGCCCGCCGAAGAGGGCTATCCAGCGGGCCTGGCGTCGGCGATCGCGGCGTTCTACGAGCGTGCGGGAGCCGTGACGACGCTGAGTGGCGGCCGGGGATCGGTCACCGTGATCGGGGCGGTCTCGCCGCCCGGCGGCGACCTGACCGAGCCGGTCACCGCGCACACCGAACGCTTCGTGCGCTGCCTGTGGTCGCTGGACCGCGACCTGGCCTACGCCCGCCACTACCCGGCGCTGTCCTGGGCGGGTTCGTTCTCCCGGGACGCGGCGGCGCTCGCCGCCCGGCACGCGGCGGCGGGCGACCCCGCCTGGTCCGCCCGGCGTGGCCGGATCGCCTCGGTGCTCGCGGAGGCCGACCGGCTGGCCGACCTGGTCGACCTGATCGGCATCACGGCTCTGCCCGACCAGGAGCGGGTCAGTGTCCTGGCCGGGCGGCTGGTGCGCGAGGGTGTGCTGCGGCAGAGCGCGCTGTCCGCCCACGACGCGTACTGCGGCCCGGACAAGGCCGCGGCGCTGGCCGAGGCCGTGCTCGCGGTCGTCGACCGCTGCCGGGAACTGGTCGCCTCGGGACTGCCCGCGGCCACCGTCGAGACGGTGGACTTCGGGCCGGTGCTCCGGGCCGGGGAGGAGGTGGGGCCGCACGACGCCGAAGGGGTGAGGGCACGGCGGGAGGCCATGCTCGCCCGCCTCGGGGAGCTCCAGTGACCGGCTGTCTCCCTCCGGCCCACGGCAGGTTGGGAAGTGAGCGATCGTGACCGGCTGGAGTGAGGTCGAGTACACGGCCGTGCGGGAGCTGCGCGGCCCGCTCGCCATCGTGGAGGGGGTCTCCGGAGTGGGATGGGACGAGTTCGTGACGATCACCCTCGACTCGGGCGAGCGGCGCTACGGCTTGGTGCTGGAGGTGGACCGCGAACTCGCCGTGGTGCAGGTGCTGGAGGACACCTCCGGAATGGATCCGGAGGGTGTGCGGGTGTCCTTCGCCGGGGAGCCGCTGCGCATTCCGGTCGGGCCGGGCTGGCTGGGCCGGGTGTGCAACGGCCGGGGCGAGCCCGTCGACGGTGGTCCACCGGTCTTTTGTGAGAGCAGCGCGGCGGTGGGCGGCACCCCGATCAATCCGGTGCGGCGGGAGCCCCCGTCGGATCCGGTCCTCACCGGTATCGGCGCCGTCGACGCGCTGACGACGCTGGTGCGCGGGCAGAAGCTGCCGGTGTTCTCCGTGGCCGGGCTCCCCCATCTGGAGCTGGCCGCCCAGATCGCCGCGCAATCCACCGTCGGTGGCGAGGCATTCAGCGTGGTCTTCGCCGGCATGGGGTTGACCCACCCGGATGCGCGTTTCATCCGGGACGTTCTGGAGGAGCGCTCCGCCGCGGGGGAGCTCGTGCTTCTGCTCAACACCGCCGATGATCCTGTGATCGAGCGGATCCTGACCCCGCGGGTCGCGCTGACCGTGGCCGAACACCTCGCCTTCTCCGGCGGCCGGCATGTGCTGGTGGTGATGACCGACATGACGGCTTACGCCGAGGCGCTGCGAGAGGTCTCCGCCGCCCGGGGCGAGATCCCGGCCCGCCGCGCCTACCCCGGCTACCTCTACAGCGACCTGGCCTCGCTCTACGAGCGCTGCGGGCGGATCCGCGGCCGGAGTGGATCGGTCACCGTGCTGCCCGTCCTCACCATGCCCGCGGGCGACATCACCCATCCGGTCCCCGACCTGACCGGCTATATCACCGAAGGCCAGATCGTGCTCTCCCGCCGGACGCATGCCCTGGGCGTGTATCCGCCGGTGGATGCCCTGTCCTCGCTGTCCCGGCTCATGCGCAAGGGCGCCGGGCCCGGGCGGACCCGGCCCGATCACCTCGATCTCGCCGCCCAGACACTGGCCGCCCTGTCCCGGGCACGGCAGGTCCGGGAATTGTCGGACCTCGTCGGGCAGGCGGCTCTGAGCCCGACCGACCGCCGCTACCTCGCCTTCGACGAGGCCTTCCTGCACCACTTCGTGGACCAGCCACGCGACGAGGCACGCTCCTTGGACCGGACGCTGGACACCGCCTGGCAGGTGCTGCTAACCCTCCCCCGCAGCCAGCTCGCCATGCTTCCCCCCGCGCTGCTCGACGCACACGGCGCGCGGGAGGAAACGGCCGAGGGCGAGGAGCGGGAGTCGGGGATATGAGCGCCGCGTCCGCCACCCCGCCATCGCGCGCGGCCCGTCTGCGGCTGCGGCACAGCCTGGACGTCGCCCTGCGGGGAGCCGACCTCCTCGAACAGAAGCTCCGCATCCTGCGAACGCGGCACGAGGCTGTGCTGCGGGCCGAGGAGGCCGGTGAGCGCGCCTGGCAGGACGCCGTCCGGGAAGCCGAGACCTGGCTATTGCGGGGGCTTCTCCAAGGGGGCGAGCACGCCTTGGAAACGGCGGCGGACGGAGTCGGCCCCCCGGAGGTCGACTGGCGCGAGGAGACCACGATGGGAGTGCGCCATCCCTCGCACGTCTCGTGCCGGGTCCCCGGCCGCTCCGCCGACGCCGCCACTCCCGGTAGCACCGCTTTGATGCACGCCGAAACCGCCTGGCGGGAAGCGCTGCGGGCAGGCGCGGAGTACGCGGTCGCGCGGGCGGCCGCCGGGATCGTCGGGGCTGAGGTGGCACGCACCCGCCAGCGGGTACGCGCACTGCGGCGCCATTGGATCCCCCGGCTGGAGGAGTCGCTCGCCCGGATCAACCTGGCTCTCGAGGAGAGCGAACACGAGGACGCCGTACGCCGTCGCTGGGCCGCGGACAGGCGGGGGTGATCGGCTCCACCACGGTCATTCGTGAGGCACCACGGCGACCGGGCAAGGCGCGTGGTGCACCGCGGCCTGTGCCACAGGGCCGAGGCGGGGGCCCAGGGCAGGTGGGCGCTTCCGCCCTCCGGCCATCAGCAGATCGCGGTCGGCCGCCGCCCGTACGACGGCCATGGCCGGGCTCTCGAGCCGGACCTCGTCCCTGACGTCCATCCGGGGCAGCTTCTCCCGCCACGAACGCAGCACCTCATCCAGTTCCCGGCGCGCGCCGACCGCGATGTCCTCGGGTATGCCCGCTTCCACGTTCCACGGGGCGTACGCCCGGTCGGGCAGCTTCCTCCCGTGACGGCAAGCAGTGGCACGACCCGGGTGAAGGCAGTGACGCAGGCGCATTCCGGGAGGTTGTCCTGGGGACCGTGCAGGCTCAGACCGACGGCCACCGGCCGCAACCGTTCCCCGGCCCCCCGGTCCGCTTCCCGGTCCGTGCGGACCAGGACCACCGGCCGCTCGGCTCGTGCGACGACGTACGCGCTGGTCTCGCCGACGGTGGCCGATGGGGGTCGACACCCATCGGGAGCTGCGTCCCCCACTGGCTCAGCAGATTCGGGGCAGTTGCTCACCAAGCGGGAGGTCCACGATCCGGGTGCCGCCGAGACCGGTACGGGCCACGACCATCCCCGGATGTTCGGCCACGCACTCGCCGATGACGGCTGCCTCTCGTCCATTGGGGTGCGCGCGCATCGCGTCCAGGACCGCTTCGGCATGTCGCCGGGGCACAAATGCCACCAGACGGCCCTCATTGGCCACGTACATCGGGTCCAGACCGAGGAGAGTACAGGCGGTCGCCACCGCGTCCGGGACGGGCACCGCTGCCTCGTCCAGGACCACGCCGGTGTCCGAGGCCGCCGTGATCTCGTTGAGCGCGGCGGCCAGGCCGCCTCTCGTCGGGTCGCGCAGGACGTGGATCTCGGGGGTGACGGCGAGCATCGCCTGGACCAGTCCGGCCAGGGGCGCCGTGTCACTGGCCACCTCGGTGCCGAACGTCAGTCCTTCGCGGACGCTGAGGATGGCGATGCCGTGCTGACCGATCGGGCCGCTGACGATCACCACGTCGCCCGGCCGGGCGCGCTGCGGACGGATGTCCACGCCGTCGGGGACCAGCCCGATCCCCGCCGTGTTCACGTACACACCGTCGCCGTGTCCGGAGTCGACCACCTTGGTGTCGCCGGTGACGATGGTGACGCCCGCCGTACGGGCGGCCGCGCCGAGCGCCTGCGCGATGCGGCCGACGGTGTTCAGCTCCGTACCCTCCTCCAGGATGAACGCGCAGGACAGGTAGGCGGGAACGGCGCCACTCATGGCGAGGTCGTTCACGGTGCCGTTGACGGCGAGATCCCCGATGGAGCCGCCGGGGAAGAACAACGGGCGGACGACGTAGGAGTCGGTCGAGAAGGCCAACCGGGCGCCGCCGAGCGTGACGGTGGCCGAGTCGGTCAGTCCTCCCGGCGCCCCGTCGCCGTAGGCCGGGAGGAAGAGGTGCCGGATCAGCTCCGCGGACAGCGCTCCCCCGCCACCATGGCCCATGACCACCAGCGGGTGGTCGCGCAGCGGCAGCGGACAGGACCACCCGGTGGTCGTGTCAGTCAACGGACGTCGTCTCCTTTGTGCGGGGCGTGGCCAGGCGGCGGTACAGGTAGTAGGCGGCGCACGCGCCCTCGCTGGAGACCATGGTGGCGCCGAGGGGTGTGCGCGGAGTGCAGGTGGTGCCGAAGGCCGCGCACTCGTACGGCTTGACCAGGCCCTGGAGCACCTCACCGCTGCGGCACACGGCGGACTCGTCGGCGACCAGGCCGGTGATGTCGAACCGGTGCTCGGCGTCGTAGTCGCGGTAGGCGTCCGACAGCCGCCAGCCGCTGTCCGCGATGGTGCCGATACCCCGCCACGCACGGTCGGTGGTGGTGAACACCTCCCGCAGCACGTCCAGCGCGACCGGGTTGCCCTGCGAACGCACGGCGCGCGGATAGGCGTTCTCGACGTGGTGTTCGCCCCGTTCGAGCTGGCGGACCGCCCTGCGGATGCCTTCCAGGATGTCCAGCGGTTCGAAACCGGTGACCACGATGGGCACCCGGTAGGTGTCGGCGAGGTCTGGATACTCGCTGATTCCCATCACGCTGCACACATGCCCGGCGGCGAGGAACGCCTGCACCCGGCAGTCCGGCGACCGCATGATCGCCTCGATGGCCGGTGGCACCCGAACATGCGAGACCAGCAGGCTGAAGTTGTCAACACCGAGCCGTTTGGCCTGATGGGCCGTCATGGCGATGGCGGGCGCTGTGGTCTCGAAGCCGACGCCGAAGAACACCACCTGCCGGTCCGGGGTCTGCTGGGCGATCCGCAGCGCGTCCAGCGGTGAGTAGACGACCCGGATGTCGCCACCCTCGCTCTTGACGCGGAACAGGTCCCGGTCGGTCCCCGGCACCCGGAGCATGTCACCGAACGAGCAGAAGACCACGTCCGGGCGGGAGGCGATCTCCAGCGCTTTGTCGATCACTTCCAGCGGAGTGACGCAGACGGGACACCCCGGCCCGTGGATCAACTCAATCTCCACGGGCAGCAGTTGGTCGATGCCGTGCCGGATGATCGAGTGGGTCTGACCGCCGCAGATCTCCATCATCGCCCACGGGCGGGTGACGGTCCGGGCGATGTCGTCCAGGAGTCGTCGGGCCAGCTTCGGATCCTGGAACTCGTCGATGTACTTCACCGGTTCTCCTCCTCGGGCGGGCTTTCCGCCTCGGCCGCCGCTCGTGCCCAGGCGTCGCCGAACTCCTCCTCCAGTGCGCCGATCTCCTCGAAGAGCCGGAGGGTGGCCAGGGCCGACTCTTCGTCGAGCCGCTGGATCGCGAAGCCCACGTGCACGATCGCGTAGTCGCCCACTTCGATCTCCGGCAGATAGGCCAGACAGACGTCCTTGACCACCCCACCGAAGTCGACCCGCGCCATCGGCGTGCCGTCCCGTTCCTCAACGCCGACCACGCGGCCGGGTACCGCCAGGCACATGTACTCCTCCTCTGTCCCTCAGATGTCGGTGACACGGGCGGCGACCACTGCCTGTCCCAGGGCCAGGCCGCCGTCGCCGGGCGGGACCACCGTGTGCCCGAGGACGGTGAGTCCGTCCTCGGCCAGCCCGGCGGTGCACATCCCGTCCAGGAGGGCGTTGGCGAACACCCCGCCGGTGAGGACGACCGTCCGCACTCCCGTGCTCCGAGATGCCTTCCGGCAGGCCGTGCGGACCGCACCGGCGACCGCCAGATGGAAACGGGCAGCGATCAGCGGGGCCCCTGCACCCGCGCGCAGATCGGCCACGATCGCCATCAGCAGCGGCGCGGGCTCACCGAGTTCGAAGGCGTAGCCCTCCCGTACCCGGCCGGCGGTCACCGCCGCGGCCTCCAGCTCCACGGCGGCCTGGGCCTCGTAGCCCGCCCGATGGCAGATGCCCACCAGCGAGGACACGGCATCGAACAGCCGCCCCACGCTGGACGTCGGCGCGCAGCCGAGGCCGCGTGCCAGCTGGGTGTCCAGCAGGCGCAGTTCCTCCGGCGGGCAGGCGGTCGTGCACGGCAGGTCGGACGACCAGGCGATTCCGGCAGCGCGCAGGTGCGAGAGGGCCATCCGGTACGGATTGCGCACCCCGGCGTCACCGCCGGGCAGGGGGACGTACGCCAGATGCGCCAGGCGGCGGTAGCCCGCGTAGTCGGCCAGCAGCACCTCGCCGCCCCAGGCGGCGCCGTCGTCGCCGTAGCCGGTGCCGTCGAAGGCGACACCGATGACCGGCTCGTCCAGCCCGTGCTCCGCCATGGCGGAGGCGATGTGGGCGTGGTGGTGCTGGACCAGGGTGAGCGGCCGGCCATCGCGGCGCGCCCATCGCGTGGAACGATAGCCGGGGTGGCAGTCGGCGGCGACGCGGACCGGCTCGACGCCGGTGAGCGCCCGCAGATGGCTCTCGGCGCGTTCGAAAGTCCGCTGGGTGGCCGGGCCGTCCATGTCCCCGATGTGGGCGGACAGCCAGGCGGAGTCGCCCTCTGCCAGGCACAGAGTGCTCTTCAGATCGCCACCGACCGCGAGGACCGGCCGGACCGCCACCGGAAGGCGGATGCGCGCCGGGGCGAAGCCGCGCGAGCGGCGGATCGGCAGGGGCGAACCGTCCGCGCGGACCCGGACCACCGAGTCGTCGCAGGCCACCGCGATGGGCCGGTCATGCCAAAGCCAGGCGTCGGCCAGCCCGTCCAGGCGGAGCATCGCCTCCCGGTCATCGGTGACCAGCGGCTCACCGGAGATGTTCCCGCTGGTCACGACCAGTACGCCGGGGCCCGGTGGATCGCCCGGAAGGCCGAACAGCAGCCGGTGCACAGGGGTGTAGGGCAGCATGACCCCGATGTCCGGGCTGCCCGGACAGACCTGCGGTGCGAGCGGGAACGGGTCTCGGCGGCGCAGCAACACAATGGGACGGGACCGCCCCATCAGGACACGGCGCTCCCCCGGGCCCAGGTGGCCGAGCCGGACGGCGGTGCCAGGATCGGGCGTCATGACGGCAAACGGCTTGTCACCACGGGCCTTGCGACGCCGAAGTTCGCCCACGGCCGTCGGAGCGGTGGCGTCGCAGACCAGGTGATACCCCCCGATGCCCTTGACCGCGAGGATCGCTCCGGCTGCCAGCATGCGCCGTGCCTCGGCCAACGCGGCCCTGCCGTCCCGGCGTAGGGCGCCGGTGAGTCTCAGTCGTGGCCCACAGGCCCAGCAGGCGACCGGCTGGGCGTGGAACCGCCGGTCGGAGGGGTCCTTGTATTCCGCCGCGCAGTGCGGGCACATCGGGAATGACGCCATGGTGGTCGTGGCCCGGTCATAGGGCGTCGCGGTGGTGATGGTGAAGCGTGGGCCGCAGTCGGTGCAGGTGATGAACGGGTGTCGGTGGCGGCGGTCCGCCGGATCGGCCAGCTCCGTCAGGCAGGCTTCGCAGGTGGCGGCGTCGGGTGGGACCAGAGTGCGGCCGTGGCCCATCGTGGAGGGCAGGATCGCGAACCCTGGGGCCCCGGCCGGGGGCAGCTCGGTTGTGGACACCGAGACGATGTCCGTCAGCGGGGGTGCGTCCGCCGTCAGCCGGTGGCAGAAGGCGGCCACCGCGTCGGGGCGGCCCTCGATCTCGATCCGGGCTCCCGTCGGATCGTTGGCCACCTGCCCGGCCAAGCCCAGCTCGGTGGCCAAGGCATGGACGAACGGACGGAATCCGACACCCTGCACCACGCCGCCGATCTCCACCAGGCGTCGGATCGGCCGGTGTGGGCCATCCGTCGTGGGGGGGGGGGGGGGGGGGGGGCGGGGGGCGCCCCCCACGATTTTTTTGTTGGGGGGGGGGGCCGCGGGGGGGGGTGGGGTTTGTTTTTGGGGGGCGGGGGGGGGGGCCCCCCCCCCCCCCCCCCCCCCCCCCCGGCGCGCCCCCCCCCCCCCCCCCCCCCCCCCCCCCCCCCCCGGGGGGGGGGGGCGGGGGGGGCCCCCCCCGGGGGCCCCCCCCCCCCCGCCCCCCCCCCCCCCCACGACGAATGGTTGTTCCATGGGCACGGCGCTTCCGTCCGGTGTGGTCATGAGTCTGTGCGGGGTTCCCGGTCCCGGCCGTGCACGAAGTCCGTCCGCCCAGGCCGTCCGTCATGTTAGGAACCGGACCGGCCACTGTGGGAAACCACGCCCGCGCGGCGGCCCACGGCACCCCGAACGGCTTAGGCGGCGACGAAGGTTGTGGGCGGCGGGACTATGCGGTTCCCCGGTCATCGGTCAGCGCGCTCGCGTGCCGAAGCCGGTCGTGCGCCTCGTCGATGGCCTTGGCCACGTGGCGGATCATCTCGGGAAGCGCGTCGGCCACCCCGGTGCTGAGCCCCCGCCCGAGGCCGAAGTCGCTCCCTTCCACCGCGTACACCGTCAGCTCCCGCGGCATCCGGTCGAGCGCGGCGGCCAGGGCGAAGGTCTCGCCGAGCCCGAGGGCGTGGGTACTGGCGGAGCGTACGGCGCATCGCGCGGCCCGCTCCGCCGTCAGGGTGTGCAACCTCCCCGGCTGACCGGGGTGGGCGTGCACCACTTCGACCACGACGACGGCATCCTGACGGCGCCACAGACCGAGCATCCTCCCGGGCTCGCCGTCGCTGTCGGTCAGCACCGTGCCCTCGGGTACTCGGGTGCGCAGGGCCTCAGCGACGAGCGGGCCGACACCGTCGTCCCGGCGGAACGGATTGCCCACGCCGATGACCACCACCCGGCCCGTCATCCGCGCTCCACCGTCAGGTCGAGGAAATGCGCGGAACAGGAGATGCACGGGTCGTGGTTGCGGACGGCCCGCTCGCACAGCGCGGTCAGCTCCTCGTCCCCGGCCGGCTCACCCGGCCCGTTCAGACGGGACTGCACCTGGCGGCGGAGGTCGTACTCGATGGCGGACTGGTTCTGTGCGGTGGGCGGCACAATACGGGCGAGGGTGAGGGTGCCGTCGGCGTCCATGGCGTAGCGATGGTAGAGCAGTCCGCGCGGTGCCTCGGTGGCCGCGCACCCGGTCGCCCGGCGGGCCGGCACCTTGACGTGCGGCCGCGGCGGCGGCTCGTAGGCATCGATGATCCTCAGCGCTTCGGCCACGGCGTGGGTCACCTCGACGGCGCGGACGATGATGCTCCGGAACGGATTGCGGCACACCGCACCGGCGACCGGGTCGCCGAGCCCCGCCTCCCGCGCCGCATCGAGGGCCGAGGGATGGAGCCACTGTCCGCTGACCGCGTACCGGGCCAGTGAGCCGGTCAGGTAGTGGTGGCCGTCCAGTTCGGACACCAGGGCAGTCGAGTACGGCACCTGCCGTTCTGCTACATGGCGCTCGAACTGCTCCACAGGAAAAGCCCGTACCGGGTCGGCACCGGCCGAACTCCTGTCCGCAGACGGGGGCAGGACGGCCGGGGTGCCAGAGTCGATGGCGTACCGGCCGGGGTCGCGCATCGCCAGCAGGGGCCCGTCGTAGGCGGCATCCGGGAAGTCGAAGCCGGCCACCCAGCGCACGGTCTCCAGCGCGTCATCATGGGCCCGGCGCAGCCGCTCGGCCAGCGGGTCGAGTTCGGCCGGGGCGGGCACGCGGTAGAAGCCTCCCACACGGACGTTGACGGGGTGAATGGCGCGTCCGCCGAGCTGCTCCATGATGGCGTTGCCCGTTTGTTTGATCCGCAGGCCGCGTTCTACGGCCGCGCGGTGCACGCGGGCGAGTTCGACCGCGCTGGGGTGGCCGAGGAAGTCGGGGGCGTGCAGCAGATGGATGTGCAGGGACTGGCTCTCGATCCATTCGCCGTAGTAGAGCAGCCGCCGCAGCTCCGCGAGCGGTCCGTCGACCGTCACCCCACAGGCCCGCTCAACAGCCTGACAGGACGTCATCTGGTAGGCGACGGGACAGATCCCGCAGATCCGGGCGGTGATGTCGGGCGGCTCGTGGTGGCCGCGGCCGACCAGGAACGCTTCGAAGAAGCGCGGCGGCTCGTAGATCCGCAGCCGCGCCTCGGCAACGGTCCCGTCGTGCACGGCCAGGTGAAGGGCCGCTTCGCCCTCCACCCGGGCGAGTGCGTCCAGCCGCAGCACACGGGATCCGCGGTGGCTCATCGGCGCTCTTCTTCCGCCGGGGGCTCAGTGGACTCCTGGGCCGCGAGTTCCGGTACGGGGCCGTATTCGGGCGAGGCCGCGTTGAAAGTGCGGAAGACGCGCACGATGTCCCGCTCGGTCATGCCGTCGTGCCGCAACTGGCGCACCATGGACTCCAGATTGGGGTGGGCGACCGGCCCGAAGCAGCCGTAACATCCGCGCCCGTACGCGGGGCAGAGGGCGCCGCACCCGGCGTGGGTGACCGGCCCCAGACAGGGGATGCCCTGGGCGACGGTGATACAGGTCGTGCCGCGCCGCTTGCACTCGAAGCAGACGCTGTGGCCGGAGACATTCGGCTTTCGCCCTGCCAGGAACGCTGTGATCACTTCCAGCAGCTGGCCACGGTCGATCGGGCAACCGCGCAACTCGAAGTCGACCGGCACGTGCGCCGAGATGGGGGTGGAGGTGTCCAGAGTGGCGATGTACTCCGGACTGGCGTAGACCGCTGCCCGGAATTCCTCGACGTCCGCGAAGTTGCGCAGCGCCTGGACGCCCCCGGCGGTGGCACAGGCCCCGATGGTGACCAGGCGGCGGGAGATCCGCCGGATGTGGTGGATGCGCCGGACGTCCTCGTCGGTGGTGATGGACCCCTCCACCAGGGACAGGTCGTACGGTCCGGTCCCGGCGAGGGTGGCCGGCTCCCGGAAGTCCTCTGCGCCGGACATCTCCAGGAAGTGTGCGATGCGCACCCGGTCGGTGAGCGGGAGCAGTTCGTCCTCGCAGTCGAGCAGGGTCAGCTGGCAGCCGTCGCACGAGGCGAACTTCCACACGGCGAGGGAGGGGCGGGGATCGCGTTCCATGTCACAGCTCCCTGACGGCGAGCAGGGACCGGGCGCGGTCGTAGCCGACCACCGGGCCGTCCCGGCACAGCAGCAACGGTCCGAGCTGGCAGTGACCGCAGTGGCCGGTGCCGCAGCGCATGTTCCGCTCCAGCGACACCTGGACGCGGTGCGCCGGAAGGCCGCGGGCGAGCAGCGCCCGGGCCGTGTGCCGGATCATCACCTCGGGCCCGCAGACCAGCGCTGCGGTGCGGTCCGGGGCCACTTCGATCCGGTCCAGCAGGGTGGTGACCACGCCCACGCTCCCCCGCCAGCCGGGGACGGGCCGGTCCACGGTGACCTCCACCTGCGCCGAGGTGCGCCGCCAGTGCTCCAGTTCCTCCCGGTAGAGCAGATCCTCGGGGGTGCGGGCCCCGATCAGCACATGAAGGCGGCCGTAGCGTCCGGGGTGATCGAGTACGTGACGCACCGCAGGACGCAGCGGGGCGAGCCCGATGCCGCCCGCGACCACCAGGAGGTCGGATCCGGCCGCCGCGTCGAGATCCCAACCGGTGCCGTAAGGGCCGCGCAGGCCCAGCGCGCTCCCCGTTTGGAGCCGGCA
Source organism: Streptomyces sp. NPDC007875 (assembly GCF_042868035.1). Classification (NCBI taxonomy): domain Bacteria; kingdom Bacillati; phylum Actinomycetota; class Actinomycetes; order Kitasatosporales; family Streptomycetaceae; genus Streptomyces; species Streptomyces sp. NPDC007875. The sequence continues at coordinate 58,638 of NZ_JBIADZ010000028.1, read as the reverse complement.
CAGCGCTGTGGTGACCGCGCCGACGGCGCGCACCGTGTGCACCAGGCGGTGGCCGTCGCCGATGACGCTGACCGAGATCGGCACCTCACCGACGCCGAAGGCGTACAGCATGGCGAAACGTCCCGGAGAGAAGTCGGGCAGCGCCCGCCCCACGGGTGCCACGTCCAGCGAGACGCAGTCGGCGTTCTCCGCCGAGACGGCGGTCACCCGGTACGACGCAGGCACGGTGGTCACGACGGAACGCTTCCGTGCGGCGTGTACAGGTCGAGCAACCGCAACCGGGTGGCCTGGAGCCGGTCGGCGATCAGCGCCGCGCACCGCAGCATCAGCTCGTATCCGAGTTCCGTATCGGCCATGCACAGCTCACGCACCTCTGCCGCGGGAAACTCCCAGGTCCGCACGGCCCCCAGCGCCCGGGCACCCAGATGCCAGCGGTACGGCGGGAAGATCCAGGACCATCCGAGCTGCTGCCGCGACCCGAGAGTCTCCACCACCTGGGCCCGACGGCCGGGAACATACACATCCAGGGCGACCTCGCCGGAGCGGATCAGCCAGAACCGGTCAGCGACCCCGCCCTCGTCGAACAGGGTGCTGCCCGCGCGGAAGTCACGCTCGTCGGCGAGTGAGAACAATCGTTCCCGCTGGCGTTGCGGGAGGGTGTCCAGCAGCAGTGGCCATGCGGTCATCACAGCTCGTCCTCCGTGCGCCGGGTCCAGTCGTGCAAGGCCGCGGCCTCCTCGGTGATGTCAATGGCGACCGGACACCAGACGATGCACCGCCCGCAGCCCACACACCCCGACGACCCGAACTGGTCGTACCAGGTGCCCAGTTTGTGGGTGAGCCACTGCCGGTACCGGCTGCGCGACGAGGAGCGCACCGGTCCGCCCGGCAGGTATGAGAAGTCCAGGTCGAAGCAGACGTCCCAGACTCGCCAGCGTTCGGCGTGGTCCCCGGTCAAGTCGGTGACGTCCTCGGTGGTGGTGCAGAAGCAGGTGGGGCACACCATGGTGCAGTTGCCGCAGGTCAGACACCGGGAGGCGACGTCGTCCCAGCGGGGTGCCTCCAGCGTCTCCGCCATCAGCCGCTGCAGGTCGGTCTCCGGCATGGTGCGGCCCATCCGCTCGGCGGCGGACGCGACGGCGTCCACGGCGGCCTGGCAGACGGCGTCGGAGGCCGGTTCGCCGGGCAGTTCCGCGAGGACCTCGGCGCCCTCGGGGCTGCCCGCGCGGATCCAGAACCGGTGCCCCTGGCCATCGACCAGTTCGGTCAGCACCAGGTCGTATCCGGGACCGGCGGCGGGCCCGGTACCCATCGAGACACAGAAGCAGGTCCCCCCGGGCTCAGTGCACTCGACCGCCACCAGAAGCGCCCCGGACCGCCTGCCCCGATAGACCGGGTCGGAGTGCGGCCCCGCCGTGAGCACCCGGTCCTGGACGGCGATGGCCCGCAGGTCGCAGGAGCGGACGCCGAGGAACGCGTAGCGGGGAGGCGGGGTGTCGTCCGTCTCGATGACCAGCTCTCCACCCGCCCGCTCAGCCCTCCACTGACGTACCCGTGCGGGGTGCAGGAAGGTCTTCCACGATTGGGGACCCGCTGCGTTGGCGAAAGCCGCGCCATCAGTACGCGACCGCAATCGGTACTGTCCGGCTTCGAGATCGACACCCCATCCGTACGGCAACTGGTCGGCCGCCTCCAGCTCGGCCAGCACGATGGCACCGTCCCGCACCGTGGGGCCGATCACTGTGAATCCGCGCGTCAGCAGTACGTCCACCAGGGCTGCCAGGCCGTCCTTGCCGAGCACGGCTCCGTCGGCCGGGGAGGAACTCGACGTGCTCACCCCGACCCACCCCACCGATCGGCCGCGTTCGCAAGGCCCTCACCGCCGGGGCCGTCAACTGTCCACGTCATCGTGCCGACACTCCTCGCCCGGCCGGACCCGCGTCCTGACGCTTCGGGCCTCGCCGTTCAACGCCTGCGGGGCCCATCTGCGCACATCTCCCGTCGGGTGCGCGGGAAATCCGCCTCCGACACGGCCGTGATGGACCGGACGGGACGATTGGCACCACCATGCGGGCGTATCGGCTCCCCTCCCCGTTGACATGGTCTGCCGTCGCTACGACGGCTTAGCTGAAGCGGCAGTCCCTGCGTCTACCCCGTGGCGAGCGTGTCCGTGACGAGCACGCTGCGGAGCGGGAGCCGTCCGAGCCCGGTCCCGGGCGTCTGCCGTCAGGAGGCCATGGGTCGCGGCCACGGTCATGTCCGGAGCGGCCCCGCATGGGTATAGGACCCGGACCGCCGCCTCCACCGGTATGCCGCACACCGCCTCCAGTGCGGCGGTGTGCGGCGCCCATGACGAGGCCGGTCCGCGCCCGCACCTCGAGGGCCTCAGCCACGACCCGGACTCCCACCGGCCGGCCCGCCCGCGTGCGGCGGTCCTGCCGGGCGCAGCCGAAGTACGGTGCGACGGCGAGGAGCCTGTCCGCACCACCCCGGCGACAGGCATCCAGCAGCAGGACCCGCCAAGTCCCCGAGCTCAGATCCCTCCCCGGCCACGGGCCGCGGTCACGTTGCCTTCTCCGACGCCCGCACTCGCGGCCCGTGACAAGCTGTGGACATCCGGGTGCATGGCTCCTTGACAGGGACCTCGCGCATGATCCCAGGCCAAGCGGTCAGACCACCGCCATCCCGCGGCCCCGCCACCGGGAAGGCCCGGTGGCACGCCGCGCAGGCCCCCTGTTCGCTGCTGTCCTTTGACAGCGAAGGTAGTCGAACGCCGGCCGCTTACCTGTGCCGACTATGTTGGATGTCAACGAGGCCTGCTCGTGCTGGCGTTGTCCGGTTCGATTTTCTCTGCGCTGCGCAGGTGCCGAATCGCGGCATCGGCCACAGGTGCGTGCTTGACAGATTCAGACGAGCGCTGGCGCAAGGTACTCAAGCGCGTAGCCAGTGCCCTCGCGTGTGACGTGTCCCACTCCGGGCGAGTCCAGATGGGCGCCGGCGACGAAGTATCCGGGCCTGGTGAGTTGTTCGAGGAGCGCGGTGCGTGCTTTGCGCGCTTGTGGCTGTGCGCCGTCGAGTTCCCAGGACACGTCCGGCTGGGCGAATTGCAGTGACGGTACGTGCACGGTGTCGCCCCAGACGAGGAGCCGGCTGGCGCTGCTGCTGACCCCGTAGACGGTGTGGCCGGGGGTGTGTCCGGGGGTCGGGACGGCCGTCGCCCAGTCGTTGATCGCGACCTTGCCGGTGACGGGGACGACTCGGCCGCGGACGGGCTCGAGCCGCCCCGTGAATACCGCTGTGTCGCCGACGCCGATCCACACGCGTCGGAGGTCGGGGAACGCCTCGGAGCCATCGGGTGCGATGAGGGCGCCCACGTGGTCTTCGTGGTTGTGGGTGATCGCCACGTCGGTGATGTCGCCGCGGTCGATTCCGGCTTCGTCGAGGGCGTCGAGGAGCGATCCCATGGTGGAGTGCCAGGCGTTGGATGCGCCGGTGTCGATGAGGACTGCTGCGGTTCCGTCGGTGACATGGAACGCGTTGACCGACAGCCGCAGGTTGCCGCCGACGAGTGGGACCGTGTCCGGCAGCTCCGCAAGCGGGTGTCCGTTCTTGTCGCGCAGCCGTGTCGGCGGCATGTCGACGTGGCCGTCGCGCAGTGAAGTCACTGTCAGGTCTCCGAATGCGAATGTGGCGTATCGCCGGCCGCTGGAGGAGAGCCGCATGGAGTCGTCCTTGTGTACGGGGGGGGTGGTCGGTCGGGGTCGGGGAGTTGTCCGCGAGCGGCTTGCTGCCTGGCCTCGCGGCGGCTGCGGCAGCGAGTCCGCCGCGAGGACAGGCAGCCGCGGCGCGTGCGGCTTCGCAGGAGCCCTCCTTCGTCCGCTTGCTGACGGTGTTGCGCAGGGCGCCCAGTCCGGTGACCGCGCACTCGACGACGTCGCCGGAGGTGAGGAAGCGCGGCCGGGTAGTGCACGCGTGTCACCGCCGGGTGGCTGCTCAGTGCCTCGGCGAGGGCGAGGCCGTTGTCGTTGTGCCGCGGAACGCGCAGCGGCAGGGTGCGTATGCCGCGCAGCAGCAGCCATGGGTCGGTGGGGCCGAGGGTGGCGCCGGTGAGCAGGCTGGTGTCCCAGATCCGGTCCAGGATCTTCGCCGGTCCGGCCAGCACTCCGGCGGAGACGTCGGAGTGGCCGTTGAGGTACTTCGTCGCGCTGTGCCAGACCACGTCGATGCCGAAGTCCGCCGGGCGCTGGTTCAGCGGGGTGGCGAAGGTGTTGTCCGCCAGGGTCAGCACACCGTGGGCGCGGGCCAGGCCGGCAACGGCCCGCAGGTCGGTGATCTGCAGCAGCGGGTTACTCGGTGTCTCCACCAAGATCAGCCGGGTCTTGGAGGTGAGGGCCTTCTCGAACTCCTCGGGGTCTCTCTGGTCGACCAGCGTGGTGGACACGCCCAGGCGCGGCAGCAGGTTCAGCAGGACCGAGGCCGTGCCGCCGTAGGTGGACTTCTGCCCGATGACATGGTCGCCGGAGGACACCAGGGCGAGCACCGCGGTGGTGATCGCGGCCATGCCGGACGCGGTGACCATCGCGCCCTCGGTGCCCTCCAGTTCCGCGACGACGGCGGCGGCCTGAGCGTGGTTGGGGTTGCCGGAGCGGGTGTAGAAGTCCTGGCCCCGCGGCTCGACGGCGCCGGCGGCGAACGTGGTTGCGTCCTCGGTGCCCGGATCCCTCGGGGTGGGCCCCGATCGCACCGACCATCGCGGTCGGAATGAGGGACAGGTCGGGCTCGAGGGCTAGGACGGCACGAACGTGGTCTCGGACAGGTTCGTCCAACGCGCCAGGCGCTGCATCTCCTCATCTGTCAGGTCCGTGCCGTCCAGGACGACCGCGACCGGATTGCCACCGTAGGGAAGCGTGGAGAACATATCGACCTGCATGAACGGACGGGTTCGCGACCTGGTCATCGAGGGCCTTTCGTATCGGTGCCAGCGGATTCGGCGTCCATCCCAGCTGGCGCGTGTGGGACCGGTACAGGGCCACTCGCAACGCAGTGGCCCCGCCAACCTCCTCGTGTCCGTCGCCCCGACCGACCTCGAAGCCCCTCCACCACTTCATGAGTTAGTCCACCGGAAAGCGTGACGGCAGCCGGCAACCGTCTCACTCCGTGCGCGAGGCGAGGAACCCGGCGCAGTCGGACAGCGTGGTGAGCCGCGGCGTGTCCTCGTCGTCGATGCGGACGCCCGTGCGCTCGCTGAGCGTCTCGATGAAGCTCAGGAAGTCCAGCGAGTCGAGTTCGAGGGCGTCGCGGAAGGCGTCGTCCGGGCGCAGGGCGGCGAGGTCGGCGCCGGGCACGACCTGCGCCAGGGACTCCTTGACCACGTCCGCTGCTTCGGTGCGGTTCACAGCTCCTCCGGATGCTGCAGGAAACGGTCGATCGCGGTCAGACAGCGGGCCCCGATGGCGCCGTCGGTTGCCCGGTGGTCGGCGGAGAGGGTGGCCGTGACCGTCGGCCGTACGCCCAGCAGCCCATCGACGGCGCAGGGACGGTCGACGAGGCGCCCGAACCCGATGAGGGCCACTTGCGGCGGGTAGATCACGCCGAGAACACTCTCCACTCCCTGATCTCCGAGGTTGGTGACCGTGATGGTGGGGTCGGAGACCTCGGAACCTCGCAGCCGCCCCTCGCGGGCCCGGGTGACCAGGTCCTTCAGGCGGGCCATCAACTGCGGCAGGGCAAGCGTGTCGGCGTCGCGCAGCGCGGGGGCGACAAGCCCGCCACCACGCAGGGACACCGCCACGCCCAGGTGCACACCGTCGCCCTCGGTGAAGTGGTCCTCGGTCCAGAAACCGTTGAGCGCGGGCACTTCCCGCGCCGCCAGGGCCGCGGCCTTCAGCAGCAGGGCGGCGGGGAGCAGCCGCTCGCCCACCGGGCTGCGCCGGTTGTGCTCGCGCAGCCAGCCCATCGCAGCGGCCATGTCCACGGTGGTGGACAGATAGTAGTGCGGGATGTCCCGCTTGGAACGTGCCATCAGGCCGGCGATCGTCCGGCGCATGCCCCCGGCTCGGTCGTCAGCCGTGCGCGCCGGTACAGCGCGGCCGCTCACCGGGGCGGCTACGGGACCGGGAGCAGCCTTGCGCACGTCATCGGCCCGGACAGCGCCGTGTCTGCCGGTCCCCGTCACGGCGGCGAGGTCCACCCCCAGTTCCCCGGCCAGCCGTCGGGCGAGAGGGGTGATCCGCGCTCGCGGCTGCCGGGCGGCAGCGCGCTTGACATCAGAGCGAGTGATGCGTCCGTGAGGGCCCGAACCGTGGAGAGTCTCCAGGTCGACACCACGCTCCCGCGCCAGCTGCCGGACCAGGGGGACGGCCTCGCGAGAGGCGGGTTCTTCCCGGGAAAGGGCGACGGGGGGCCCGTGGGCACCGGCGGAAACGGACTCGGGCGGAGGCCGCGAGACAGGCTCCGGTGGCGGCGTGACCTTCGGCTTGCGACCCCGCGGCGGCTTCCTCCTCGGCTTCTCCGGTTTCCCTTTCCCCGTCGCCGTTTCGATCAGCGCGAGCGGGGTGCCCACGGGCACCGTCCTTCCGGGCTCAACCAGCAACTCTCCCACCGTTCCGGTCTCGAAGCACTCGACCTCGATCGTGGACTTCGCGGTTTCGACCACCGCGACCGGATCACCCCGCTGGACCCGCTCACCGGGGCGCACCAGCCACTCCTGGAGCGTCCCCTCGTCCATGTCGGCGCCGAGCGACGGCATCGTGAACTCGGCCATGGTCAGTCCACCGCCCGGTGGGCGGCGGCCACGACATCGGCCGCCTGCGGCAACGCGGCCTCCTCCAGCCGCCGGGCATAGGGCATGGGGCACTCGGCGCTGCACACCCGCTCGACGGGCGCGTCCAGTTCGTAGAACGAACCCTCGGCGATCCGTGCGGACACCTCGGCGGCCAGACTGCCGGTGCGCCAGGCTTCGTCGACGACCACGGCATGATGCGTGCTGGCCACCGAGGCGGCGATGGTCTCGCCGTCGAGTGGCCGCAGTGTGCGCAGGTCGACGACCTCGGCACTGATGCCTTCGACGGCCAGTTCGTCGGCCGCCATGAGCACCTTGGGCAGTGAGCCGCCATAGGTGATCAGGGAGATGTCGGTGCCGGGCCTGCGGACCGCCGCGTGGTCCAGGTCCACCGACGCGGCAGGCGGACCCAGCTCGCCCGAGGCGTTGTAGAGAACGCCATGCTCGAAGATCAGGACCGGATCGGGGTCGGCCAGGGCAGGGGCCAGCATGTGGCGAGCGTCCTCGAGGGTCGCCGGGGCGATCACCCGGATGCCGGGAATATGGGCGTACCAGCCCTCAAGGCTGTGCGAGTGCTGCGCCGCGAGCTGGCGGCCCGCACCCGTCGTCATGCGGATCACCAGGGGAACAGGCAGCTGACCGCCCGACATGTGCAGCAGGGTGGCGGCGTTGTTCAGGATCTGGTCGAGGGCGAGCAGGCTGAAATTCACGGTCATGATCTCGACGATCGGCCGCATCCCGGCCAGGGCGGCGCCGATGCCCGCGCCGACGAACGCGGACTCCGACAGCGGGGTGTCGCGGACCCGCTCCGGACCGAACTCCTCCAGCAGCCCGAGGCTGACGCCGAAGCAGCCGCCGTACCGTCCCACGTCCTCTCCCATCAGGAACACGCGGTCGTCGGAGCGTATGGCTTCGCGAAGGGCCTCGCGCAGCGCTTCCCGGTAGGTGGTCTTCCGCTCATCCGTCCGGCTGGTTCCCACGGCGTCAGCTCACCTCCCCCACCGGCGCGCTGGTGACATGGCGCAGCAGGCTCTCGACCGGCTCCTCCGGCGCCCGTTCGGCCGCTTCGACCGCGTGTTCCACTTCTCCACCAACCCGACGTTCCAACGCGGCCAGCGCCTTGCCGTCCAGTTCGCCGCGCTCGCGCATCCGGTCCGTGAGCCGCTCGATGGGGTCCCGCCCCTTCCACTGCTCGATCTCGGCCTTGTCGCGGTAACGGTCCGGGTCGTACATCGAGTGCGCCCGGAACCGGTAGGTACGCAGTTCGAGGAAGTGCGGTCCGGCGCCTGCCCGGATCCCCTCGGCGGCCCGGCAGGCCGCGGACTCGACGGCCTCGGCGTCCATGCCGTCCACGGCCCAGGAGACCATGCCGTACGAGGCGGCGCGCAGGGCCAGGTCGGTCTGTGCCTCATGACGCTCCAGGGCCGTGCCCATGGCATACCGGTTGTTCTCACAGACCAGCAGCAGCGGCAGGTTCCACAGCGCGGCGAGGTTCGCGGTCTCATGGAACTCGCCCTCCGCGAAGGCGCCGTCGCCGAAGAAGCAGCAGGTGACGCGGGGCTGTCCGCGCATCCGGTCGGCCAGCGCGAGCCCGGCGGCCAGCGGAATCCCGCCGGCGACGATGGCGTTCCCGCCGTAGAACCGGCGGCTGGCGTCGAAGAGGTGCATGGACCCGCCACGGCCCCCGCTGCACCCGGCCGTCCTGCCGTACATCTCGGCCATGACAGCTTCGGCCGGAATACCACGGGCGAGTGCGTGGCCGTGCTCACGATACGTGGAGACCACCGCGTCGTCCGGGGTCAGCGCCTCGTTGATGCCGACTGCAACGGCCTCCTCCCCGATGTAGAGGTGGACGAAGCCCCGGATCTTCGCGGCGCTGTACAGCTCGACGCACCGCTCCTCGAAACGGCGGATGCGCAGCATGGCGTGCAACAGGTCGCGGCGGTGTGCGGCCCCGGGCCGGCCAGCGGAAGACCCTTCGTCGCTCTTGCGCACGCTCTTCGATGTCCTGGGGGTCTTCGCTGTCTTCGGCGACTCGGTGGGCTTCGCGGTCTTGCGCGTCCGGGTCTCGCGGGCCGGGCTCATGCTGATCCCTCCAGAGTGGACAGGTCGCCGGTGGGCAGGCCGAGTTCCCGGGCGCGCAGCACTCGGCGCATCACCTTGCCACTGCGGGTCTTGGGCAGGTTCTGGTCGAAGCCGATCTCGCGGGGCGCTACCGCCGGACCCAGTCGCCGACGTGCGAAGGCCAGCAGATCGCGCTCGAGATCTGGGCTGGGCCCGATGCCGGGACGCAGCGACACGAACGCCTTGACAACGTTCCCGGCGACAGGATCCGGCCGTCCGATCACTCCGGCCTCGACGACCGCGTGATGCTCCATGAGCGCGCTCTCCACCTCGAACGGCCCGATCAGATGTCCCGCGGACTTGATCACGTCGTCGGCACGGCCCACGAACCAGAACCAGCCGTCCGCGTCCCGGCTGACCAGGTCGCCCGTGAGATACCAGCCGTCGGCGAACGCGGCCCGGTAACGCTCCTTGTCGTGCAGATAGCCGCGGAACATGGACGGCCAGCCAGGGCGCAGCGCCAGCTCTCCCTCGGCCCCCGGGCGATCCTCCACGCTCACCTGGCCGTCGGTCACCAGCGCCCGGCCGTCCTCCCCGCACTTCAGGACCGCCGCCTCGACACCCGGCAGCGGGCGTCCCATCGAGCCGGGGCGGATGTCACAGGACGCGAAGTTCGCGATCATGATGCAGCCGGTTTCGGTCTGCCACCAGTTGTCATGAACCGGAAGGCCCAGCACATCCCGGCCCCAGACCACCGCCTCGGGGTTCAGTGGCTCACCGACCGAGGCGATGAACCGCAGACGGGACAGGTCGTAGGAAGCCGGCAGGTCGTGAGAGCCTCGCCTAGGCGTGGCCCGCATCAGCATGCGCAGCGCCGTGGGCGCGGTGTACCAGACGCTCACCCGCTGCTCCTCGAGGATTCGGTACCAGCGCCTGGTGTCGTACTCGCCCTCGTCGACGACGAGCGTCACACCGTGGACGAGCGGGGCGATGATGCCGTACGACATGCCGGTGACCCACCCAGGGTCGGCGGTGCACCAGTAGACGTCCTCAGGGTGCAGATCGAGCGCGTAGGCGGCGGTGGCGTGGTGGGCGACCACCGCCTCGTGGACGTGTACCGCGCCCTTGGGAGTGCCGGTGGTGCCACTGGTGAAGTGCAACAGTGCCATGTCCTCCGGTGAGGTCGCCGGGATCGTGAACTCTTCCGGAGCTTGGTCCATCAGCTCGTCGAAACCGAGAGTGCCCGGCAGGTCCTCACCACCGGGACCGACGATCAGCACATGGTCCAGTCCCGCCAGGGACGCACGGCGTTCGGCCACCTTGCGCCGGTAGAGCGCCGCGGTGGTCACCAGGACCCGCGCATCGCCGAGCCTGAGCCGCTGTTCCACCGGGTCGGGACCGAAGGCGGAGAACAGCGGGCAGAGGACGCTGGTGTTCTTCAGGGTGCCCAGCACCGCGGTGTACAGCTCGGGGCAGCGGCCGAGCAGTGTGAACACCCGGTCGCCCCGGCCCAGGCCCAGCGAGCGCAGGACGTTGGCGAAGCGGGCAGTGCGCCGGGCCAGGTCGGCGTAGGTGACGGTGCGGACGGTGCCGTCCCGGGCGACACAGCGCAGCGCGCTCCTTTCCCCACCGTCGGAGCGGGCATGCCGGTCCACCGCCTCGTGGGCGATGTTCAGGCCGCCGCAGGGGAGTCCAGCCAGCGCGGCGCCCGCCCGCGACCAGGAGAACTCGGCGCGGGCCCGGTCGTAGTCGGTGAGGTTCGGCGTGACGTACGACGGTGCGGTGTCCTTCCGGATCGTCTCCCAGACCATGAACCGTCCTTCCGGTGTCTGCCCGGCGTCATTCGTGGGGGACCACAGCGATCGGGCAGGGTGCGTGGTGCACGGCCGCCTGCGCCACCGGGCCGAGTCGGGGCGCCAGAGCGGGCGGGTGCTTCCGCCGGCCGATCATCACCAGCCCGCTGTCCCCGGCCGCATGCACGACGGCCCGGGGCGGACTCTCGAGTCGGACTTGGTCGATGACGCGTACCCGGGGAAACTTCTCGCGCCACGGACGCAGCACCTCGTCCATTTCCCGCTGCGCGTTCGCGGCGATGTCCTGAGCGATTTGGGACTCCACCCCCCACGGGCCATGTGCCTGGGCCGGCAGGCTCCTGCCGTGGACAGCCAGCAGCGGTACCCCTCGGGTGAAGGCGGTGACATAAGCGAATTCGAGGAGGTTGTCCTGAGGCCCGTGCAGACTCAACCCGACCACCACAGGCCGATCACGGACATCGGACGCCCTTTCCCGCTCCTCTTCCCCGCCCGCGCGCACCAGGACCACGGGCCGCTCGGCCCGGGCCACGACATACAAGCTGATGTCGCCGAAGAAAAAGCTCGCCACCCGCTCCAGCCCGCGAGAGCCGAGCACGAGCATCCGGGACCGCGCCGCCGCGTCGAGCAGGGCCTTCTCGGCCTCCTCTGCGACCAGCTCTTCCTCGATACGCAGATCCGGGTGGCGTCGGCTGAGTTCCGCATGCGCTTCGTGCACGATCCGCTTCGCCCAATAGTCCTGCTCGTCCTCCCCGGGGCTGTCGGCCGGCTGCGGGGACAGGAGAATCCAGGCATGTAGCAGCCGCAGCCCCAGCTCGCGGCGCTCCGCCTCGTCGGCAGCCCAGCGAGCGGCGGCAAGGCTCTCGGCCGAGCCGTCGAGACCCACGGCGACAACTTGTTCCATGGTGTTGCTCCGTCTCGTGAGAGGACCTCGCCCCCGAGGAGTACCCCCATATACCAAAAAGCCTCATTAATTATGGAATACCGTGTTTCACGGGAACAGGGTGATTCAGCTACATGTATGGGCCCTTCGGCCCTGTGATCGGGTTCACCCGCACCCGACCGTGGAGAGGAAGGAGCTCAGCCGAACGAGTTCCGGAGGCGCGACATGAACTCACACGGCTGCCCCGGTACGAGAGGACTCGGTCTGCGTGCCTATGTGCGTCTGTCGAGTGCCGTAAACCCCTTGTTGCGCCCCTGCGACCGGTTGCGGTTCCGGCTCTCCATCCTGCTGCTGTTCGTCCTGCTGATCGGCCTGCCGACTGCCTCGCTGGGTGCCGGATGGGCCGCGTACATATCTGAGATGCACACGGCCCGCGTCCAGGCGGCGGAACGGCACCAGGTGACGGCGCGCCTGACCGCGGACAGCGAGGGGACTGCTGCCGCCCGGCAGTGGGCCCAGGTCAGCTGGACGGATCGGGACGGGTCGAAGCGGACGGGCGCCGCCCGCGTGGCCACCGGCACTCCCCAAGGCGCCATCGTGCGGATCTGGGTGGACCGCGAGGGGACCGTCACCGAAGCGCCAATGCGGCCCGCCACCGCGGCGGCGACCGGCTGGGGCACCGGATGCGCCACCGCCGGCGCGGTCCTCGCCGCGGTCACCAAGGCACGCGTCGGCCTTGTCCATGTCCTGGACCGCCGGAAATACGCGCGGTGGGGCGCCGAATGGGACCTGCTGGAGCCCCAGTGGTCCGGGAGGTCTCGCTGAGCGATGCCGTAGCCGACCATCATCTTCTGCCGAGGAGTAGACGATGTCGCACACAGTGGAATGGAAAGTCCGCCTTTACCTCTTCGAGGACGACGGAACGACGAAGGCACGCGTCGTGCTCGACACCAGGGACACCTCGCTCACCGGTCACGGGACCGCCCGATGCAATCCCGAGGATGACGACGTGCCCGAGATCGGCGACGAGCTGGCGGCCGGGCGGGCGCTGCACGATCTGGGTGACCAACTGCTGGGTGCCGCGGAGCGCGATATCAAGGGCAGCGGTGCGATGCCCCGCGCCCGGACACATGCGGCGGCGTGGGGGTGGCCTGCCTGAGGCGCCCGTCCCGCGGCCTCGGACATGCGGCATCCCCACCGCCTGTCCGAGGCATCTCAGGCCGCGGTGGCGGAACCCTCCGTGTCATCGGTTCCGTAGGCGATGTGCTCGGTGACCGAGACCACCCCGTCCACGCCCCGGCACAGCCGCACGATGACCGGGACCAGGCTCCTGGCCTCGACCGATCCGTCCAGCGTGACCTCACCCTCCCGCACCTCGACCGTCACGGCCGAGGGAGCCAGGCGCAGGGTCCGACGCAGCAGATCCCTTTCGATCTCGTCGCGGATCGCGTCGTCGTGGCGCAGGAAGACCCGCAGCAGATCGCCACGGCTGATAATGCCGAGCAGCTGGTCGGTCTCGTCCACCACGGGAAGCCGCTTGATGTTCCGGGCCGACATCACGCGAGCCGCCTCGACGACCGTCCACTCCGGACGCGCGCACACGGCGGGTGCCGACATCAGCTCCTCCGCCCTCGCGCCCTCCGCCTTCGCGCGCTCCCACGCCTCCAGCTGCGGGAGGGGCAGCCGACCGGACGGGTCGGTCTGACCAGACGACTTGCGCAGCAGATCGGCCTCGGACACCACGCCGATCGGGCGTCCGGAACCGTCCACGACCGGCACGGCTGTGACGTCGTACTCAGTGAGGAGCCCCACGAGTTCCTTGAATGGCAATTCGCGTGGTGCCTGGACCACCGGACGCGTCATGAGCTCTCCGACCGTTCTGTGGTGCATGTCCCGACTCCTTTCGGAGACTCGCGGCGGGGTCCGGCCGGTGTTTCCTTATCGAGCCTGCCAGCTCGTCGCCGCCGCCGGATGAGCCTCATGGCTCCCTCTCCCGGCCGCACGGCCCCCGACGGGGCCATCCGGCCCTGGCTCAAGGGCTGGCCGTCCCAGGACACCGCTCGCCAACCGTGGCACGTTGGAGGTGAGACAGAGAGGCGGGATGTCGATGCGTGCCCAAGTCGGCGACCAACTGATTGTCGAAAGCCCCACCACCGGTGCCACCCAACGGGACGGTGAGATCGTCGGACTCCGCCATGACGACGGAACACCTCCCTATGACGTGCGGTGGTCAGACTCGGACCAGGTCACTCTTGTGTTCCCCGGACCGGACGCACACATTCACCACATCGAGCACGGGCCGGAAGGACACCCGGAGGAGACCGGCCATCGAGGAACAGGAACAGCAGCGCGCAGGACCACTCGATCGCTCTCCGAAGCGGTGGTCATGGCTCTGGTGCAGGACGCCACGGCCGCCCCGTCGATGCACAACGCCCAGCCCTGGCGATTCCAGTACTCCCGGCGCAACCGCGTCTTCCATCTGCGGGCCGACCTCCGGGGCGCTCTGCCGCACAGCGACCCCGTACTCCGGGCCCTGCACATCGGCTGTGGCGCCGCCCTGATGAACCTGCGGGTCGCGGTCGCACACGAGGGCTGGCAGGCGACCACCCGGGTGCTGCCCGACCCCAGCGACCCGATGCTGCTGGCCTCCGTGACACTGACCGGCCCGCTCGGCGACGAGGACGATCCGGCCGCCTTGTATCCCGCCGTGCACACCCGGCACACCAGCCGGTACCCCTTCGCCGAGACGCCGCTGCCCGATGCGGTGCGGACCGCCCTCGCCGAGGCCGCACACCGGGAGTACGTTTCGCTGTCCTTCGCCTCCGGCTGGCATCTGCAGTCCGTTATGGACCTGGCGCTGGAGGCCGAGGCCCGCAACCTCACCGATGCCGGCGCCGCAGCGGACCTGGCCCGCTTCACCCGCAGGGCGGACGATACGCGGCCGGCCACCGAAGGGGTCCCGGAATACGCCTTCGGGCCCCGCCGCCGCATCGGCAAGGCCCCCATGCGTGACTTCGCCGGCGGCAAACCGATCCCCGGTCGGCCGACCGTCGATTTCGAAACCGCCCCCCACCTGGCGTTGCTGAGCACCTCACGCGACCGGCCCCTGGACTGGCTGCGGACCGGCCAGGCGTTGGAACGGGTCCTGCTGCGCGCCACCCTCGAGGGCCTCTCGACCTCGTTCATCACCCAGGCCCTCGAATGGCACGACCTGCGCTGGCCGCTCCGCGACCCGATGGCGGGCAACGCGTATGTGCAGATGGTGCTGCGGCTGGGGTACGGCCCTCCCGGCACCCAGACCCCTCGGCGGCCGGTCCACGATGTACTGGACATCGAGCCATAGCCACGCCCACACGATCAGGAGCACCTCCTTCAGGGGGTGCCCGCCGTCTCCCCCCGTCCGACGCCCCGGAAATGGCACTCGACATCCACCACGCCCTCCACGGCCCGGGCGAGGCGCGCGGCCACGGGGATCGGCGCGGTATCGCGGAGCTGCCCGCTGAGCGTGACAACTCCCTCATCCACTCGGACATGGATGCCGCTGTCGCCAGGAAAGAGATAGGCCACCACCGTGCGGCGGACCTCCTCCTCGATGTCCTCGTCCGGGCGAAGGAAGACTTTCAGCAGATCGCCCCGGCTGACAATTCCCAGCAACATCCCCTCGGCATCGACCACGGGAAGCCGCTTGACCCCTCTGACGGCCATGATCCGCGCCGCCTCGGCCAACGTGGCGTCCGTGTGCACGCTCACCGCCGGGGAACTCATCAGCTCCTCCGCCGTCACCGCCCCCGCTTTGGCGAGGTCAGGCAGGCGCCGCAGCTGCTCGAAGCGGTCCGGGTCGCTGTCCCGGAGTTCCTCCTTGGGAAGCAGATCGGCCTCGGAGACGACGCCGATGACACGCCCCTCACCCTCCAGCACCGGCATGGCGCTCACATGCCACTGCCCCAGCGTCTGCACCATCTCCTTGAACGGCGCATCACGCCCGACAGCCACCACCGTCCGGGTCATCACATCACTCACGATGTGCGGAGTCTCGGACACACGACCATCCTCCTTCTGCCTCGCACGCCCCACGGCGCCCCGACGCCCCACCACCTCCAGTCTCCGGCCGGGGAGTGTCCTCCGGCCACCGGAGAGCGCATCGTCAGCGAATCAGTCCCTGTGTGTGCGGGCGCGGCCGTTTACGGTCGCCGTGAACTCAGTCTTCGAGGTCATCGCGTTCGGCCTGCTGAGCGGTTCTACGTCGACCTGCCGCCTGGCCGGCTCGGCGTCATCTTCCTCGGCATCCGGCCGCTCGCCAGGTTCCTCACCCGCCGCAGAGGCGAGACCAAGCTCGGCCACGAGCGGTACGAGAACGACGTCCTGCCGAAGATCTTCCCGTTCGCCCTCTACGGGCTGCTGTGCACGATCACCATCCTCTTCGCCCTGCAGGGGAAAAGGATCACCTCACAGCTGCCGGACGTCGCCCGTATCGCGATCGCGCCGCAGTGGCTGCCTGAGCCGCTGTCCTGCCGAGGCAGCCTTTCGGGGTGGGATCGTTGGGGTCAGCGGCCGGGTGTGAGTTCCCCACTGAGCTTGCCGTGGAGGTGAGCGCTGGGCTCGTTCAGGCCGGTGATCTGGACGGTCTTGCCCCGCTGGGCGTACTTGGTCTCGATCGCGTCGAGGGCGGCGACGGAGGAGGCGTCCCAGATATGGGCGGCGGACAGGTCGATGACGACCTTGTCGGGGTCGGTTGTGTAGTCGAACTGGCCGACGAGATCGTTGGAGGAGGCGAAGAACAGCTCGCCGGTGACCCGGTAGACCACGGTGGCGTGGTCGGGGTCCATGACGGCGGTGACCTGGGCGAGGTGGGCGACGCGCTTGGCGAAGACGACCATCGCGGTGACCGAGCCGACGACAACACCGATGGCCAGGTTATGAGTGGCCACGACGACCACGACGGTGATTGCCATGACGGTGATCTCCCCGGCGGGCATCCGCTTGAGCGTCTTCGGGGCAATGGAGTGCCAGTCGAAGGTCGCGAACGACACCATGACCATGACGGCGACCAGGGCGCCCATGGGAATGTCCGAGACGACCGGGCCGAAGACGATGCACAGCACCATCAGGAACGTGCCCGCCAGGAACGTCGACAGACGGGTGCGGGCACCGGAGACCTTCACGTTGATCATCGTCTGGCCGATCATGGCGCAGCCGCCCATGCCACCGAAGAAGCCGGTGACGATATTGGCGATGCCCTGACCGATGGACTCACGGGTCTTGCTGGAGCGGGTGTCGGTGATCTCGTCCACCAGCTTGGCCGTCATCAGCGACTCCATCAGGCCGACCAGCGCCATCGCGAAGGCGTACGGCGCGATGGTGGTCAGCGTGTCCAGGGTGAACGGCACATCGGGCAGGCCGGGAACCGGCAGGGAGGACGGCAGCTCGCCCTTGTCCCCGACAGTGGGCACCGCGACCCCGGCCGCGACCGT
The DNA here is from genome assembly GCF_042868035.1 of Streptomyces sp. NPDC007875. NCBI lineage: Bacteria > Bacillati > Actinomycetota > Actinomycetes > Kitasatosporales > Streptomycetaceae > Streptomyces > Streptomyces sp. NPDC007875. The sequence continues at coordinate 41,628 of NZ_JBIADZ010000028.1, read as the reverse complement.
GACAACGGTGAGGATCACGATCGACACCAAGGGCGCGGGGATCACGGTGGTGACCTTCGGGAAGAACACCATCAGCACCAGCCCGGCCGCGATCAGCGGGTAGACGGCCCATGGCACATCGGTCATCTCGGGGACCTGGGCCATGAAGATCAGGATGGCGAGGGCGTTGACGAAGCCGACCATCACCGAGCGGGGGACGAACCGCATCAGCTTCGCCACCCCCAGCGCGCCCAGCGCCACCTGGAAGACACCGGCCAGGATCACGGTGGCGACCAGGTAGCCCAGGCCGTGTTCACGGTTCATCGGCGCGGTCACGAGCGCGACAGCGCCGGTCGCGGCGGAGATCATCGCCCGGCGACCGCCGACGATCGAGATGGTGACGGCCATAGTGAAGGAGGCGAACAGGCCGATGGCCGGATCGACCCCGGCGATGATCGAGAACGAGATCGCCTCGGGGATCAGCGCGAGCGCGACCACCAGGCCGCCCAGGACTTCGGTGCGCCAGACCTTCGGATCGTTCAGCCAATCGGGCTTCAGGCCGCGCAGGCGCGCGGCTGGGGACACAGCGGAACCAGACAAAGGAAACATGAACCTTGCACTCGGGCACAGCCCTTTCGGCAAGGGCCAGAGCGTGCGGGAACGGCGCGGAGTGCCGGGCCGGCGCCCCGCGGGCGGCCCTGTGAAGAGGTGGGCCGGAAGTCGACAGAGGGGGCGGAGCGAAGGCGCGGGTGCGGCCGGGCTCACGTCCAGGGGCGAGGCGTCACGGCGGGCAGACCGCGGCGCCGGGCGTCATGGGCTCGCGCACGCGGTTCTCCTGCAAGAGTCGGAACTTCGCCGGGGGCGACGTCGGCCCCGACACGGCAACGGCAGGGCAGCAAATACGTCGCCCTCGCCACCAGCAACTCTACCCTAACGTTAGGGTAGAGATCAGCCGGGCCGCGAGGGGACCCGGGCCGGGGATGAGAAGAGCCAAAGGGTCACGAGCGTGGACGGCAAGCACATGCAGATCGGCGAAGTCGCCGCGCGGACCGAACTGTCCTTGCGCACCATCCGGCACTACGAGGAGACCGGCCTCGTGGTCCCCTCGGCTCGTTCCCGGGGCGGCTTCCGCCTCTACACCGAGGCCGATGTCGCCCGCCTGATGGTCATCCGCCGCATGAAACCGCTCGGCTTCACCCTGGATCAGATGCGCGACCTGCTGGAGGCCACCGACCGCCTCGACTCCGACGCCGAGCTGCCACCCGATGAGCGGGAGGATCTGCTGGAGCGAGTACGCGGCTTCCAGGAGGCCACGCGGCAGCGGGTGGCGGACCTGCGGACCCAACTGGCGCGAGCGGAAGAGTTCGCCGCCACACTGGGCGAGCGTCTCACCTCGGCGCAGCATCCCTGACGACGGGGCTTCAGCGTTTACTCGTTCACCACTCCGCAGGCTGCCGGTGCGGCCGGAAGGACGTCAGCATGTCGGAGTCCGAGCGCGAGCTGGCCGAGGTCCAGCGTGAGCACTGGCAGCAGACCTACGGCGAGCATCCCGGCGTGTACGGCGAGGAGCCGTCGGAGCCGGCCGTCCACGCCGCCGCGGTCTTCCGGGCCGCCGGTGCCCGCGAGGTGCTGGAGCCGTGCCGGCCACGGTCGTGATGCGCTCTACTTCGCCCGCGGGGCCTTCACCGTACTGGCCACCGACTTCAGCCCGGCGGGCCTGGAGCAGTTGCACACGGCCGCTGGAGGCGCCGGGGGTCCAAGGGCCTCCCCCAGGGGCGGCGCAGGTCCTCGGCGAGCGGGCGGGCGAGGGTACTCAAGATCGAATCTGCGGAGGAAGGACTGCCACCAGCGGCCCAGGTCCGCCGGCGTGGGGGCGGTGACCGAGCACCATAGCCAGACGGGCTTGGGGGCACGGTTGCCGGGCAGCCGCTCGACTTCGAGCCGCAGCAACGTGCCGTGCAGGACGGGCACTCCTCGGCGTGTTCCAGCCAGGGGCCACGGTGGGTGAGTCGGGGTGCATCCGGTCCCAGGCTCTGGCGTTGGCCTCGCCGTAGCGGGTGGTGTCCGTGACCGTGGTGATCTCGGGTTCGTGCCAGGTGTCCGGCTTGTTGAAGGTCAGGACGCCACCGTGGCGGCGGGGCCGTCCGCCCTTCGGGCCGGAGCGGGGGCCCGGTGCGGAGCACCACGCGGTCCGAGCGCAGCCGGCCGACCAGCACGACCGGCAGGTCCGCCCGGGCGTGATCCCCCATCGCCGGGGCGCACGACGACGGCGTTGGCCTCGACACGTCCGCTGTGTTCGAAGCGGAGGGTGAAGGGCACCAGGTCTCCGGCCCGCCAGCGAGCCGCGGCCGGGACGGTCACATCGCTGGTGAACGGTGACATGTCGAGCGTGCCGCCCGCCGGAACGGGCAAGGAGTCCGCGAGTTGCCGGGAGGCGGCTCCCCGCCCGGTCATCCGGTGGCGGCTGAGCGAGATCCCCTCGGCGACCGCGGAGGAGGTCACCTCGACCAACCGGTCCTGCACCCCGCCCGTGTTGGTGACGCGGAAGAACGCGGCGGTCCGGGGCACTCCCGGGGCGGGCAGGAAGAGCTGTGCGTCGGTGACGCCGATACGCGGGGGCCTGCCCGCGTTGCCCGAGGCGGTCCACGTGACGAGGCCGCCCAGGGCGAGGACACAGGCGCAGATCGGAGCGGCCGCGGCGGGCAGGGAGTCCGTGAGGCGGCGGCGGGTGGGCGTCCAGGAGGGGGGCGTCATCGAGCGGGTCTCCACCTCGGTGTCGGGTCGCAGCTGCGGGCGGGCAGTCCACCAGCGGCGTACAGGGGCGTCACAGTGGCTTCCGGGCGGCGGGCGCGGCGGGCGGGGAGGGACGACGTCCGCCGGTCGGCGACGGCTGCCAGGCGCGCAGGCGCAGGCTGTTGCCGACCACGAGCAGCGAGCTGACCGACATCGCGGCCGCGGCCAGCATGGGGTTGAGCAGGCCGACCATGGCCAGCGGTACGGTCGCGACGTTGTAGCCGAACGCCCAGAGCAGATTGACGCGGATCGTGCCCAGCGCACTGCGGGCGAGGCGGACCGCGTCCGCCAGGGTCTCGATGTCACCGCGTACCAGCGTCACGTCGGCCGCCCCGATCGCCACATCCGTGCCCGTGCCCATGGCGATGCCGAGGTCGGCGCCGGCCAGGGCGGCCGCGTCGTTGACACCGTCACCGACGACGGCGACCCGGTAGCCCTGCCCCCGCAGCTCGCGGACGAGGGCGGCCTTGCCCTCCGGGGTGCAACGGGCGTGCACCTCCTCGATGCGGAGGTCGGCGGCGACGGCGCGGGCCGGCGCCTCGCGATCGCCGGTGGCGAGCACCGGTCGCACGCCCAGGCGGCGGAGCCGCTCCACGGCCCGGTAGCTTCCCGGTCGCAGCACGTCTCCGACCTCGATCAGTGCCTTGGTCCCGCCGTCGACGCGGACCACGACCGGTGTGCGGGCGGCGGTCTCGGAAGCCGACAGCGCTTGGGCGAGGGCGGGGGGCAACGCGTCGTCCGGGGCCAGGACCTCGATCAGCCGGCCCGCCACCCGCCCGCGCACGCCCTTGCCCGGCAGCGCGACGAAGTCGGCCACGGCCGGAAGAGGCTCTCCGGGATCGGTGCGCCGGGCATAGGCGGCGATGGCACGCCCCAGCGGGTGTTCCGACCCCCCTTCGACCGCGCCCGCCAGCCGGACCAGTTCCTCCTCGCCGAGTCCGTCCGGCACGGCGGTGACCCGGGCGACGCTCATGTGCCCGGAGGTGAGGGTGCCGGTCTTGTCCAGGACGACGGCGTCGAGGTGCCGCAGCCCCTCCAGCGCCTGCGCCCCGCTGACCAGGACGCCCAGTTGGGCGCCCCGGCCGGTCGCCGCCATCAGCGCGGTGGGGGTCGCCAGGCCCAGCGCGCAGGGGCACGCCACGACCAGGACGGCCACGCTCGCGGTGATCGCGGCCTGCGGCTCGGCGCCAGCCCCGAGCCAGAATCCCAGGACCGTGACGGCCAGGGTGAGCACGACCGGGACGAAGACGCCCGCGGCCTTGTCCGCGAGCCGCTGCGCCCGTGCCTTGCCCGCCTGGGCCTCGGTCACCAGCCGGGTGATCCGGGACAGTTGTGTATCGGCACCCACCGCGGTGGCCCGTACGAAGAGCAGCCCTCCGGCGTTGACGGCACCGCCGATCACGGGCGTACCGGGGCCGACTTCCACCGGCTCGCTCTCCCCGGTGACCAGGGAGAGATCGACGGCCGAGCTGCCCTCCACCACCGTGCCATCGGTGGCCAGACGCTCCCCCGGCCGGGCGACGAAGACCTGACCGACCCGCAGTTCCTCGATCGGGACCAGACGTTCGCCGTCGCCATCGCGTACCGACACCTCCTTGGCCGCCAGCCGGGCCAGGGCGCGCAGTGCCGTGCCGGTCCCCCGCCGGGCCCTGGTTTCCAGGAAGCGGCCGGCGAGGACGAACAGCGGTACGCCGACGGCGGCTTCCAGATAGATAGGGGCGACGCCGTCCGAGGCGGTGGGCACCAGGCTGAAGGGCATCCGCATGCCGGGATCGCCGGCCCCGCCGAAGAACAGCGCGTAGGAGGACCAGGCGAAGGAGGCCGCGACACCCAGCGAGACCAGGGTGTCCATGGTGGCCGCCGAGTGTCGCAGTCCGCGCGCCGCTCGCAGGTGGAAGGGCCAGGCTCCCCAGACGGCGACGGGCGCGGCGAGCACGAAGCACAGCCACTGCCAGTTGCGGAACTGCAGACCGGGAATCATCGACAGGACCAGCACCGGGACCGCGAGCAAGGCCGTGGTCACCAGCCGGTCGCGCTCCTGCCGGACGTCCTCCGCTTCGTCCTCGTCCTCGCGCCGTTCCTTCCCCAGTGGCTCGGGCAGCGCGGCGGTGTAGCCGGCCTGCTCGACGGTGGCGATCAGCTGGTCCGGGCCGACCTCGGGCGGGTGGTTCACCCGTGCCCGGCCGGTGGCGAGGTTCACGCCGGCCGTGACCCCGTCCAGCCCGGCGAGCTTCTTCTCGACACGCTTCACACAGGCCGCGCATGTCATGCCGCCGATGGCGAGGTCGGTCACGACGGCCACCGCTGCCGGTTCGCCGGCCATCAGCGTCCACTCCCCTGGTCCATGTCGCCCATGTCCATGCCGCCACCGCTTTGGCCGTCTCCCGAGCCGCCGCCTGTCGTGCTGGTGCCGTGCATACCGGGGGCAACGGGCCCGGCGCCCGCGCCGACGGCGTAGGAAACGGCGAACACCATGACCAGCAGCAGAAGGAATCCGCACAGCGCCGGCGGGGGCAGTGACTTGGACAGGAACACACCCGGCGTCCGGCGGGCAGAGAGGCGGGGCTGCGCCATATGAGGAAACTCCCGATCACTCCGTACGGCGTCAGCGGATCCGGCCGTACCGGTAAAGGAGTCGGGACGACCGGCACCCGAGTTCCGACGCCTTGCCGTGATGCGCGTCACGGCACCAGGCTCGCCTGGCGCACGTGTGACCTGCTCAGCCCTGTTCATAGTGGCTCGGACTGCCGTCACGGTGGACGAGACGGCCGAGCTGCTCCGCACGGGCGCGGGGCATGAGAGTCCAGGTGCCGTCGGCGCGGTGCAGGGCGGCCGAGTGCCAGGGGGTGGTCCAGACGTCGGCGGCGTCGAGGAGGCGGACGCCGAATTTTGGGGCGCCGATGGGCTGGGGGTGGATGGACAGCCGTACGGAGCCCGGGTGGTGCTCGGCGATCAGGTCGCCCCAGGCTCGGCTGCGCTGGATGACGCCGTAGGCCCGGGTGCGGCATTCGCGTTGGAGGGCGGAGCGCGTGCCGGTGAAGTCGGCGGTGTCGTCGACGAGGAACCGGGTGATGCCCCGGTACAGGGCGAGGGTGTGGTCCTCGGAGCGGACCTCCGCTCGCAGCGCCTCCAGGGTGGGGGCGTACCGCTCGTGCACCTGGGCGCGCTTGGTGTCGTGGGGCAGGTCGCCCAGGACGTCGCGCAGGTCGAAGACGGAGAGGCGGTGCAGGTCCGACTCCCTTATGAGCCGTCTGAGTCCGTCCGCGTAGGCGTCTATGCGGTCGTCCGGGACGCGGATCAGGTCGCCGAAGACATGGCCGTCGGAGCAGATGATCACGCGGGCGCCCGGCGGGTGGACCCGCTCGATCTCCTCGCACAGGGTGTTCAGAAAGCCGAGGGAGAGGCGTTCGCCCTGGTCGGGGAGGTAGCCGAGGACCTTGGCGGAGTTCGGGGACTTGCAGGGGAAGCCGGGCAGGGTGAAGACCACGGGTTCTCCGGCGCGCACGAACCCGGCGATCTGACGCAGCTGGTGCGCGAACGCCTCAGCCGCCGCGGGCGAGGGGTCGGTCGTGCGGTGGTACGGCAGCAACAGGTCCAGGACGGCGGCGCTCATGCTGCTCGTGGAGCGGGTGTCCGGTGCGGTCGTCAGCGGCATGAGGTGGGTTCCTCCGTGAAGGTGTGCGCGACGCGGGCATGCGGGCATGGCCGCATGGCGCCTCGGCGTGGCGCGCCGGGCGCCGGCGGATGGAGTGCGGGCGGGCGGCCCGGGCGGTCCGCACGCGGATGGCACGCGGGACCGGCCCCGTGAGCCAGATGGGGGGAGACTGCGATCGAACGGCGTCGGGTCAGACGCGTCGGTCGTAGCCGACGGGCAGGTGGTTGGTCCCCCGGCCGAGGACGGCCGGGATCCACTCGATGTCCTCGTCTTCGATGGCCAGGTGCAGTCCGGGGAGGCGGGCCAGGAGGGTGCCCAACGCGATCTGGAGTTCGGCGCGGGCCAGGGCCGCGCCGGGGCAGAAGTGGATGCCGTGGCCGAAGGCCAGGTGGGGGTTGGGTGAGCGGTCCAGGTCCAGGGTGTCGGGGTCGGGGAAGCGCCGCGGGTCGCGGTTGGCGGCGCACAGGGAGATGATCACCGAGTCCCCGGCCGGGACGTCCGTGCCGTGCAGGTCGCTGTCCTGATCGAAGAAGCGCCAGGTGGTCAGCTCGAAGGCGCTGTCGTAGCGGAGGAGTTCGTCGACGGCGCGGGGCATCAGCTCCGGGTCGTCGCGCACCCGGACGAGTTCGGCGGGGTGGCGGAAGAGGGCGATCAGGGCGGTGGTGATCTGGTTGGTGACCGGTTCCTGGCCCGCCACCAGGAGCTGGAAGATCATCGAGTCCAGCTCCTGATGGGAGAGTTCGCGGCAGTCACGGGCCACGACCAGGCGGCTGAGCAGATCGTCCTCCCCGCGTTCGCGCTTGTGGGCGACGATCTCGGATATGTAGCTCTGGAGCCCGTGCAGACGGGCCTCGTACAGCGGGCGTCCGGGGTCGGTCGGTCCGACCGGCTGGACGACCTTGCCCCAGTCGCGGTCGAAGCGGGCCGCCAACTCGGGTGGCAGGCCGATGACTTCGGCGAGGACCTGGAAGGGGAAGCGGGCGGCGAAGCCGGTGACAAGGTCCGCGGGGCCGGTTTCCGGGAGGGCGTCGACGAGGGCGTCGGCCAGTTCCTGGAAGCGGGGCCTCAGGTGCTCGATACGGCGCGGGCTGAAGGCCTCGGTGACGAAGCGCCGCATGCGGGTGTGGGCCGGCGGGTCCTGGTGGAGGAGGTGGACCTGGAGCTGGGAGTGCTGAGGCTCGGGCATGATCGATGCGCGGGCGCGCCAGCGGTCGTTGCCCCGGTCGTGGTTCTTGCCGAGGCGGTCGTCGCCCAGCGCGGAGTGCGCGGCGTCGTAGCCGGTGATGAGCCAGGCGTGCACGCCGCTGGGAAAGCGGACACGGTGCACCGGGCCGGTCTCGCGCATCCGCTCGTAGAGGGGGTACGGGTTGCTCTTGTAGGGGCAGCCCATCAGCGGCACGGGCTCGGGCAGGGCCTCGGGGGCCGTCTCGGATTCCTGGAGGGTCATGGCAGGGGCTCCTCAAAGGGCGAGTTCGGGCTGGTAGTGGTCCAGCCACAGGGCGAGGTCGACGACGCGTTCGAGGCGGAGGCGGTGGCCCCACTCCAGTTGGCCGGGCGGAATGTCGAGGCAGGGTTTGAGGCGGGTCTCGTCGGCGAGGGAGCGGACGGTGTCGTCGGCGAGGGCGTCGCGGGCCATGTACTGCAGACCGCGGTTGTAGTCGGGATGATGGGTGGCCGGGTAGTGGTTCTTGGGGCGGTGCAGCACCGAGTCGGGGGCCAGTCCGGTGCCCGCCGCGCGCAGCAGGCTCTTCTCCCGGCCGTCGAAGTTCTTCAGGGTCCAGGGGGTGGTGAAGGCGTACTCGACGAGCCGGTGATCGCAGTAGGGGACGCGGACCTCCAGGCCCTGTGCCATGCTCAACCGGTCCTTGCGGTGCAGGAGTTGACGCAGCCAGCGGGTGAGCGAGAGGTGCTGCATCTCGCGCTGCCGGTGCTCGGTGGGGGTCTCGCCGTCGAGGTGCGGTACGGCGGCCAGGGCGGTGCGATAGGTGTCGTCACGGAACTCGCCGATGCGCAGGTCCAATTCGGGGTTCAGCGGCATCGCGGCCTCGTCGCCGGTCACCAGCAGCCAGGGAAAGGTGCCGGCGGCCAGCGCCTCGGGGTTGTGGAACCAGGGGTAGCCGCCGAAGACCTCGTCGGCGGCCTCGCCGGACAGGGCGACGGTGGACTGCTTACGGATCTCCCCGAAGAGGAGGTAGAGCGAGGTGTCCATGTCGCCGACGCCGATCGGCGCGTCGCGGGCCACGACCACGGCCTTGCGGTGTTCGGGGTCGAGCAGGGCACGCGGGTCCAGCACCACCGTGCTGTGGTCGGTGCCGATGAACGCGCCCGCTTCCGTGGCGTACGGGGTGTCGTGGCCGGTGCGCAGAACATCACCGGTGAAGCTCTCGGCCTGGTCGCTGTAGTCGACGGCGCAGGAGCGGATCCGGGCGCCCGGGCCCTCGCGCAGGCGCAGTTCGTCGGCGAGCAGGGAGGTCAGGACGGTGGAGTCGATGCCGCCCGACAGCAGGGAGCACAAGGGGACGTCGGCCTCCAACTGAGCGCGAGCGGCGGTGCTCACCAGGTCGTGCACGCGGGTGACGGTGGCGTCCCGGTCGTCCGGGTGGGCGTCGGCCTCCAGCCGCCAGTAGCGGCGCTCGCGGATGCCGTCCCGGTCCAGGAGGAGCAGACCGCCGGGCTCGACCTCCCGCACGCCGGACCACACCGTCGGACCGGTGTTGAACAGCAGGCTGTACGCCTCGCGCAGCCCGTCCGCGTCCACCCGGGGCCGTATCTCCGGGTGGGCGAAGAGCGCCTTGGGTTCGGAGGCGAAGGCCAGACCGCCGTCCACGGCCGCCCAGAACAGGGGCTTGACGCCGAGCCGGTCGCGGACCAGGAGCAGCCGCTGCGCCCGCTCGTCCCAGACGGCGAACGCGAACATGCCCTCCAGGTGGTCGGCGACCTCCTCACCCCACTCGGCGTGGGCGCGCAGCACCACCTCGGTGTCGCTGCGGGTGCGGAACTCGTGCCCCAGGCCCTTCAGTTGTGCGCGGAGTTCGTGGTGGTTGTAGATCTCGCCGCTGTAGGTGAGCACGGTCGTCGGGGCATCGGGCCGGTCGGTCATCGGCTGGACGCCACCGGCGATGTCGATGACGGCCAGGCGGCGGTGGCCGATCGCGGCGCGCCGGCCGAGCCAGACTCCGCCCGCGTCGGGACCGCGCGGGGTCAGGGTGGCGGTCATGGCCTCGATGACCGGGGCCTGAGTGCGGGGGTCCTGGTGGAAGGACACCCAGCCGGTGATTCCGCACATGACGACGACTCCTCGGTGACGGTGAGGCGGTGGCTCAGCGGGGTGCGGCGGGCGCCGCGTCGGTGGTCTTCTCGGTGAGGTTCGCGGGACCGCGGGCGGGCCGGGCGAGCAGCGGTACGGCGGAGCAGGCGGCGAGGGCGGCGAGGGCCAGACCCGCCCGGACGCCGTCGTCCGGACCCGCCAGCCCCCAGGCCGCCGTGGCCAGGGCCGGTCCGAGCGTGAAGCCGAGGCTGCGGGCGAGTTGGACGGTCGAGCCGACCGTGGCGGCGCGGCCCGGCGGGGCGGCGCCCATGACCAGGGCCTGGGCAGGGCCGCCGTTCAGGCCCATGCCGAGTCCGGCGAGGGCGAGCCGCCAGGCCACGTCTGGAGGGGACCAGCCGTCGCCCAGCGGGGCGAGCAGCAGCAGGCCGACGGCGGTGAGCGCGGCGCCGGTGACCGCGAGGGGCCGGGCCCCGTACCGGTCGGCGAGCCGTCCGCCGAGCGGGCCCGCCAGCCCCATGCCGAGGGGGAAGGCGAGCACCGTCAGGCCGGTGACGCTCGCGCTGACGTCCTCGTCGCGCTGGAGGTGCAGGGCGACCACGTAGTGCATGGCGGCGAAACCCACCGCCAGCGCCAGCACCGCGCCATGCGCCCGCAGCAGCCCCGCCGCCCGCAGCACACCGGCCACCGGCCGGCCGCCCGGACCCCGCAGCCACCACCACAGCGGCGGGGCGGCGACGAGGGCGAGCGGCAGCCAGGCGGGGGTATCGGAGGCCAGGGTCAGGGACAGCAGCAGGATCGTTACTCCAGTGGCTGTCAGGGCGGTGTCGGCGAGGAAGCGCCGGTCCGCGCCGCGCAGGCGGCCGTCCCCGGGCATTGCGCGCCACACCACGGCCAGCGCCAGCAGACAGAACGGGATCTTGACCAGGAAGATCCAGCGCCAGCCCAGATGGTCCAGGAGCAGACCGCCGACCGCCGGTCCGGTGACGGCGCCCAGGGGGCCGAGGGTCGCGGGCACGCTCATCGCCCGCCCGCGCAGCTCGGGCCGCACGGAGCGGATCGCCAGCACCGGCATCAACACGAACAGCACCGCGCCACAGGCGCCCTGCCCGATCCGGGCGGCGATCAGCCAGGCGGCCCAGGGGGACGCGGCGGCAAGCGCGCTGCACAGCGCGAAGCCGCCGGTCGCGGCCAGCAGCGCGGGGCGGGTGCCCACGGCGTCGAGCCAGCGTCCGACGGGCAACAGGAGGGCGACGACAGGCAGTTGGTAGCCCAGTACCGCCCACTGGGCTGTCGCTGCCGGCACCCGCAGGCCCCGGGAGATGTCCGCGAGCGCCACGTTGACGATGTTCATGTCGAGCATCGCCACGAACGCCAGCGCGCCCGCCACGGCCACCAGGAGCCAGTGGTCGTGGACTTCGGGTGGATCCGCCGGCCGCTCAGGTACGTCCCCGGGCTGATCCGCACCAAGAGCGTCGTCGGTCATACACCCCTCCCTCTGGCAGACCGGCCGCCGAGCGACGGCCTCGCTCTAGAAGTCGGGCGAACCGTGGAGCGAGTTCCCGGATGTATCAGCAAAAACCGCAGGAATTCATGATCGGCCGACAGGTTGCCCTTGGTGCTCGTCCGCCGGGTCGGCCGCTTCCGGTTCCTCCCGCCCGTCCGCCGGTTCCCGGTGGTCGAAGGCGATCAGCGGGTCCCCGGTCAGCGGGTGTTCGACCACGGTCGCGCGCACACCGAACACCTCGGCCAGCAGGGCCGGTCGCAGCACCTCGCGGGGCGCTCCGGAGGCGACCACGCGGCCTTCGTGCAGGACGTGCAGCCGGTCGCACACGGAGGCGGCGGCGTTGAGGTCATGCAGCGACACCAGGGTCGTACGGCGTCGGGCGCGCAGCAGCGCGAGAAGTTCGACCTGGTGCCGGACGTCGAGGTGGTTCGTCGGCTCGTCCAGGACCAGGACATCCGGCTGCTGGGCGAACGCGCGGGCCAGCAACACGCGTTGGCGCTCGCCGCCGGACAGCTCGGTGAAGCGGCGGTCGGCGTGGCCCTCCATGCCGACGTCCGCGAGAGAGCGCGCGACGATGTCCCGGTCGGCGGCGTCCTCCCCGGCGAACGCCCGCTTGTAGGGGGTGCGGCCCATGGCGACGACCTCACGCACGGTCAGCTCGAAGTCCCCGCCCCGCTCCTGCGGGAGGGCGGCGACGTGCCGGGCCGACCGCGCGGGGCTCAGTTCGCGGATGTCGGTGCCGTCGAGCAGAACACGTCCGGCGGCGGGCTTCAGATGCCGGTACACGGTCCGCAGAAGAGTGGACTTGCCGCTGCCGTTGGGCCCCACCAGGCCGGTGATCTCGCCTTCGGCCGCGATGAGGTGGGCGTCGGCCACGACCGTGCGTCCGGCATACGCGACCCGCAGGTCCTCGATGTCGATCCTCAACTCCCGCTCCCCAAGCGCCGGTCCAGCAGATACAGCAGCGCCGGAGCGCCGATCAGCGAGGTGACGACCCCGACCGGCAGTTCCTGCGTGTCCATGGCCGTGCGGCACACGATGTCGACCACCACCAGCAGCAGCGCGCCGAAGAGCGCCGACACGGGCAGCAGACGGCGGTGGTCGCCGCCGATGACCAGGCGGCAGACGTGGGGGACCATGAGGGCGACGAAGGCGATGGCCCCGGAGACCGCGACGAGGACGCCGGTGAGCAGGCTGGTGACCGCGAACAGCTCACGGCGCAGCCGTACGACGTCGATGCCGAGCCCGGCCGCCGTCTCATCACCCATCAGCAGCGCGTTCAGGCCCCGGGCCCGGGCCTGCAACAGCAGCAGGACCGCCGGAACCGCCACCGCCGGGGCGGCCAGCAGCGGCCAGCTCGCACCGCTGAGGCTGCCCATGAGCCAGAACAGCACACTGTGGGTCTGCTGCTCGTCCCCGGCCTGCAACACCAGGTAGCTGGTGAAGCCGGACAGGAACTGTCCGATGGCCACCCCGGCGAGCACCAGCCTGAGCGGCGCGAACCCCCCGCCGCGCCGGGCCACCGCCCAGACGAGAGCGAAGGTTGCCAGGGCTCCCGCGAAAGCGGCACCGGACAGGCCGAGGCCCAGCGCTCCCCCGGTGCCGAGGCCGAGGACGATGGCGGCGACGGCTCCGAGGGAGGCGCCGTTGGAGACACCCAGGAAGTACGGGTCGGCCAGCGGGTTGCGGACGAGGGCCTGCATCGCCGTACCGACCAGACCGAGCCCGGCACCCACCAGAGCCGCCAACAGGGCGCGCGGCAGACGCAGTTGCCAGACAATCAGGTCGTTCGTGCCGGGCCGGGGGGCTTCGCCGGTCAGTCTGCGCCAGACCACGCTCCACACCTCGCCCGGCGGGATCGACGTGGAACCCCAGGCGACCGCCGCCGTGAGGGCCGCGAGCAACGCGACCGCCAGGAGCAGCGCCAGCGGCCCGGCGGGCACGGAACGCCGCGTGCGCACACGGGCATCGGCGCTGCCCTTCCTGCTCACCGTGGCGTCGAGCACCATCAGCCGGCCTTGCCCGGGTAGAGGGCCTTGGCGATCTCCTGGACGGTATCGGCGTTCTCGACTCCGGCGATGGTGGTCCGCTCGGAGCCGATGCGCAGGAAGTGGCCCTCCTCGACGGCCTTCAGACCCTTGGTGGCGGGATTCGACTTCAGCCACGTCCGCGCCTCGTCGAACGCCTTCTCGTTCGCCGCCTCGCTGCCCCGATCGCGGACGCCCAGCTGGATCCAGTCCGGGTTCCTGGAAATGACGTCCTCCCATCCGACCTGCTTGTAGTCGCCGTCGCAGTCGGCGAAGACATTGCGGGCACCGGCCAAAGTGATCACCGCGTTGGCGACCTGGCGGTTGCAGACGACGGTGGGCTGCTTGGTGCCGGCGTCGTAGTCGAAGAAGAAGTACGTCGGCCGCTCGCCCTCCGCCGTCCCGCCGACCGCTTTCCGGACGGCGTCCACCTTTTCCTTCATGCCGTCGACGAGTGCCTTCGCCTTCGCGCTGGTGCCGGTGACCGCGCCGAGGGAGGTGATGTCGGCCTCCACCGCGGACAGGTCGGTCACCGCGCGTTCGTTCTGCGCCGCACAGGCGGTGGACTTGAGGTAGATGTGCTTGATCCCGGCCGCCTTGAACTCCTCCTCGGTCGGCGCGTCGCCCATGCCGCCGCCCATGTTCATCGAGGCGAAGGTGTCGATGTACAGATCCGCGCCGGAGCCGAGGAGCTTCTCCTTCGGGATCACGGATTGGCCGAGCACCTTCACCTTCCGTGCCTGCGCGTCGAGTTCACCGGGCAGTGTGCCCTTGCCGGGCGGGAAGCCGGTGCCGATGACGTTGTCACCGGCACCGAGGCGGAGCAGCAGTTCCAGGCTGGAGGCGTTACTGGTGACGATCCTCTGGGGGGCCTTGGAGAACCTGGTTTTGGCGCCCATGCAATCGGTGACGGTGACCGGGTAGTCGCCGGTGGCCGACTTCTCGTCGGCGGGGCCCGCCTTGTCACCGTCGCCGCTGCCGCCTCCGTTGCCGCAACCCGCCACGAGGAGGCCGCAAAGCACCGCGGCCGTCGTACCCCACCACACACGAGAACGCATCGAAACTCTCCTGGATCCACTTGATACACGGGTTGCCCCGGATCAGTAGTCGTGGCGGATACGGCATCGGTTCCCGCTCGTTGGGGGCCGGTGAGGGTCATGGTCCCCGCACCAGGCCCCTCGGCCCGGCCGGGTGGACAGGTGCGCCCCGGCCGCTGCTCAACCGCACTTTCCGCGCTCCGCCGGGCGGGGGCAGAAACCTCTCACGGCTCAGATGTCGGCTGACGCACCCGGACAGTTCCCGGCCGGGCGGCTTTCCTCCATGTGTGACAGAGCCTCCGTCCGGTGAGCGGCCGACCGGCCCCGCACCGTAAAGGTGGGCGAACCCCGGCCGTTTCCGCCAAGCCTGCACAGGGGAGTGCCGAAGATGCCGTTGACCGATACCGCCTCGCCGCAGCGACCGGCGCCCGACGCGGCGGAGCCGCACGTCGCCCGGGTGCGTCGCGCGCTGCCACCTCCCGCCCTGACCGGGTTTCTCGTCCTCCTGGCGGTGTTGATGGCCGCCTCCTACGCGGTGGGGCGGGCGGCCGGCCCGGTGGCGCCCGGTATCCACCGGAGCGTGCCGGAGGACGGCGGGGCCGGGGGCATGGATACACACGGCATGGGGTGGCTCGGCCCCCGCTCCTGGAAGGGGGCGCGATGAGCGAGCGGCCGGATACCGCGTCCGATCCGGCGACCTCGTCCGGTGTGTCCGCGCGCACCACCGACCTCCTGATCGGCGGGATGACGTGTGCGGCCTGCGTGGCCCGGGTGGAGAAGAAACTGGCCCGTGTCGAGGGCGTGAGCGCCACCGTGAACCTGGCCAC
This sequence comes from Streptomyces sp. NPDC007875, assembly GCF_042868035.1. Classification (NCBI taxonomy): domain Bacteria; kingdom Bacillati; phylum Actinomycetota; class Actinomycetes; order Kitasatosporales; family Streptomycetaceae; genus Streptomyces; species Streptomyces sp. NPDC007875. Next base: position 26,538 of record NZ_JBIADZ010000028.1, on the reverse strand, counting down.
CGGCACGGCGCGGGTCTCCCACCCGGCCACCGTGGCCCCGGAGGAGCTGATCGCCACCGTCGAACGGGCCGGGTACACCGCCGCACTCCCCGCGCCCCCGGCCGCGACCGGCGGGGACGACAGCCCATCGCCCGGGAGCAGGGCTGACGATGGGCCCGTTGGCAACGAGGCCGTCGACATCGAACGACTGGTCGTCACGGCGGTGACGGCGGTGCCCGTGATCGTCATCTCAATGGTCCCCTCCTGGCAGTTCGACCGATGGCAGTACGCCTGCTTCTCCCTCGCCGTACCGGTGGCGACCTGGGGTGCATGGCCCTTCCACCGACGGGCGTTGCGCGGTCTGCGGCATGCCGCGGCCACCATGGACACGCTGGTGTCCCTCGGTGTCCTCGCGTCGTTTGCCTGGTCGGCGTACGCGCTGTTCCTGGGCGGCGCGGGTGCGACGGGAATGCGCATGCCGTTCAGCCTGCTGCCCTCGGCCGACGACGATGTGCCCCATATCTATCTGGAGGCGGCGGTCGCCGTGCCGCTGTTCGTTCTCATCGGGCGGCATCTGGAGGCACGGGCCAGGCACCGGAGCGGCTCGGCGCTGCGGGCGCTGGCCGAACTGGGCGCCAAGGACGTCGAGTTGCGGGAGCCGGGAGGCAATCGCCGCGTCCCGGTGGCCGCGCTCACTGCGGGGCAGGAGTTCGTGGTGCGCCCCGGTGAGAAGGTCGCCACGGACGGGGTGGTCGTCGAGGGCGGGTCGGCGCTGGATCTCTCCCTGGTCACCGGCGAGAGCGTGCCGGTGGAGGTGACCCCCGGATCCGCCGTGGTCGGCGGAGCCCTCAACGCCGGCGGACTGCTTGTCGTACGGGCCACGGCGGTCGGTGCCGACACCCAACTCGCCCGTATCACACGCCTGGTGGCCGAGGCCCAGGCGGGCAAGGCCGCGATCCAGCGGCTGGCCGACGCGGTGGCGGGGGTGTTCGTGCCGGTGATCGTGGCAATCGCCGGCACGGTGCTGAGCTTCTGGCTCGGCGCGGGCGCGGCGAGTGAGACGGCGGTGACCGCGGCCGTGGCCGTGCTGGTAGTGGCCTGCCCGTGTGCTCTGGGGCTGGCCACGCCGACCGCGTTCCTGGTGGCCAGCGGGCGAGGTGCGCAGCTGGGCGTTCTCGTCCGCGGCCCGGAGGCACTGGAGCGGCTGCGCCGTGTGGACACCGCGGTCCTGGACAAGACCGGCACGCTCACCACCGGCCGCATGTCACTGGCCGATGTGGCGGTGGCGAAGGACGGTTTGGAGGCGAAGGAAGTGCTTCGGCTGGCCGCGGCCGTGGAGCAGGGCTCCGAACACCCCATCGGCCGGGCGGTGGTGGCGGCGGCCCGCCGTGACGCGGCCGGTGACGCCGGTCTGCCGGAGGTGACGGAATTCCGTGCCCATCCCGGCGAGGGGGTGTCCGGTCGCGTCGAGGACCGTGAGGTGCGGGTGCGCCGCCCTGGGCCGTCGGAACCGCTGCCGGAGCCATTGGTCCGGGCGCGCGAGGCCGCCGAACGCGCCGCGCACACCGCCGTGATCGTGGAGATCGACGACCGTCCCACAGGGCTGCTCGCCGTCGGGGACAGCCTGCGGCCCACCAGCCACGAGGCGGTGTGGGCGATGCGCAACCTGGGCATCGAGCCGGTGCTGGTCACCGGCGACGGAGCCGCCCCCGCCCGCGCGATGGCCGAACGGGCGGGCATCGACACGATCCACGCCGGGGTGACCCCGGAGGAGAAGGAACGGATCGTCACCGCACTGCGCGAGCAGGGCCGGTGCGTCGCGGTGATCGGCGACGGGGTCAACGACGCCGCCGCGCTGGCCTCCGCCGATCTGGGAATGGCGATGGGCGGCGGCACCGACGCCGCGATCGGCGCGGCCGACATCACCCTCATACGGGACAACATGCCGGCCGTCGTCGACGCCATCCGGCTCACCCGGCGCACGCTGAGCACCATCCGCGCCAATCTCGTCTGGGCCTTCGGCTACAACGTGGTCACCGTTCCGCTGGCCGCGACCGGCTGGCTCAACCCCATGGTCGCGGCAGCGGCCATGTCCGCGAGTTCGGTCCTGGTGGTCACCAACAGCCTCCGGCTGCGGTCCTACGCCCCCGGCGAGTGGCAGACCGGCACCTCGCCCACTCCCCTCTCCTCATTCGGCACCGCGGCCACCGAGCACGGCCACCCGGGAAGGAAGTCCGATGTCCTCAGCGACCGATGACCGCACCACGCCGCGACGCCGTCTGAGGGAGACGGTGGCCCGGGGAGTACGGGCGGCGCTGGTGCCAGTGGGCGGCTGCGCCCTGACCCTGGCCCTGCTCACGGGCTACACGGCGACCGGGGCGGCGGGAGAGCCCGCGCCGAGGATCCGGGTCGGGGACGGCCTTATCGTCCAGTCGACCGGGCAGACGGCCGCCGCCTACTTCGAGATTCGCAACATCGGGGACACGGACGACACCCTGACCTTCGCCGACTCCCCGGAGCTGGGAGTCTCCATGCTGCGTGAGCCCGACCGGAAGCGGCCGGGCGCTGTCCGGCGGCCGAAAGCGGTGACCGTACGCGCGCACAGCACACTGCGGATGTCACGGGAAGGCATCCACATCGCCCTCCTCGACCCCCCGAGGCTGCGGCCGGGACGGAGAGTGTCGTTCAACCTGTGGTTCTCCGTACGCGGCCGGGTCGGGACCGAGGCGATGCGATCGCATCTCACCGATCGTTGAGAGCACTGCCTGCCCCCCATCGATGAGGGGCCCTCCAGGAAGTAGGCCATCCTCGGTAGCGTCCCGCCGCAGCGTCGCCGACCTACCCACCCCACGTGGAACGACGGCAGACAGCCCCGGGCTGGGCCGACTCGTGACAACCACCGGTACGCCACGGAAACGGAAGCCCCAGCCCATGGCCACGGCGACACGGTTCCCTGTCCTGATCGCCGAAGCGTGGCATGGCCGTGGCCCGAGTGCAGAATGGGTCAGGGGGGGGAGAAAGTAGGTGCCCCCATGACAACGCACGCTCCCCACACCGGCCACTCCCACCAGCATGGAAGCGGCTGCGGCCACGTCGCGGTCCCGCACGACGATCACACCGACTACGTCCACGACGGCCATCTGCACCGGACACACGACGACCATGTCGACGAGTGCGAGCCCAGTGGCCACACCGTCCACGAAGGCCACGACCACCAGCATCGCGACGACTGCGGACATGTCGCCGTACCGCACGGCGATCATGTGGACTACCTCCACGACGGCCACCGCCACGCGCAGCACGAGGGCCACTGGGACGACCACTGACCACGCTCCTGGCCGATGCCACGATCGTCCTCGACGCGGAATGCCCCAGGCCGACGGCCTGGGGCTGAACCGTGTGCCCGTCTTCACCGACCGGGCCGGGTCGCCACCGCATCGTTGTACGGGTCCTTGGGCGCGGGAACACGCTTGACGGTCGTGGCGTCCAGGGCCGGGCTCGCGTCGTCCGTCCCGACCTTGCCGGTGGGGTGCCAGGTGCCGGTGACGGTGACCCAGGCATCGGCGGGGGGCGCCGAGGCCCCGTGCACCCGTACCTTGCGTACCGTCGCGTCGGCGGCGCAGCAGCTGATGGCCAGGCGGCTGACGTACCAGGTGCCGTGGTGGCCGGGGGTGACGAAGCCGGTGAGGCGCACGGTGTGCCCTCGGAGGGTACCGCCGGTGTCCCAGACCGCCCGGGAGCTGAAGTCGTTCAGCGACAGCTCGGCGATCCCGTTCCGCGGGAGGGCGGGGAAGAGGCTGTCTCCGGCGGTGGGGGCCTTGGCCTTCGCCTCGTCGCGGGCGGCGGTGTACGAGCCGAGTGCGGGTGGCGCGAGGAACAGAATGGTCAGGGCCGGTACGTACAGCAGCCAGGCGATCCGCGGCCCCTGAGAGTGACCGTGTCCATGGCCTTGGTGGCCACCGTGACCGTGGCCGTGGTCGTGGCCATCGTCCGGACGCGGGCGGTTGAAGGGAAAGCCGTCGCGGGCGGCGCTGACCGCGCCGAGCACGATCAGCAGCACCCCCGAGGCGATGAGCGCGGGCCGCAGGCCAGGGCGCACATAGCGCAGATACAGATCGGTCAGCAGCGCGATGTGCAGCAGGCCGACGCCGGTGCACAGGAGCAGCAGCACCTGGATGTTGCGCTTCACAGCAGCCACCACCCCACCAGAGCGCTGCACAGCACCGCCACCACCCAGGTGGCCGACGAGAAGCGCAGGGCGAAGGCGCGCCCGAAGGTGCCGGACTGCAGCGCGATCAGCTTCAGGTCGACCATCGGGCCGACCACCATGAAGGCGAGCCGGGCGCTGGGCGAGAACCCGGTGAGCGAGGCGGCGACGAACGCATCGGCCTCGGAGCACACCGCGAGGACCACCGCGAGCAGCCCCAGCATGGGCAGCGAGAGCCACGGCGAGTCGGAGAAGAGCCGCAGCACGGCGTGCGGCATCGCGACGTTGAACGTGGCCGCGGCCGCCGCGCCGACCACGAGGAACCCCCCGGCGTGCAGGAAGTCGTGCTGGAGCGAGACCCGGAACTCCTCCGCTCGGCTCGCGCCGGAGGTGTGCCCGGTGGGCCCCTTCGGGGTGCGCAGCCACTCCTCGCGGCCCAGACGGATCCACAGCCAGCCCATGACCACGGAGGTCAGCAGCGAGGCGACGAGACGGGCCGTGACCATCCAGGGGTTGCCGGGAAAGGCCACGTACGTCGCCATCAGCACGATCGGGTTGATGGCGGGGGCCGACAGCAGGAAGGCCAGCGCCGCCGCCGGGGTCACCCCGCGCCGCATCAGGCTGCCGGCCACCGGGACCGACGCGCACTCGCATCCCGGCAGCACCGCCCCGGCCATCCCCGCCACCGGCACGGCGAGCGCCGGGTTGCGCGGAAGCACCCGGGTGAAGACCCACGCCGGTACGAAGGCGCTGATCGCGGCCGACACCAGAGTGCCGAGCAGCAGAAACGGCACCCCCTGGATGACGATCGCGGTGAACACCGTCCGCCACGCCGCCACCGCCCGGTTGTCGAGCCCGGCGGAGATCTCGGGCCCCAGCACGATGGCGACGACGCCGAGCACCGCGACGGGGAGTCCCGCGATCAGCGCATGGGAGGTGACACGTACGGTTGCGCGCAGGCCGCCGCCCCCGTCGGGACGTGTGGCCGACGGCGTCCGGTCGTCGGCATGACTCTCGGGCAGCGGTGACGCGACGCCGACATCCCTGTCCACTGCGCCTCCCCTCGGATGGCTGTTGCTCACGGCGACATACGCAGCCATACCTTAGCGGCGGGGCTCATGCGCCACGTTTCACCGCGGTGTTGGATGCGCGGGGCGTTGAGGTGTGCGCGGTCTCGGTGTGTGCCTGGTCTCGGTGTGCGACGGGTCGTCACATCGGGATTTGAAGTGCACCGTGGCGACGCCCGGGCCGCCGTGTTCGCCGGTGGTGCGGGCGTCGAACACCTCCTTGGCCAGGCTTCGCCAGAAAGCTTCCGCGCCGTCGACGTTGACGTTGGTGTGGAGGTAGACGCGGTCGTAGCCAGGGGTGTCCGCGATGAAGTCACAGACCGCGTCGACCAGGGTGCGGGCGAGTCCGCGGCGTCGGTGTTCGGGGCGCACATAGACACGGACCAGTTGTGCGGTGGTGTCCTGCGAGTAGCGTTCAGCGAGCCAGAGCGGGTGCGGCGGGTGGGCGGGCCGTACGCCGGTCGTGGCGAGGCGCACGGTGTACTCATGGTGCGCGGTCCGTGTCACTGAGGGTTCCTCCCTGTCCGGCATGGGCCGAGCGCACGGCAGCGCCGCGCGGCGGGACCCGGTGCCGCGACGCCCGGATCCCGCCACACTAGTCAACTGAAAACGCTTTTCAAAGACGCCGGGCGTGTCTCACGGCACCGCGGATGGTGAGGGCGCTCGCGGACGACGGCGCGGGCGTGCTGCTGCTCAGTCACGACCTGCGACTGGTGCGCGAGACGGCCGACCGCGTCATCGTGCTGGAACACGGCCGGGCCGTGGACGACGGGCCGACGGCGGACGTCCTCGGCGCCGGCGGCCTCGTACCCGGCGCCGGGACGGCCGCCACGGGGCTTCCGGCCGTCCGCCACTGGGCCACCCGGGAACTGCTCGCCGCGGAACGCAACACCGGCGCGGGCGAAGAGGCGGGCCCGACCACAACCGGCCCTGCGCCGGAGGGCCGCGGCGGGGTCGCCGCCACGGATATCGTCGTACGCCGCCGGTCCGGCGGTCCACTGGCCGGGCCGGTCTCGATGGCGTTCCCGCCCGGCGACGAGGTCGCGCTGCTCGGTCCCTTCGGCTCGGGCAAGACCGCCCGGGCGCTGGCCGCGCTGACCACGCCGTCCAGCGGCGAGATACGGCTCGACGGCCGACCGCTCCCCCGCCGCATCGACCGGCGCACGCCCACCCAGCGCCGCGCCATCCAGTACGTGCACCAGAACAGCGCCGGTTCCTTCGAGGAACACCGTCCAGTGCTCGACCAACTCGCCTATACCGCACGGCTGTTGCGCGACCTGCGCCACGAGGAGGCGACGGCAGAGGCGGTGGAGGCCGCCGGTGCGCTGGGACTCGACCAGGCGCTGCTGCACCGGGCCCCGGACCGGCTCTCCGGCGGCCAGCTCCAGCGCTGCGCACTGGTACGGGCACTGACCGCACGTCCGGCCCTGCTCGTCTGCGACGAAGTGACGTCGGCGCTGGACACCGTCTCCCGGCAGCGGGTCCTCGACGCGCTGCCCCGCCTCCTCGCCCCGGCCCGGACCGCCCTTCTCTTCATCAGCCACGACTTGCCCGCGGTCCGTGCGCTGACCCGGGAGGCCGCGCTGTTCGAGGGCGGCCGCTGTGTGCGGCGCGGGCCCGTCGACGAGGTCCTGCCCGCCGCGTTGTCCGGCCCGCCCGGCTCGGGCGGCGACGGAGCATGACCGCGCAGCCCGGACGCGTTCGACGCCTGGGACCACGCACGCTGGTCGTTGGTACCACCAGACCAGCGAGCGCGGAAAGGCAGACTACGTACGCGGCGTCGGTGACGTCCGTCTGACGGATAGCGGCAGTTGATGGAGCGACAGGAGAGATCGTGCACCGCAATTTTCGCCTGACTCTGGGGCGACTGGCAGCCCTGGTCTGTACGTCTGTCGTCGCCGTCACGGGCTGTGGCGGCGGCGATTCCGGGGCTCCGAAGCCGACCTCGGAGCCGACCGCCAACGCCGGGCTCGTACCTGTCGCCCAAGCCTGCGATGGCCTGTTCGACGAGGCCATCGCGAAGGAGGCGCGGGAGCCGAACGGGCCCAGCGAGGTCTATCCGGTCAAGACCGAGAGCACTGGTCGCGTGGCGAAGGCCTTGCGGGAGGAGTCGGCCAGGAGAAGCACGCCCGAGGACCTCTGTACCTTGTCGGGCAAGGCTGAGGGGAAGGAACTGCTCGCCATCACCGTGGCGTGGACTCCCCACTCACCCCCGTCGGACCGGTCGGTGCACTACACGACCACCGTCGGTCCGGAGGACGCCGGCAGGCTCCTCGTCGCGTGTGATACCGGCAGCGGCGGGACGGAGTTAAGAGGGGATCGTTCTCTGGAGTTCGCCCTGCGCGACTACTTCACCGTCAGCGACCACTCGCACGCCAAACTGCTCATCGCCTCGGCGAAGAAGATTACGTCGCGGTTGGGCTGCCGGGATGATCCCGAATACCCGGCTCCGAAGGATGTGGCACCGCAGCCGGAGCCGGGGCTGCGGTAGCGAGCGAGACGATCGTCCTCTCACTCTGCGGCAGATGATGGCGGTTTAATCGAGTCATGATCTACCACGTCGTACCGCTTGCCGAGTGGAACGCTGCTCCCGACTGTCCCTACAGCCCCGCCTCCCTCACGGAGGACGGTTTCATCCACTGCTCTTCCGACGAGGAGACCACGCTGGCCGTCGTCAACGCCTTCTACCGCAATGCGCCGAGGCCGCTGCTGGCGCTGCTCCTCGCCGAGGACCAGCTCACCGCGAGGTGCGAATGGGAAGCCGCGGACCCCGCCCCGCCGCCCGGCATCGCCGAGAACACCCTGTTTCCTCATGTCTTCGGGCCGCTCAACCGCGACGCCGTGGCGCGGATCCAGGAGGTCGCATGGGACTCGGAGGGCCGGGCGGTGGGGCTGACGGATGTCAGCTGACGACGAGGGCCGTCAGAGTGGCGCGAGGCGTGCCTTGAGCAGGCAGAACTCGTTGCCTTCGGGATCGGCGAGGACGTGCCACTGCTCCTCCCCGGTCTGGCCGATGTCGGCCGGGCGCGCACCGAGCTTCAGGAGGCGTTCGAGCTCGGCGCCCTGATCGCGGTCGGTGGCGTTGACGTCGATGTGCAGCCGGGGTTTCCCGGGCTCCGGCTCGTCCCTGCGGCTGAGGATGATCGTCGGCTGCGGACCGCCGAACCCTTCGCGCGGCCCGATCTCGAGAGTTCCGTCGTCCTCGCGATCGAGCACCACGAAGTCCAGGACCTCGCACCAGAACCGCGCCAGCACCTCGGGGTCGCGGCAACCGAGCACGAGCTCACTGATACGGCATGCCATTGACGAAACCTACTCTCAGCGTGGGAACTGCCGGGGTGGCCATGCGCAGATCACAGGGGCACCCAGCAGCGAGGACGCTCGCGAACTTACCGGGCGAGGCGAGCAGTGGCGAATGGATTTCAGGCCCTCGCCTGGCTGTCTCCCTCGGGACGCTCGTCGGGGCCGGGGCCGGGGCCGGGGCCGAGGCCGGGGCCGGGGCTGACGGCCTCGGCAGACGAGTGGGCGCCTTCGGCGCCGTATCGGAGCAGCAGCCACACGCCGTACGCGGCCTGGAAGACGAGCACGCTCGCCTGCCACCAGTCGGGGGCCGAGCCCGGGGAGCGGATCTGGAAGAAGTCGTCGAGTCCGTGGACCACGACCATCGGCCAGACCGAGCCGATCGCGTAGCGCAGACCGGCACAGGTGAAGCCGAAGAGACCGGCGGACAGCATCTGCCACAGCGTGTCGTCGAGCGAGGCACCGAAGAACAGGAAGTTCTGGATGTGCCCTGCTCCGAATAAGACGGCGACGCCGAGGGCCGCGCGGATCGGACCGAGTGGGTTGAGGGCCTGCTGGACGAGGCCTCGGCTGTAGATCTCCTCGTTGATGCCGACCCACAGCAGCGAGACCAGGCCGCTGACGACAACCGTCGCACTGCCGTCGAGGCCGGCCGCGGCGTACGAGCAGGCAATGAGCAGCATCGGCGCGGCCGGCCACCAGCGGTGTGGAGGGCCGAGTACGGCCACCGCGGAGACACGCAGCCAACCCCACCGCCACAGCACGAGCGACACCCCCGCGGCACAGACGGCGTTGACCAGGGTAGCGCCGAGGTCCGGATACCACGAGGGCGCCAGCGGAGGCAGGACCACCTCGGCGAACAGCAGCAGCAACGCATGCCATGCGAAGGTCAACTCCACCGCGCCCCAGAGCGGATGACGGATGACGTGGCCTTTCCACCGATTCATCACGAGAACGAGCGTAGCCGCGGACGCGAAAGAGGTCCCCGGATTCGCGCGCCCGAAGGTCCCAGCCCGTACCCTTCCCCGCCTGGACGACCTACGGCATCGACGAAGCGCCGCTCGTCTCGTTCCCTCCGGAGAGCAGGGTTTCCAGCATGTACTGGCGCGAGCGCTCGATGCCTTCGAGGACGACCTGTCGGATCTCCTCCTCCGAGCCCCTCCGGATGGTCTCGACCAACCGCCCGTGGTTGACGCTTGTGTAAGGGGGCCGGTCGAGTTCACCCCGGAGGTTGAGGAAGCGTTCGATCTCCTCGTGCAGCGTGTTGATCATTGGAATCATCAGCGATACGCGCGCGACTTCGGCGATCGCCACGTGCAGCAGCCGGTTCGCTTCGTTCAGGTCGCTCGCCGTGCTGGTCTCGTGGTCGTCCTTCTTCGCCCTCTGGTACGCCCTGGGAATTCCGCTCGGCCCAGGGGTGCCCGTCAGATGACCCCCTGCCGCCCGTCCCGGCGGTTCCCCGCCGGACAACGGGCGCCCGATGACCGAAAGGAAGCCGCGCACGGCCGTCACGACACTACGGCTTCAGCTCCTCGCACGGCTCGGCAAGGCCGAGCCCACTCCCCCGCCACGTCAGAACGGAAGAGTCACGCACTATGGGCAGCATCGCCATCATTGGCGCAGGAAACGTCGGCCAGGCAATCGCGGGTCATATGTCCTTCGACGGACACGACGTACGGATCTTCGACAGGTGGGGCCGCGACCTCGAACCGATCAAGGCCAACGACGGCATCGACATGACCGGCGATGTGGAGGGCCACGGCACACCCTCGGTGCTGACGACCGGCCTCGGGCACGCCGTCCGAGGCGCCGAGGTGGTCATCGTCGCCGTGCCCGCCTTCGCCCACGCCTACCTGTCCAAGGAACTCGCGTCCGTCCTCGAGCCGGACCAGCTCGTCCTGTTCCAGCCGGGCGTGCTCGGCAGCGGCGTCGAGCTCGCGCGCATGTTCGCGCTCGCCGGCCGGCAGCCCTGCCTCATCGCGGAGACGCCGACCAGTCTGTACACCTGCCGGCTTCGCCGCCCCGCGCACGTCTACATCGGGGCGATCAAGCACGCCGTCCCGCTGGCCGCCGTACCCAGTGCGGCCACGCCCCAGGCCCTCGACATCCTGCGGACGTACTTCGGCGACCGGTACGTGCCGGAGGAGGACGCGCTGACCGTCGGGCTGGGCAACTGCAACCCCATCTACCACGTTCCGCCGGCGGTGCTGAACTTCAAGACCGTCGAAGACGCCGACGGCCACCCGCTGCACAGTCTGGTGACCCCGCGCATCGCCGAGGTCATCGACACCCTGGACCGCGAGCGCCTCGCCCTGGCGGACGCCCTCGGAGTGAAGGCGGCCAGCTTCTGGGACTTCCTCAACACCGCCTACGAGGTCACCGAGGGCAGCTTCGTCGAGCGCATCGTGCAGGGCTACGGCCGTCAGGCATTCCCCGAACCCGACTCGATCAAGCACCGGTACTTCACCGAAGACATCCCCTTCGGACTGGTCATCTGGAGTTCGCTGGCCGCGCAGATCGGACTCTCCGTGCCCCTGACCGACTCGTTCATCGCCCTGAGCGGGCCTCTGTGCGGACAGGACTTCGTGGCCGGCGGCCGCACAGCGCAAACGCTGGGCCTGCTCGGCTCCGACGTCGACGGCATCCGCGCCGCGTTCATCGACGGCGTGGTGTAGACGTGCGCCACACGCCGTAGTCCGCCTGCGGTGCGGGCCGTCCGCTGTCCCGGAAGGCGCCATGCCTGCCGGGTCAGCGGCCGGACGCCCGGGCCGCGGTGCGTCAGGTGCCGGGCGGGAGGGTGAAGTCGAAGACCCGAGCCGAAGGCCGTGTAGTCCTCGTAGTCGAGGAGTTCGTAGAGCCGGGAGCGGGTCCGCATGCGGGGCAGCAGCGATTCCTGGGTGCCTTCGGCGCCGAGTGTGCGCAGTCCGTCCTCGACGGCGCCCATGGCCAGGCGCAACAGGGTGACCGGGTAGAGCGCGATGTCGTAGCCGAGGTTCTGCAGCGTCCACACGTCCAGCAGGCGGCTCTTGCCGAACTCGGTCATGTTGGCGAGCAGGGGCCTCGCGGTCTTCCTCGGCGCTCACCACCCCGCCCGCACCGCGGCCACCCTGCCCCTCACGCCGTGAGGCCGTTTCACGTCCTCGCATCAGCCGACGGTGGCCTCCGGCGCCCGGGGCGGGCGCTCGGCACTTGTTGCATACCATGTGCTGATGCATGAGATGCGCACCGGTCTTGGCTCCCTCCCGGACGACACCCCATGACGGACCTGATCCGCCGCGCCCCGACCGGCCGATCCGCCCGGACGGCGCCGACTCCGAAGTCGCCGCGCGAGCGCACCTGGAAGCACCTGTCTCCGCTTCTGCGGCTGCTGATCCTGACTCAACTCGCCTTCAACATCGGCTTCTTCGCGGTCCTGCCCTTCCTCGCCGAACACCTGGGCACCGCGATCGGCATGGCGGGATGGATGGTCGGATTCGTCCTTGGTCTCAGGACCTTCAGCCAGCAGGGGCTGTTCGTGGTCGGCGGCTGGCTGGTGGACCGTTACGGCGTGCGCCCGGTGGTCCTGACCGGCTGTGTCGCGCGGATAGCGGGCTTCGTCTGGCTCGGCTACGCGGAGCGGACCTGGGCGGTGATCGGCGCGGTGCTGCTGATCGGCTTCGCCGCCGCGCTCTTCTCCCCCGCGGTGGAATCCGAAGTGGCCCGGCAGGCGGTGGCCTGGGAGGAGGAAGGCCACGGTTCGCGCACCCGGGTCCTGGCGCTGTTCACCGTCTCCGGCCAGGCCGGTACCTTTGTCGGCCCCCTCCTCGGCGGCTTGCTGCTCGGCGTGGACTTCCGCGCCGCGTGCCTCGCCGGGGCCGGGGTCTTCCTCCTCGTCCTCGCCGGGCACGCGTGGCTGATGCCGCAGCACATCCCGGGCCGGGTCCGTAACCGGGATCGGGGTGGCGTCCGCGCGATGGTGCGCAACCGGCGATTCCTCGCCCTGTGCTGCGCGTACGGCACCTATCTGCTCGCCTACAACCAGCTCTACCTGGCCCTGCCGGCCGAAGTGGAGCGGGCGGCGGGCTCCCAGGTGCCGCTGTCGTGGCTGTTCGCCCTGTCCTCGCTGCTGGTCGTCTTCGCCCAGCTCCCGGTCACCCACTGGGCGGGCAACCGGCTCGACCTGCGCCGCTCGATGACCATCGGACTGCTCCTCATCGCGGCCGGTTTCGCGGTGGTGGCCGCCGCGCGCCCCGCCGCCTGGACGGGCACCGTCGGATTGCTGCCCGCCGCGGGCTACGTCGTGCTGCTCACCCTCGGCCAGATGCTGGTCGTCCCGGCCGCCCGCGCCTGGGTGCCCGACCTCGCCGAGAACGGGTGGCTCGGCCTCTACACCGGCGCGCTGTCCTCCGTCTCCGGCCTGATCGTCCTCATCGGCAGCTCGGCCACCGGCTCCCTGCTCGACCTGGGCCTCCCGCCCGCCGCGCCCTGGCTCGTCCTCGCCGCCGTCCCGGCCCTCGCGGTGACACTGCTGCCCCGGCACTCGCATCAGGCCGACCGGCCAGAAGGTGGGAGCTTCCCCTGACCCGCGACCGGGTCCGGCTCGCCCTCCACGGGGGCGGGGGTAGCGGATTGATCAGCCCAGGGTGAGCAGCTCCTCGTAGAAGCCGCCGAACTCCCGTTCCCGGTCGACGAGGTGAATCTCCAGGATCCAGTGGCAGCGGCGTCCGGCCTTGTCGGTGCGCCGGAGCGGGGTGTCGTTGTCGGGCGTGATGTACGACTCGACGTGCGCGCCGTCGATCGTCTCGTGCGGGAACTCCCCGACCAGATGGCCGGCGTGCCAGCCGCCCAGCTCCCATCCGGCCTCGGCGGCCAGCCGGTCCACCTCGGCGTGCAACCGCTTCCCGGTGATCTCCGGGTCGCTTTCGAAGAACCGCTTGCCTGCGGCGAAGACCGTGGGCAGATCGTCCCGCAGCCGCCGCTTGACCGGGTCCTCGCCGAGGACGAAGGTCCGGCCGAAGTCGGCCTCGTACTCTTCGAAGATCGGCCCGAGGTCGGCGAACACGATGTCGTCCGTGCCGATCACACGGTCCGGCGGGTTCTCCCGGTACGGCAGGAGCGTGTTCGGCCCCGAGCGCACGATCCGCTTGTGCCAGTGCCGGGTCGTACCGAACATCTCGTTGGCCAGATCCCGGATCCGGTCGCTGACCTCCCGCTCCCCCTCGCCCGGCGCCACCAGCCCGCGCTCCTCGATCTCCGCGAAGAGTCGCACGGCCTTCGCCTGGGCATCCATCAACCGTGCCGCGCGCGTGGGTTCGTCGTCCGCCATGGGCCCGAAGGTAGGCTGCTGGATCGATTCTCGGCAACCGAATTGGCCACTGGGAGAGGTAGGCGCCCCGCACACGAGATTCCGTGCCCGCCGACGTGGAGGGGCAGTCCTCAGTCTGCGCGGCCGGTCGCCGCCACCGTCACGCCCAGGCCGATCATCGCGAGGCCGCCCGCCCCGCCGACCATCGAAAGGCGGCGGTCCGAGCGGGCGAACCAGGAGCGGGCCGCCGAGGCACCCAGACCCCACAGGGTGTCCGTCACCATGCCGATGGTGATCGGGACCAGGCCCAACATCATCATCTGGACGGGAACATGCCCCGCCGAGTGGTCGACGAACTGCGGTAGTACCGCCGCGAAGAAGACGATGCCCTTCGGGTTGGTGGCGCCCACCAGAATGCCGTCCAGAATCGACCGCAGATCACCGCGCCGCTCACCGGCCGGAGCGTCCATGTTCGCCACGCGCATCTCCCTGCGGTGCCGGAACGCCTGCACACCCAGGTAGACGAGATACGCCGCTCCTGCCAGCTTCACGCCCATGAACAGCGCCACCGAGCTCTGCACCAGCGCGCCGAGGCCCCACGCCACGGCGATCACCAAGGCGTAGCAGCCGATCACATTGCCGAGGACCGTCGCGAGCGCCGTGCGGCGGCCGTGCGCGAGGGCCCTGCCGACCACGAACAGCACACTCGGCCCCGGGATCACGATCACCAAGAGCGACATCGCTGCGAACGTGAGAACACTCTCCGTGGACACCACGTGTCCGCCACCTCCTGAATCGCTCCGCCCAGGGGACATACAAGCAGACGGCGGGATGTCCGCTCCAGACCCGGGCCCCCGGCCGGGGCTCGCAAGAAGGGGCCCCGGCCGGCGAGCCAGCTGCTTACGGCTGAGCGCTGGACACCGGCGCGTTGAGGTTCGCGTGGACCGCGCGGGCGATGCCCTCGATGTTGGCGATGCCGTCGTCCATCGTGGCGTTGTCCTGCGAGAGCACCGTGATCGTGTAGTCGTGGTCGCCGCCGGTGAAGGCGCCGAGGCTGTGCACACGCCAGCCGTTCGTGGCCCGCTCAAGCCAGCCGTTCTTCACATGCACCTGGGCGTCGCTCGGCGCACCGGCCGGGGTGCCCCAGCGCTGTGAGGGGATGACCTCGGACGTCAGCTTCAGGATGTAGGCGCGGGAGTCATCGCTGAGCACCGGGTTGGTGTGGGTCACCAGCTGGAGGAGCTTTTCCTCGTCGTTCGCGGTGATCTGGGTGAGCCCCCAGTGGCCCTCGCTGTCGAGGACGGTGTTGGTCATCCCCGCGGCCTGCAGGAATCCGTTGATCTTGTCCGTCCCGAGCTGCTTCCACAGCGCGGTGGTGGCGTCGTTGTCGGACTCGGTGATCATGGCGGTGGCACGGTCCTTCTCCTCCTGGGTCAGGGCGCGATTGTCCTTCTGCGCGTCCCACAGCAGGGTGCTGAGCACGGTCACCTTGACCGTGCTCGCGGAGTCGAAGTGCCGGTCCGCATCCAGCGTGCAGGTGGTGTTCGTGGTGCGGTCGTGGAGGCTGATCGCCGTGGTGGCGGCGGAACCGTCCAGTGCCGAGTTGATGTCCTCGGAGAGCTTGTCGGCGAGTTCCGGCCGGTCCGAGGTGCAGATCGCCGCCTGTGGGGTGGCCGCGTGGGCCGACCCCACCGAGGCGATCGTCGGCACGAGAACCCCTGCGGCCAGCGCCGCTCTTGTCGCCAGGGTGCTCCGGGGAGGCTGGGTTATTCGTCGGTGTCGACCCATGGTGCGCTTGTCCATTCGTTTGTGGGGCGGTTGGACACGCGGGTGCCTTCGCTCCGTTGCGAAGACACCCGGATACTCCGACCCTGGATGACGAGTCGGCGGCAGGTGAGGTTCACGAACGCGTCCGAGTCTCACAAGATCGCTCCACAATAGGCACAGCGCCCGGGCGGGCCGGGCGCGGTGCGGTGCGGTGCGGTGGACGAGCTGGGCGGCGACGGCCAGAACGGCGAAGACCACCGAGCGGCCCGGCTTCCACGGCCGGCCCGGTCAGCGCTGAATGACCGTGAGGAAGTCTCCGAGGGCTTTCGCGACGGCGCCGGGGGCTTCCGCGGGGAGCAGGTGGCCGGCGTCGGGGACGGTCGTCAGGGTCGCGTGCGGGATGTGGGGCAAGAGGTGTCCGCGCAAGATGTGCGGCGGCTCAACCACGTCGTTCTCCGCGGCCAGCACCGTCACCGGCACCTCGATACGCCGTGCGGCATCCGTGATGTCCCGCGCGATTCCGTGCAGGGGCCACTCGTGCCGGGCCTCAGCACCGGAGGCGAGGCTGTCGCGCTCCGCGGTGGCCCGCACCGTCTCGGGCAGCGGTGTGGCGGTCAGGACATGGTCGAGGGCGTGCCCCACCGTCTCGGCCGAGTCGTAGGCGTGTGACAGGCCCTGCCGGTACTCCTCGGTCACCATGGCGGGCGGCTGGGGCGGCGCGGGCGCGACGAGCACCAGGCCGACCAGGCCGACCGGTCGGCGGGCCGCGACGAGCTGGCTCGCCTTGCCGCCCATCGAGTGGCCGACGAGGACGAACGGCCCCGACACGCGCGCCTCGATCACCCGGACGAGATCCTCGGCGAGCTGGTCCAGGTGATAGGGCCCGGGCAGCGCCCGCGAGGTGCCCCAGCCGCGCTGGTCGAAGCGGACCGTCGCCTGCCCGGGCGACAGGTGGCCGATCACACCGTTCCAGGTGTCGGCGGAGCCGCCCCAGTAGTGGGCGAACACCAGCGTCGGTCCGGTATCGCCCCCGACTCGTACGTCGAGCGACCCGCCCGCCACCGGAACTGTCATTGTCGTTTCGGTCATCTTCGCGCCTTCCCTGTCGGCTGCGGAAAGCGACTCCGTCATCCTGCCGCAGCTCTGAACCAGTAACCTGACCTGCCGGTCAGGCCCGGAATCGACCGTAGGCGAGGGGGTGTCCGCTCCCTTGGTGGAAAGGAACACGTTCATTGTGGAAAACGGACCCAGTGCGGTGCGGCAACTGCGCTACCTGCCTGCCGTGGGATCGGCGTACGGGGTGGAGGTCCTCGATTTCGCCGCGCTGCGTTCGATGGACGCCCAGCGCCGTCGCACCCAGCCGCAACGCCCCGACTTCCATGTGTTCGCGCTGATCGGCTCCGGAACCGGCACCCACGAAGCGGACTTCCACAACTACCGGCTGAGGGAAGGCAGCGCCGTGTGGATCCGGCCGGGCATGGTGCACCGCTGGAGCGACATCGACGCCTGCGACGGCCCGCTGATCCTCTTCCGGCCCGGCTTCCTTTCCGGCTTCACAGCGTCAGAGGCCAGCACGCCGGCGTGCTGGCACCTGGACCAGCAGCGTCTGTCCCTCGCCCTGCTCGCGGCCGACCATCTCGGCCGGGAGCACAGCGCAGCAGTACACACACCACGCCTGGCATCCCCCGCCCTGCTGTCCCACCTGCTGGCGGCACTGATCCTGCGCGCACTCCCCGACACACCGGCCTCAGCCGGCGCGTCGGGGAGACCCGGCAGCCGACATGCCGATGTGTTCCGTGCCTATCGGGCCACTGTCGAAGAGCGTTTCACCGACTGGCACCATGTGGCCGACTACGCGCGGGCATTGGGCTACGACGTACGCACCCTCACCCGGGCCACGCGTGCCGCCACTGGCACGGGCGCCAAGACCTTCCTCGACCAGCGCATCCTGCTGGAGGCGAAACGACTGCTCGCCCACACCGACCTGCCGGTCAGCGGCTGCGCCCGGCGCCTCGGCTTCCGGGACGTCGGCAACTTCACCACGTTCTTCCGGCGCCAGGCCGGTATGCCCCCCGCCGCGTGGCGCGCCGCCTACAGCACCGTCGGCACACGCGGCGCCTGACTCGCCCTCAGCGGCCGGGAGCCTGGAGAGTCACTGTTGCGGGAGCAGGTGCCGCAATCCGTTCTCCAGCAGGGCGAAGGCGTGTTCCATGTCGGCCACCGCACCCGCATAGCGCTCGTCGGCCGGCTCGCCGTACGCCAGGCGTTCGGCGTTGTCCTGCGCCAACGCCCAGTGGACCGCGACGATTTGGACGGCGGCGAGCCGCGCGGTGAGTTCCGGAGTGTCCGCCGTTTCCTGTAGCGCCTGAGCCAGTGCGCGCTCGGCGCCGGTCTTGAACCGTGCCATCCGGGCCACCAGCGAGGGCGCGTCGAGGATCATGCGGTGGAGCCTGCGCACCTCGGGCTGGTCGTTGAGCCCGGTGATCGGATCCCGCTCGCGAAGCCCCTTGAGGAAGTGCTCGCGCAGTGCGGTCAGCGGGGCGGTACGGGGCGGGCGGGCCCGCACGACGCGTGCGGATTCGGTCTCGTGGTCCGCCAGGCGGTGCACCACGAGGTCTTCCTTCGTCGGGAAGTAGGCGAAGAGGGTGCGCTTGGACACCTCGGCCGCCTCGGCCACCTGGGCCACCGAGACCTGGTTGAAGCCGTGTTCGAGAAACAGCGAGATCGCCGCGTCGGAGATCGCCGCGTGGGTCCGCTGCTTCTTTCGTTCCCGTAGCCCTGGCTTGCCGTCCACGGCGTCCACGGTAGCAGAAAACTACCCCTGGTGGATTTCTGCACCGGGTATATATTTACCCTGAGTGAGCCGAGCCAGAGCGTTGAGATGAGATGGAGTGACGGTGTTGACGGAGAGCACGACCGAGGTCGTTGTCGCGGGCGCGGGCCCGACCGGACTGATGCTGGCGTACGAACTGGCGCTGGCCGGGGTCGAGACCCTGGTGCTGGAGAAACTGCCCCAGCGGATCCAGCAGGTGAAGGGCGGCACGATTCAGCCCCGCACCGCCGAGCTGCTGGAGTCCCGCGGCCTGCTGGAGCCGCTGCTGCGGCGGGCCATTGCGCGGGATCCGGTGGGCGGTCATTTCGCGGCCCTGCCCGTGCCCCTGGACTGCGCCCCCTGGCAGACGGATCACCCCTTCCCGATCGGGATCCCTCAGTGGGAGATCGAGGAGGTGCTCGGAGAGCGGGCGACCGCCGCCGGCGCGGGGGTACTGCGCGGCACCGCCGTCTCAGCGGTCGCACCGGACGACGACGGTGTGGTCGTCACGACGGACGGCCTGCGGGTGCGGGCTCACTATCTGGTGGCGTGCGACGGCGGCCACAGTACGGTGCGGAAACTGCTCGGGCTGCCGTTTCCCGGCAGGGCCGGAACGCATCAGGCGGTGCTGGCCGATATCCGTCTGTCCGCCGTTTCCTCGCTGGTGCCACAGCAGATGGGGCATATGAGCACCCTGACCCGTCATGCGCACGGCTACTGGTCCATGCTGGTCCCTCTCGGCGGCGACCGGTACCGGTTCACCTTCGGGCACGCGGACCAGGCGGACACCGCCCGCGACACCTCCGTCACCCACGAGGAGATCGCGGCCGCGCTGGAGGCCGTGTACGGCCCTGAGACCACCCTCGGCGCCGTGGACAACTCCTCGCGGTTCTCCGACGCCACGCGACAACTGGAGCACTACCGCGCGGGCCGTGTCCTGTTCGCCGGGGACGCCGCGCATATCCACCCGCCGCTGGGCGGCCAGGGCCTCAACCTCGGCGTACAGGACGCGCTCAACCTCGGGTGGAAACTGGCCGCGGTCCTCCAGGACCGGGCGCCGAGCGGGTTGCTGGACAGTTACCACGCCGAGCGGCATCCGGCCGCTGCCCAGGTCCTGCATCACACGTCGGCGCAGCGCGTCCTGGCGGTTCCGAACCCGAGCGAGGACGTGGCCGCCCTGCGTGACATCGTCACCGACCTGCTGCGCCTGCCCGACACCAACCGCCATCTCGCGGGGCTGATGTCCGGCCTCTCGCTGCGCTACGACCTGCCCGGGGATCACCCGCTCACCGGACAGCGCATGCCGAACGCCGACCTGATCACCGAAACCGGCCCCACCCGGCTGTCGACGCTGTTCGGCTCCGGGCACGCCGTCCTGCTCGACCTGGCCGGAGCCGTCCCGGCCGACCTCCCACTCCCGCCACGAGTCGACCTCGTCCGCGCCACATGTGCCGACGATATGGGCGCCGCCGCGCTGCTCATCCGTCCCGACGGCTATGTCTGCTGGGCTACGGACACCTCCGCCGCCTGCGGCGACACCCTGCTGGCCGCGATCACCGGCGACCTCGCGAGGGCGCACTGAGCCGGGTGTCCACCATGGCCTGACCACACTCACGCGACCGCAGAACTACCGATAGCGTGGCGCCGCCCCTCGGGCCAGACCGACCAGGACGATGGCTCGAGACACCACCTTCCACACCGCGCTGGGGCGGAGGGGCTCCGCGAAAAGGAGGACGCGTGACAGTGGCACGAGTACTGGTGATCGGTCTCGATCCCACCAAGATCCAAGGCTGGGACCCGGAGCCGGTCCAGGCGGCGATGGCACGAGGTCGGGCCCGTTTCGACGATCACGGCATCGAGGCCGACTGGTGCCTGGTGGCACTCGACGAGAACCCCTAAGGAACGATCGTGTCGGGGGCGGCATCCGCAAGCACGAACCGTTGCTCGAATTCTTCGAGAAGGTGGTCAACCTAGTCCGGCAGCACGCGCCCGGCGCGGCCATCGCCTTCAACAGCAGCCCTGAGGACGGCGCCGACGCAGCTATGCGGTGGCTGTCCTAGCCGTTCTGCCTACGCCTATCCGAAGGCCCTCAGGGCGTCCTCGCCGTCGGTCCACCAGACGCCGAGCCGTTGGCGGACCAGGAGCCAGCCGTCCGGGCCCCGGCGGAACTCCCAGTCGTAGGGGCCGCCCATGGAGTAGGGAGAGGAGGTGTTCCCGGGTGCGGTGACGGCGACGTCTGGACCGGTCGAAGGCCCCCGACCAGGCCGTACGCCGCCCAGGAGCACCGCACCCCCTCGTAGACGGCGCGGGCCACCCAGGGGTGTCTCGTGAGCAGTTGCACGTCATCGGGCGGCCGGAGCGGCCGAAGACCCCTCATTCCCCCTGTCAGCCGCTGTCGCCGCCGTGGTCAGGGGGAATGAGGGGGATGTTTAGGGGACGGCCCGCTCGCTGCCGGAACAAGAATCACAACAACAGCAGCGAGCTTCCTCAAGCTCGTTCGAGCTTTCTCTCCCGGGCCTTCTTTCCCTTGGGCCGCGCAACCGGAGCGCGGCTGTCCCGCGCAAGGGCGATCCCGCGCGGGCCGGTCGCTCCTCCCGCGCGCCCTGCTTCGAACCGAGAGGTGTGGCGGCATGCTACGGACTGACCTGATCCGGCCGGTGCCCGAACTGCTCCGGGCCAACGCGGATCGCTTCGGTGACAAGCCGGCCTGTTCCGACGGACACCGTACGGTCAGCCATGCCGAACTCGAGCGCCGTACCCGGCGGCTGGCCGGTCATCTCGCCGGGCTGCGGCTGCATCCCGGCGACCGCGCCATGATCTGCCTGGGCAACCGCGTCGAGACGGTGGAGAGTTACTTCGGCGTCCTGCGGGCGAACGGCGTGGCGGTGCCGGTCAACCCGCGTTCGACCGACGCGGAACTCTCCTATCTGCTCGCCGACAGCGGCGCCCGGCTGGTGCTCACCGATGTCGCCCACGCCGAGCAGTTCGACCGGCTGCGGGAACAGTTCCCGGAGCTGAGGGTGGTGGTCAGCGGGGACGGCCCACTGCCGAAGGGCTTCATCGCGTTCGAGCCGCTGCCGGACACGGAGCCGGAGCTGGCGGCCCGCGACGACCTGGGCCTGGACGAAGTCGCCTGGATGCTCTACACCTCGGGCACCACGGGCCTGCCGAAAGGCGTGCTGTCCACGCAGCGGAACTGCCTGTGGTCCCTGGCCGCCTGCTACGTACCCGTGACGGGGCTGACCGCCGAGGACCGCGTGCTGTGGCCGCTGCCACTGTTCCACAGCCTCTCGCACATCGTGTGTCTGCTGGCGGCCACTGCCGTCGGGGCCGGCACCCGGATCGTGGACGGGGTGTCGACGTCCGATGTGCTGGATGCGCTGCGCGAGGAGCGGTCGACCTTCATCGCCGGAGTGCCGACGCTCTACCACCACCTGATCGAGGCGGCCCGCGAGCGTGACTTCGCCACGCCCGAGCTGCGGATCGCGCTCGTGGGCGGGGCGGTGGCCACCGCGGACCTGGTCAGGTCGTTCGAGTCCACCTTCGAAGTGCCACTCGTCGACGCCTACGGCTCCACCGAGACCTGTGGCGCGATCGCGGTGAACTGGCCCACCGGCCCGCGAGTCGAGGGGTCATGCGGGCTGCCGGTGCCGGGGCTGACGGTGCGGCTGGTCGACCCGGACACCGGTGTGGACGTTCCGGCCGGGCGGGAGGGCGAGTTCTGGGTGTCCGGGCCGAACATCATGGCCGGGTACCACAACCAGCCGGAGGCGACGGCCGCGGCGCTGCGCGACGGGTGGTACCGCACCGGCGACCTCGGCCGCCGCGACGAGGCCGGATTCTGCACGGTGACCGGCCGGATCAAGGAACTCGTCATCCGGGCCGGCGAGAACATCCACCCGGGTGAGGTCGAGGCCGTGCTGCGCACCGTGCCCGGTGTGGCGGACGCGGCCGTGGTGGGCAAGCCGCACGCGGTGCTCGGCGAGGTCCCGGTGGCCTTCGTGGTGCCCGGCCCGGACGGCTTCGACCCGTCGGCGCTGCTGGCCACGTGTCGCGAGCGGCTGTCGTACTTCAAGGTCCCGGAGGAGATCTACGAGATCGCGCGGGTGCCGCGCACCGCCTCGGGGAAGATCACCCGGCACGTACTGCTGGAGCTGCCCGCACGGCTGCGGGCCGCCGGAGACGGCCAGTACGACTCGCTACTGCGGCTGGATTGGGTGCCGCAGTCCGCGCTCCCGGACGCCCCGGCCGGGACCGGCACCTGGGCGCTGGTGGACGCCGACGCGCTCGGGATCGGGGAGGGGCTGCGGGCGGCCGGAGTGGGGGTGCGGGTGGTGGACGATCCGGTGGCCGACTCCGTGGCCGATCTCGTGGCCAACTCCGTGGCGGATCCAGCGGCCGACTCCGTGGCCGATCTCGTGGCCAACCTCGTGACCGACGCCAGTGGAGATCACGGTGGCGCCCCGGATGTGGTCGTGGTGGCGCCGTCGGTGGCGGGCCTCCCGGATGAGACCGGGGTCCCTGACGAGGCCGGGGTCTCCGACGAGGTCGGGGTCACGGTTGGCGAGGGCGCCGACCGGCTGGCGGCCCGACTGGGCGCCTGGTTGGCCGACGACCGGCTGGCCGGGACGACGTTCGTGGTGGCCACCACGGGCGCGGTGGCCACCGGCGCCGAGGAGGACGCACCGGACCCTCTGTCGGCCGCGCTGTGGGGTGTGGTGCGGTCGCTGCAGGCCGCCTACCCCGGACGACTGACGCTGGTGGACGTGGACGTGGACGGGCACGGGCACGGGCACGGGCGCGAGGAGGACGGTCGGGAGGCCGCGCTGTTGCGGGCCGTCCAGGACGGGCACGACCAGGCGGCGATCCGCGGCGGAGTGCTGCTGGTCCCGCGCCTGACGCGGATCTCGGTCCCCGCGGAGTCGGGCCCCGCCCCAGCCCTGGACCCGGACGGACTGGTCGTGATCACCGGTGGCGACACCGCCCGCGGCACCGCGCTGGCCCGCCATCTGGTGAGCGCGTACGGCGCCCGTAACCTGCTGCTGCTCAGCGCGAATGGCCTGCCGGAAGAGGCGGCGGCCGCGTTGCGGACGGAGTTGGCGCGGGACGGGGCCCAGGTCTCGATGGCCGTGTGCGACCCGGCCGACCGGACGGCGCTGGACTCGGTGCTGGAGGCACAGGACCGGCCGGTGACCGCTGCCGTACACATCGAGGAGTCGGGCCCGGAACGGTCGCTCCACACGTCGCTGCGCGGCATGACGCACCTGGAGGAACGGACGCGGGGGGCCGACCCGGCGCTGTTCGTCGTCGTCACCTCCGCCGCCGGGGTGCTGGGCTCGCCGGGCCGCCCGGACCGGGCGGCCGCCGACCAGTTCGGCGAAGCCCTGGTGCGGCGGCGCCGAGCGCTCGGCCTGGGTGGGCTGGCACTGGCTTGGGGCCCGCTGCCGGACGAGCATGGCACGGCGTCGGTGGCCGGTGCCGTTCCCCTGCCCGAGGCGCTGGCCCTGTTCGACGCGGCGCTGACGGCCGGTCAGGGCCCGCTCGTGCTGCTCAGGCCGAGCACGACGGGGCTGCCGGGTGGCGAGCCGGTGCCCGCGGTGCTGCGTCACCTGGTGGACGCGCCGGCCGGCGTACCGGCGTCGGACGAACCCGCCGCCGCGGAGTTCCGGCGGCGGCTGGCCGCAGAGAGCGAGTCCGGCCGACAGCGCATGGCGCTGACACTGGTGCGCGAGCACGCCGCGGCGGCGCTGGGGCTGGCCTCGGCCGACCCGGTCGAGGCCGGCCAGGCGTTCAGCGCGTTCGGCTTCATCTCATTGACCGCGGTCGCGCTGAGGAACCGGCTGAACGCGGCCACCGGGGCACGGCTCGCCGCCACGGTGGTCTTCGACCATCCGACCCCCGCCGGGCTGGCGCGGCATCTGGTGCGGGAGATCACCGGGAAGCGAAACGAGCAGGCGCCGGTGCAGGCGCGCGGGGTGTCCGACGAGCCGGTGGCGATCGTGGCGATGGGCTGCCACCTGCCGGGCGAGGTCGCGACGCCCGAGGACCTGTGGCGGCTGGTGGCCGACGGACGGGACGCGATCGCCGGGTTCCCGGAGGACCGCGGCTGGGACCTGGCCGGGCTGTTCGACTCCGACCCGGACGCCGTGGGCAAGTCCTATGTGCGCGAGGGCGGTTTCCTCACCGACGCGGGCGGGTTCGATGCCGCCTTCTTCGGCATTTCGCCCCGTGAGGCGCTGGCGATGGACCCGCAGCAGCGGCTGCTGCTGGAGACCGCGTGGGAGACCTTCGAGAACGCCGGAATCGACCCGGGTTCGCTGCACGGCACTGATGTCGGTGTGTTCAGCGGAGTGATGTACCACGATTACGGGGCCGACGCCGGGACCGCGGCGGAGGGCCTGGAGGGACATCTCGGCGTGGGCAGCGCGGGGAGCGTCGTCTCCGGGCGCGTGGCCTACGCGCTGGGCCTGACCGGGCCGGCGGTGACCGTGGACACCGCCTGCTCGTCCTCCCTGGTGGCGCTGCACCTGGCGGTTCAGGCGGTGCGCACGGGCGAGTGCTCGTTGGCGCTCGCCGGGGGTGTCGCGGTGATGAGCAGGCCGACGTCGTTCATCGAGTTCTCCCGCCAGCGTGGCCTCGCCCCCGATGGCCGCTGCAAGTCCTTCGCGGAGGGGGCCGACGGCACCAACTGGTCCGAGGGTGTCGGTCTTGTGTTGCTGGAGCGGCTGTCCGATGCCCGCCGCAACGGGCATGAGGTGCTCGCGGTCATCCGTGGCACCGCCGTCAACCAGGACGGCGCGAGCAATGGCCTGACCGCGCCCAACGGCCCCTCCCAGGAACGGGTGATCCGCCAGGCGCTGGCGAACGCCGGGCTGACGGTGGCCGATGTGGACGCGGTCGAGGCCCACGGCACCGGTACAAGTCTCGGTGATCCCATCGAGGCCCAGGCACTCCTGGCCACCTACGGTCAGGAACGCCCGGCCGAAAGGCCGCTGTGGCTGGGGTCGTTGAAGTCGAATATCGGGCATGCGCAGGCTGCGGCAGGCGTGGCTGGTGTGATCAAGATGGTCCAGGCCATGCGGCATGGCGTACTGCCCAAAACGCTCCACGCCGACGAGCCCACCAGCAAGGTCGACTGGACGTCGGGTGCGGTGTCGCTGCTGTCCGAGGCCCGGCCCTGGCCGGAGACCGGACGCCCCCGCCGCGCCGGAATCTCCTCCTTCGGCGTCAGCGGGACGAATGCGCACGTGCTCCTGGAGCAGGCCCCACCAGAGGTGGCTGTGCCCGAAGCAGAGGTAGACGACGCGGGCGCTCCTGGGCTGGTGACCACGGGCGGCGTGGTGCCGTGGGTGCTGTCCGCCAAGACTCCTGCCGCGCTACGCGCCCAGGCCGAGCGTCTGGTCAGCCACCTGGAATCGGGGGATGCTCCGCGTGCGGTGGACGTGGGCTGGACGCTGGCCACCACCCGAGCCGCCCTCGATCACCGCGCGGTCATCCTCACCACCAACACCGAAGACGGCATCGCCACCGCCCGCGCCCTGGCGGAGGGACGACCCGACCCGCACCTGGTCACCGGGCAGACCGGAACAGACGGCAAAACCGTATTCGTCTTCCCCGGCCAAGGCGCCCAATGGGCGGGGATGGGAGCACAACTCCTCAACACCTCACCCGTCTTCGCCGCCCGCTTGCGCGAGTGCGCCGAAGCCCTCGCCCCGTACACCGACTGGTCGCTCATCGACGTCATCACCGGCGCGCCCGGCGCCCCTTCGCTCGACCGCGTCGACGTCGTCCAGCCCGCCACCTTCGCGGTCGTCGTCTCCCTGGCCGCACTCTGGCAGGCCAACGGCATCCACCCCGACGCCGTCATCGGCCACTCCCAAGGCGAAATCGCCGCCGCCTGCGTCGCCGGACACCTCACCCTCACCAACGCCGCCAAAATCGTCGCCCTGCGCAGCCAGACCATCGCCCACCACCTCGCCGGACACGGCGGCATGATGTCCCTCGCCACCCCCGCCGACACCATCGACCTCACCCACTGGCAGGGCAAACTCTGGATCGCCGCACACAACAGCCCCAACGCCACCGTCATCGCAGGCGACACCGACGCCCTGCACGAACTCCA
>NZ_JBIADZ010000027.1:0-126226 GCF_042868035.1 Streptomyces sp. NPDC007875 | reverse complement strand
CCTCCCCCCCCCCCCCCCCCCCCCCCCCCCCCCCCCCCCCCCCGCCCCCGCCCCCGCCCCCCCCCCCCCCCCCCCCCCCCCCCCCCCCCCCCCGGGGGGGGCGGCCCCCCCCCCCCCCCCCCCCCCCCCCCGGCCCGGGCATGCCCACACGCGGAATCCCCTCTCCAGACAGGCATTGGGCCGTCCGCGTGCGTCCGGGGCGTCGTTGCGCCCGCTGCCCACGTGTGACGCCCGGTCTGCCGCAGGATGCCGCCCGAATGCCAAGGGCACCGCGATGCTGGACGCGCTCCTGGCCATCGGATTCTGCCTGGCGGCCACGTTCGTCATGGAGGCAAGCAGAAGGTCCGCCATACGGCCGGTGACGGCGACTTCACCCGTGCCGCGAAGTGCGCCGGTGAGTACACGGTCGCGCAGGCGATGCTGACCCGCGACAACGCCGCTTCGGAGATCGACCGGGTACTGCGCTTCTGCCGGTCGCTCAAACGCCCCGTGTACATCATGCTGCCCTCGGACGTCGCGTACGAGACGGTCGAGGCGCCGACCGAGCCCCTGGCCCTCCTGGAACCCTCCAGCGACCCCCGCAGACTGGAGAATTTCGCCGGCCAGGCGCGCGATGTGCTGCGCGCGGCCCGGTCGGTGGCCGTGCTGGTCGGTCCCGAGGCCGACCGCTACCACCTCGCCGACCAACTGGTGGAACTCGTCGAGAGATCGGCTGCCCGGTCGCCTGTCTCAGCAACGCCAAGGGCGTCTTCCCGGAGGATCACGACCAGTTCATCGGCGGATACGCCGGCAAGCTCAGCGACACCTACGTCCGGGAGTCCATCGAGAACGCGGACTGCCCGCTGGCCGTCGGCACTCAGTTCACCGACTCGGTCACCGGCGGATTCTCCCAGAACATCGACCCGTCACGGGTCATCGCGCTGCATCCTCGGCGCGGACGCGAGCTACAACAACATCGCCACCTGGCGGTACGACCGGCTGGTCGAAGCATTCGACCCCCAGCAAGGCGGACACCGAAGACACCCTCGCGGCCGCGCTCGACACGGCCAGGAGCAACCGCGACCGGCTCGTCTTCATCGAGGCAGTTATGGAACGCCTGGACGCTCCGGAGTCTCTCGTCAAGCTGGGCAAGGCGTTCGCCGCCGACTACCACCACGCGCCCGTCTCCTGAGCTTGACGCTGTCGGGAATCTTGCAGTTTCCGAGCTCAGGCGGTGCCGACCGGGCGGCGCAGGTAGGCGCCGACGGGTGGGCCGACGACCTTACCCGCCTGCAGGATGTGGTGGCCCCTCAAGAAGGTGTCGGTGACCTGGGCGGTCAGCTCGAAGCCTTCGAACGGGGTGTACTGCTGCGTCGACTCCGACTCCGCGGCGCGCACGGTCCAGGTGCGGCCCGGGTCGACCAGGGCGATGTCGGCGTCGAAGCCGGGGGCGAGGCTGCCCTTGGTACGCAGCCCGTAGCGCCGGGCCGGGTTCCAGGAGGTCAGCGCGGCGATCCGGCCCAGCGGCAGGCCGCGTTTCGTTCCCTCGGTGAGCAGGCCGGGGAGGAGGTACTCGGCGCCGCCGAAGCCGGCCTTGGCGAGGAAGACGTCGTCTTCGGGCACGCCGAACTTCACCTCCTCGCGGCAGCACGCGTGGTCGCTGACGACCCAGTCGACGGTGCCGTCGAGCATGTACTCCCAGAGCGCCTCGACGTCGTCGCGGGGCCGCAGCGGCGGGTTGACCTTGCCGCCGAGGCCGTGTGCGGTGGTGATGTCGGCGAGCAGATGCCCGACGGTCACCTCACGGCGGAAGTCGATGTGCGGGAACGCCCGGCTCATCCGCACGGCCGCGTCGACCGCCTTGCGGGACGACAGGTGCAGCAGGTTGATCGTGGGCAGACCGGTCTCGTGCGCCAGATAGGAGGCGACGGTGACCGCGAGGCCCTCGGAGTGCTGCGGCCGGGAGGCGCTGTAGGCGGCGAGCCCGGTCAGGTCACCCGCCTCCTCGACCAGCCTGGTGTACGCGGTCATGATCTCGGCAGTCTCGCAGTGCAGGGAGAGGGAGATCTCGTCGGCGAGGTCGGGGAACCGCTCGCGGGCGGCCTGCACCCCGCGCATGACGAACTCGAAGTGCGCGTAGTCGTACCGCTCGTCCTCGGCGAGCATCAGGAACGCGTTCTGGTCGGCCGACCTGCCGTGGAGGCCGTGGCCGCCGTAGAACATGAAGACCTTGAACGAGGTGACACCGAACCGCTCGATCAGGTCGGGAATCTCGTCGAGGTGAGCGCGCGAGATCGGCGCGAGGTGGAAGCCGTAGTCGACATGGGAGCGGCCGGAGGCGGCGGCCAGCACCTCGGGGAAGAAATCGGCGTACGCACCGGCCTTGTTGAGGTAGTAGCGGCCGGTCCGGGTATAGGTCAGGGCGCTGGTGACGCCTCCTTGTACGCACGCGCGGCTCTCGGTGGCCGCGTCCTCGGACAGCGGGTGGTAGATCCCCCAGTGCTGGTGGGCGTCGACGACACCGGGGAACGCCAGCCTGCCGCCGGCGTCGACCACCCGACGGGCGCCCTCCGTGGCGATGCCGGAGGCTACGGCGGCGATCCGGCCTCCGCTGACGGCGATGTCCGCGGGGCGCGCGTCATCGTGTTCGTGGGCGACCACACGGGCGTTCTTCACCACCAGGTCGTATGCGGTCATGCGGGCCTCCTGCCGCTGTCGTCCTGAGCTCGTCATGCGCCGATCACCCGGTTCTCCTCGGCCCAGAAGACGAGCCGCTTCTGGGCGAACCGGATGATGAAGTGGGCGATCAGCCCCAGTACGGAGAGCACCACCAGCACGGCGAACATCCCGGCGATGTCGAAGTTGTAGTTGGTCTGCAGCAGGAGGTATCCCAGGCCCTCCTTCGCGCCGATGAACTCGCCGACGACGGCCCCGAGGATCGAGAAGACGATCCCGATGTCCAGGCCGGCGAAGATGAAGGGGAGCGCGCTCGGCAGCCGCACCATCCGGAACACCTGGAACCTGCCGGCGCCGAACACCGTGAGCATCTGGATCCGGTCGGCGTCGGCCGAGCGCAGCCCCTCGATGACGTTGACCAGCACGGGGAAGAACGAGATCACCGCCGCCATGACGACCTTGCTCGTCATGCCGAAGCCGAACCAGACGACGAACAGCGGTGCGAGCGCCACCTTGGGCACCGTCTGGAAGGCGACGACATACGGCATGAAGGTGCGCTCGATCAGCCGCACCTGGGAGATCGCGGTGCCCAGCACCAGCGCCGCCGCCACTCCGAGCAGAAAGCCGTACAGCGACTCCAGGACCGTCACCTTCAGATGTCCCCAGAACAACGGGTCCGCCAACTGCGTGCGGAGGGCGTCGGAGATCTGCGAGGGGCGCGGCAGCACGTAGTCGTCGATACCGAAGGCGGGGACCGCGAACTCCCAGGCCAGCATGGTGACGACGAAGACGGCGGGAACGAGCAGCAGTTCGGGGCGCTCTCGCGGGTCAACGTGGAGCCGTCGCTTGCGGAGTCGTTTCATGAGTCGGTCACCCAGGTGGCGTTGACATGCCTGCGGACCCGCTCGACGAAGACTCCGGCGCGGTCCGAGGCCATCGCGCCGAGTGTGCGCGGGCGTTCGAGCTCGATGTCGACGATCTCGGCTATGCGGCCGGGGCGGGGGCTGAGAACCACGACCCGGTCGGAGAGGAAGACCGCTTCGGGGATGGAGTGGGTGACGAACACGACGGTCTGGCCGCTCGCCCGCCAGACCCTCAGCAACTCGACGTTCAACGACTCGCGGGTCAGGGCGTCGAGTGCGCCGAAGGGCTCGTCCATCAGCAGCACGGCCGGGTCGTGCACCAGGGCCCGGCAGATTCCGGCGCGCTGCTGCATCCCGCCGCTCAGCTCATGCGGGTGTCTGCCCTCGAAGCCCTCGAGGCCGACCATCGCGAGCAGCCGCTCGGCCCGCTCCCGGTACACCGAGGCGTCCAGCTTCTGTACCTCCACGGGCACCATCACGTTCTGCAACACGGTGCGCCAGGGCAGGAGGATCGGCGTCTGGAAGACCATGCCCACCTCGGGCAGCGGCCCCGTCACGTCGCGGCCGGCGACGCGGACCGTCCCCTGGCTCCTGGAGACGATCCCGGCGAGGATCTTGAGCAGGGTGGTCTTGCCGCACCCCGACGGGCCGACGACCGACAGGAACTCGCCGCGTCGGACCGTGAAGGTGATGTCCGAGAGCGCGTGGGTCGGCTCGGACCTGCGCGGCCGGTAGGTCTTGTGCAGTCCGGTGACCTCGATCCAGCGGTCTTCGTCCACGGTCTCCCCGCCTTCCCGCGTCACCCGGCGGCCTTCGCCTTCGCGATCACGGCCGCCGGGTCGAAATCGTTCGCGCCCCCCAGCAGGCTGCCGTCCCACAGCTCCGGGAGGGAGACATCCTTGGTGATCTGGCCGGCCGTCCTGGTGTAGGCGACCGTCTTGTCCCACTCCACGTCGCCGATCGCACCCCAGTCCTTGAAGTTCTCGGGCTCACCGGTGGCGGGGACCGCGGTCCTGATCCACGCCTCGAGGGTCCTGGTGTCGTCGGCGATGCGGTCGTCGGCCTTCTTGCCGGTCAGCAGCTTTGGGAAGGTCTGGTAGCCGTCGCGCATCGCGGCCTCGGGGTTGACGGCGGAGAAGAGCAGTGCCTTGTAGGAGGCGCGCAAGTAGCGCGTCAGCACATCCTTCTTCTCCTTGAGGGTCTTCTCGGTCACCGTGTAGGTCAGGGAGCGGATGCCGTCGAACGCATCGGAGTTGTCGAGATAACGCAGCTTGGTGCCGGTGTTCTCGATGGCGGTGTACGCCTGGGTGTACAGGGCGAGCACGTCGACCCTGCCATCCTCCAGGGCGGCCAGGGCCTGTGCGCCCACGCCGACCGGCAGCAGGTCGATGTCCTTGGCCGCGTCCAGCCCGGCGTCGCCCGCATACGCGCGGGCGTAGATGGCCGAGCCGGAGGCGAGGCTGATGACCCCGATCTTCTTGCCCTTGAGGTCAGCCGGGCTCCTGACCTCACTGCCGGGCCGGACGGCCATACGCCACGGCCAGTTCCGTACCAGGCCCCCGATGACCTTCACCGGGACGCCCTTCTCCCGTGCGGCGAGGATGGCTCCCGCGTCGGCCGGCGCGATGTCGGCGCTGCCCGAGGCGACGGCCTGGACCGCTGCCACCGACCCGTCGGTGTTGATCACGTCGACTTTCAGCTTCTCCTCGGCCAGATAGCCCTCGGCGTCGCCCACCGCGTAGGTGGCGACCTCTTCCTTGGGGGCGATCACGGCCGAGGGAACGGCGAGTTGGAGCGTGGCCCGAGCGCCCGAGCCACCGTCGGAGGACGACGAGGGCCCGTCCGCGCAGGCGGAGAGCGCCGCGAGTACGGCGATGCCGAGGCCGAGCCGTAAGGACAGCTTCATCTGATCTCCTCCGAGGAAACCCCGCCCTTTCAGGGTGGGGAGGAATCGGGCTCTTTGGGCAAGTCCCGCAGGTCGGCGGAGTACACCACCAGCGCGTTCCGGTTCCTGGGAGGGGGCCAACCGGGCCAAGGCTCGCCGGAGGGTCGCCCGCGTTCACGCCCGGATCGCCGACCGGCGGCGCGACACGTTGCGTAAGATCACTACTCGGCTCGTTCGTGACAACCAAACGATCGTGATCGAGGACCTCACCGTTCGGAACCTGCTCAAGAACGGCAGGCTGGCCCGGACCATCTCGGACGTGGCCTGGTCTGAGTTGCGGAGCATGCTGGAGTACAAGGCCCGGTGGTACGGCCGCGAGGTGATCGCGGTCGACCACTGGTTCCCTTCCTCCAAGCTCTGCTCGCACTGCGGAACCCTGCAGGACAAGATGCCGCTCAGCGTCCGCACCTGGACCTGCGGCAGTTGTGGCGTCACCCACGACCGTGACGTGAACGCGGCGTGGAACATTTTGGCCGCCGGGCTGGCGGTGTCGGCCTGTGGAGCCGGTGTAAGACCTCAACGGAGTTCTCCGGGCGGGCGGTCGGCGATGAAGCAGGAACCTCCACGGCGCGAGCCGTAGGAATCCCCTCCTTCAGGAGGGGGAGAAAGTCAAGTTCCCTGCCTTTCGTGGCCGCGCCGCTCGATGAGGTCGGCGGCGGTGCGCAGCCCGTCGCGGGCCCGGATGGTCCTGGAGGCTTCCGTCAGCCTGTGCCGCAGGCGGGTGTCGCCGAGCAACTCCGCGAGGGTGCCGTGCAGTTGAGAGTCGGTGAAGCGGTACGGGTCGAGGCGGACGCCGTAGCCGAGTTCGGCGATCCGCTGTGCGTTGTCGTACTGGTCCCAGAACAGTGGGAGCACGATCATGGGCTTGCCGAAGTGGAGGCTCTCGGTGGTCGTGTTGTTGCCACCGTGGGTGATGACGAGGTCGACGAGCGGGAGAATCCGCGTCTGCGGGAGGAACTCGGCGCCCCACATGGTGGGAGGCAGCTCGATCTCGTCGTGCAGCGGCCCCTTGGAGACGATGTAGCGGTGCGGGGTGCGGGCCAGGGAGGCGATGATCCGGCGCATGAGGCCGACGTCGGCGGAGCCGAGGGAGCCCAGGCTGAAGTAGATCAGTGCGCTGCCCTCAGGCCGTTCGGCCCACTCCGGCGGCAGGGTGAACTCCTCGTCGGTCTCGCGGACCGAGGAGTCCAGCCGATGCCAGGCAGCGCCCAGTGGGCGGGCTTCGGTGTAGTCGGCGATCTCCGGGTACACGTACAGGTTCAGCTCGCCGTCGTGGATGAACTCCAGGTCGGGCAGCGGCCTCGCGCCCTGGTCCACGACCCAGGCGTTGAACTCGGCCCAGAGCTCGCGGTGCGTGCGGTCGTACTCGGCGCGGAACTCGGCCCAGCCCGCGCGGTCACCGGCCGGGTACCCGGAGAAGGGCGGGGGAACGTGTTCGCCCTTCACTTCCAGCGGGTTGCAGGAGACGATCCGCACGAAGGGCACCTCCGCCGTGGTCAGCGCGGGGAAACAGACGACGTTGTCCTCGACGATCACGTCCGGCCGGACCCGGTCGACGATTCTCTTGAGCTGGGGTTCGCAGTACCGGGCGCCGGTGATCAGTTCCTCCCAGACCGGCCTGACCCACGTGCCCAGCTGTTCGATCGTGGGCTTTTGGAACTCGGGGGCGGTGTCCCGTACGAAGTCCTTCCAGAACTGGCCCGCCTCCTGGGGCTTTTCGGGCGGCGGGGCCAGGTCGACCAGGTCCTCCTCGAAGCCGAGCGGGGCGAGCCTGCCCGTCCAGGACGCCTCCGCCGCGAACACCACGCGGTGGCCCCGCCGGCGCAGTACGTCGCCTATGCCGACGCAGTTGTTGGTCGGGCCGTACGCGCTCTCCGGCGCGAAGAGGATGGTCAGGGGTCCGCTCAA
This sequence comes from Streptomyces sp. NPDC007875, assembly GCF_042868035.1. Lineage (NCBI taxonomy): Bacteria > Bacillati > Actinomycetota > Actinomycetes > Kitasatosporales > Streptomycetaceae > Streptomyces > Streptomyces sp. NPDC007875. The sequence goes on along the minus strand of NZ_JBIADZ010000027.1, from coordinate 118,855 downwards.
GGGGTGTCTCCCGTCGTCTCGATCAGTACCGCGCTCTCCGGGTCCCACGACAGCGCGACGCGGGCCCCGGAGGTCACCGTGGCCGGGCCCGCGACGGTCAGCAGGACCGGCCGGTCCAGACCGGGGACCGTGACCGCGATCCTTGAGGAGCCGCCGAAGTAACTGATGTCCAACACCGTGCCGTGCAAGGAGGCGTCCGCCTTCCCGGCGGCGAGCCGGATGCTCTCCGGGCGTACGCCGACCACCCCCGCCGTGTCACCGGCCGGGGCGGGCAGAACACCGACGCCGGGTACGTCGAGTCCGCCAAAGGGCAGCAGCCGTCCGGAGAAGACGTTGTTGGCGCCGACGAAGCCAGCGACGAACCGGCCCCGAGGGTGCCGGTAGAGCTCGACGGGGGTGTCGACCTGCTGGACGCGCCCCCGGTCCAGGACGGCGATCCGGTCGGCGAGCGACATGGCCTCCTCCTGGTCGTGGGTGACGACGAGGAAGGTGATGCCCACCTGGTGCTGGAGGCGCTTGAGCTCCAGCTGCATCTCGGCGCGGACCTGTTTGTCGAGCGCCGACAGCGGCTCGTCGAGCAGCAGCACACGGGGGCGTTTGACGATGGCACGGGCGAGGGCGACCCGCTGCCGCTGCCCGCCGGACAGCTGGTGCGGCCGTCTGCGGGCCTGCGCGGTCAGCCCGACGGTGGCGAGTACGGCCGCGACCCGTTCGCCGATCTCCGCGCGGGCGAGCCCTTCCCGCGCCAGCCCGTACGCGATGTTCTTCTCCACGTTCATATGCGGGAACAGCGCGTACGACTGGAACATGAGATTGACCGGCCGCCGGTGCGCGGGCACGCCCAGCAGGTCCCGGCCGTCCAGGGTGACCGTGCCGCTGTCCGGGGCCTCGAAGCCGGCGAGGACGCGCAGCAGGGTCGTCTTCCCGCAGCCGCTCGGGCCGAGGAGGGCGAAGAACTCGCCCTCCTCGATCTCCAGGCTCACCCCGTCCAGGGCGGTGACCTCGCCGAACCGCCGGGTCACGGCATGGATACGGATCACAGCGCCTCCGTCAGCCGGCTGACCCGCTGGGCGGCGATCACCACGGTGAAGCTGACCGCGAGCAGCAGGGTGGCGAGCGCGTTGATCTCCGGGGTCACGCCGAACCTGATCATCGAGTAGATGACGATCGGCAGGGTGGGATCCTTCGGTCCCGCGGTGAAGAAGGCGATGACGAACTCGTCGAGCGAGAGCGTGAACGTCAGCAGCGCGCCCGCCACGATGCCGGGGGCGAGGGTCGGCAGGGTGATGCGGAGGAACGTGGCGACCTCGCCCGCGCCGAGGTCGCGTGAGGCCTCCTCCAGGGAGGGGTCGACGTGGGCGATCCGGGTGCGCACGACGGCCGTGACGAAGGCGAGGCCGAAGACGGTGTGGGCGAGCAGCACCGACTGGAGGCCGAGGGTGGCCGAGACGAGCGAGTAGAAGGCGAGCAGGCCGATCGCGAGCACGATGTCCGGCAGGACGGCGGGCAGCACCGACAGGGCGGGCAGCAGCCGCGACCGGCTCGCATGGCGGGCGAGCCCCACGGCGAGCAGGGTGCCGAGGACGGTGGACAGGGCGGTCGCGCCCGCGGCCACGATCAGCGTGTTGGCCAGGCCCCGCAGGACCTCGTCGTCGCCGGCCAGCGTGCCGTACCAGGCGGTGCTGAACCCGGACCACTCGTAGGGGCTGTCCGAGCGGTTGAAGGACATCACCACGAGCACCACGACGGGCGTGTAGAGGAACGCGTACGTCAACCACAGCGGGAGGAGTGTCGCCCGGCGCATCAGCGGCCGCCCAGCCGGCGCCCCGCCCAGGCCTGCGCCATGAGCAGCAGGACCAGGAACGCCATGAGGGCGAGGGCGAGCACCGAGCCGAACGGCCAGTCCCGTGCCGTGAGGAACTGGTCTCTGATCAGGTTGCCGACCATGACCGTGTGCCCGCCGCCCAGCAGTTCGGGGACCACGAAGTTGCCGAGGCTGGGCACGAAGACGAAGACGCAGCCGGTCAGCACGCCGGGCAGGGTGTGCGGGAGGGTCACGCTCCAGAACGTGCGAGCCGGGCGGGCGCCCAGATCGGCCGAGGCTTCGAGCAGCCGGGGGTCGACCCGCTCGATCGCCGAGTACAGCGGCAGCACCATCAGCGGGAGATAGGCGTAGAGGAGTCCGAGGACGACGGCGGGTTCCGTGTAGAGGAGTTTCAGCGGCCGGTCGATCGCCCCGAGGCCGGTGAGGGCCGAGTTGACCACACCTCGGCTGGACAGCAGCACGATCCAGGCGTAGGTACGGATCAGGAAGTTGGTCCAGAACGGCAGCACGACCAGGACCAGGGCGACCGTGCGCCATCTGCCGGGCAGCCGGCTGATCGCGTACGCGGTCGGGTAGCCGAGGAGGAGCGCGAGCAGCGTGGTGACGGCGGCGATGCGCAGCGAGTCGGTGAGGACGCCGGCGTAGAGGGGGTCGGTGATCCGCACGAAGTTCTCGCCGGTCCGTCCGTCCTCGTACGCGATCCCGCCGAAGCGGCCCCGCCGGAAGACCGTATAGCCGATCAGCAGGGCCAGCGGCAGCAGGAGCAGGACGGCCAGGTAGGACAGGCCAGGGCCGAGCAGGACGAGACGGGCTCGCACGGGTGGTGCTCCGGCCGCCTTCCCCCGTCGGGCCATCAGCCCGCGGTGACTTCCGTGACGATCCGGGTGTACGCCGTCGCGGCGTCCCCGAGGTCGACGACCGACTCGCCCTTGAGCAGTTGCCTGGGGGGCATGGCGAGTGCGGGGTAGCTCTTCAGCAGGGCCGGATCGAGTTCGGCCATGGCGGCGGTGTTGGGGACCTTGTAGAAGATGTTCGAGGCGACCCAGGAGTGCACCTTCGCGTCGAGGACGTAGTCGATGAAGGCGTGCGCCGCCTCTTTGTTCTTCGACGACTTGAGGATGACCATCGTGTCGGTCCAGAGGTCGCTGCCCTCCTTGGGGACGACGAAGCCGATCCTCTTGTCGTCGGTCGGGCACCAGCCGTCCCAGGCCTCCGCCAGCACGGCCTCCCCGGACGTGAGCCGGTCGCCGAAGGTGGTGTCGTCGTAGGCGAGGAGCCCGTCCTTCGCGGTGAGGAGCAAGTCCTTGACCCGGGCGAGCTGTTGCTTGTCGGTGGTGTTCACCGAGTAGCCGAGCGCCTTCTGCGCGGGGAGGAAGAGCCAGCGTTCGGTCTTCAGCATGGTGGCCTTGCCCTTGACCGCGGCGCGTGGCTTCAGCAGGTCGTTCCAGCTGTCGGGGGTATAGCCGATGAGGTCCTTGCGGTAGCAGAGCCCGGTGGTGCCCCAGGTGTACGGGACGGAAATGACGTTGCCCTTGTCATGGGCGAGCCGGGCGGCGAGCGGGTCCAGGTTCTTGAGATGCGGGACCAGATCGTGGTGGATGGGTTCGAGCAGCCCCTGCGCCGCGAGCGCCTGCGCGTACTGGCCCGATACGAACGCCACGTCGATGCCGCTGTCGGCGGAGGCGGTCAGTTTGGCGACGATCTCCTCGTTGGTGCTGTGCTTGGCGACGGTCATGGGCGTGCCGACGGCCGACTTGAACCGGGCGGGCAGGTCCTTCGGCATATAGCCGTCCCAGTTCGAGACGGTGAGCCGCTGCTTGCTCAGATCCGCCTCGGGGTCGAGCGACGCGGAGGCGGCGGGGCCGCTTCCGCCCGGTTGGCCGTCGCCGCCGCATGCGGGGAGAAGGAGCGCGAGGACGGCCACCGTCGCCGCCATGGACACGTGCCTGAACCTCAGTGTGCCTAACACGCCACTCCCTTGCTGTCGCTTGCTGTCGAGATCAGCCGGCTGAGCGTGGGTCGTGCCCGGTTCGCCGAACGGCTCGCGGGCAGGCATCGGTTTCCGGAGTTTCGCACTATTGGCATGCACCGGGCAAGACGGCCGTTTCGTCCGGCCTCGTTCTCGCGCTGCGCGGACGGAGGAAGCGCGCCCGGACGCGCGATCTAGCGCTATTGTCTAGAAGTGGAATTTTAGTTGATGATGTGACCGCGGGACGCGGGCCATGCCCACGGCGACGGCGTGCAAGCGATCCGGGAGACCTGGAACAACTCTCGAGAAAACGGACCTCACCCCATGACCACCACCCCCTCCACCTCCAGGACACTCGCCGACCCCGACACCCCCTTCGCGGTCGTCGACATACACAAGGCGCTGCGCAACATCGACCGCCTCGCGGCCAAGGCCGACCACCTCGGCGTCGCCTTGCGGCCGCATGTCAAGACGGCCAAGAGCCTTGACGTCGCCGCCCTCATGCACGGCGGCGCGCCCCACCCCTTCACCGTCTCCACGCTCGCCGAAGCCGAGGCGTTCGCCGACGGCGGCTACACCGACGTCACCTACGCCGTCGGCATCGCTCCCCATAAACTTCCCCGCGTGATCGCCCTGTTGCGCCGCGGTGTCACCCTCCGCGTCCTGCTGGACAGCACCGAGCAGGCCGCCTTCGTCGCGGAGGCCTCCCGTCGGGAGGGCATCAGCATTCCCACGCAGATCGAGATCGACTGCGCCGGCCACCGCGGCGGCCTCAAGACCGACGCCCCCGCCCTCGTCGACATCGCTCGCACCCTGCACGACGCCGGATGCCTGGACGGTGTGCTGACCCACGCGGGCGAGTCCTACTTCGCCTACTCCGCGGAGGAGCAGCGGCTGGCGGCGAAGAACGAACGCGACACCGCTGTCGCCGCCGCCGAGAACCTGCGCGCCGCCGGGCTGCCCGTGGCCACCGTCAGCGTCGGCTCGACGCCCACCGCACACGCCGCCGAGGACCTCACCGGTGTCACCGAACTGCGCGCCGGCAACTACGTCTTCTTCGATCTGGTGATGGCCGGTCTCGGGGTGTGCCAGGTCGACGACCTCGCGCTGTCGGTCGTCGTCACCGTCATCGGACATCGTCCCGAGTACGGCTGGATCGTCACCGACGGCGGCTGGATGGCGATGTCCCGCGACCGCGGCACGGCGGCCCAGCCGCAGGACCAGGGGTACGGCCTGGTCACCGACCTGGCGGGGCAGCTGATCCCCGGCCTGGTCATGAGCGCCGCGAGCCAGGAACACGGCACCATCACCGCCCGCGACGGCGCCGCCCTGCCCGACCTGCCCGTCGGCACCCGTCTGCGCGTCCTGCCCAACCACGCCTGCGCCACAGCCGCACAACACCGCGGCTACCACGTCATCGACAGCGGCCGGACGGCGACGGACGCACCCGCCGTCCAAGCCGTCTGGCAGCGCATCAGCGGCTGGTGACCAGTCGGCAACGGGTCGGCCGGGCGCATGGCTCGGGCCGACCCGCTTGCCCTCATCGGGTCGGCTGGTTCCGCTTGACCGCCCTGCCCGCCACGAAGACGCTGTCCATCAGGCCGGGATGGCCGGCGGCGACGATCGTGCCGATGTGACGCGCGGCCTGGCGGGGCCGAGGCCCGCGCGCAGGCGAGGGATCAGCGGCTGGCGAGGTCGGGGGAGCGGTGGCGGACGGGACTGACCGACTCGAGTGCCGCGCCCAGCCGCAGGACGGTCGTTTCGTCGAACCAGCGGGAGACGAGCTGGACACCGATCGGCAGTTGATCGCCGGTGGCGCCGAACGGCAACGACAGCGCGGGCAGACCGGTGAGGTTGAACGGCACGGTGGCGCGCATGATGCCGCTCGCCGGTACGGTCCGGTCCCCGATACGGAACGTCCGCTGCGCATGAGGCGGCGCCGGTACGGGGCACACGGGGCACAGCAGCGCGTCCCAGCGCTCGAAGTATCCGGCGAACAGCGAACTGAGTGCCTCAACTCGCTGTTGCGCGGCGATGTAGTCGTCCAACGCCACCTCCGGAGCGGCGATCGTGCGTTGCATGACGGTGTGCAGTTCGGACTCGCGGCCGGCGGCCGCTCGCCGGAAGAACGGCCCCGTCTCCGCGGCGAACAGGACGGCGCTCAGTTCGGTCCCGTCCACCGCCTCCAGGGCTTCCAGGGGAGCGGGTTCGACCGTGCAGCCGGCTTCGCGCAGCGCATCGGCCGCGGCCGAGACCGTGGCCGCCACATCACGGTCCACCGGACCGAATCCGGGCTCGGCCATCCAGCCGACGCGCAGCCCTGCGACCTCCTCCGGGGGGTCGGCGTGGGGCGGTGAGTGCCGCACCTCACCATCCACGCCGTCGGGCCCGGACAGAACACCCAGCGCCGTCGCGATGTCCCGCACGCTGCGCGCCATCGGGCCGACGTGCCAGTAACGACGGGGAACGTCCGGCCAGTGTCCGGTGATCGGAACTCTTCCCCGGGTGGCCTTCAGGGCCACGATCCCCGTGTCATGCGCCGGGCCACGCACCGAGATGGCGACATCGCTGCCCAGCCCGAGTGGTGACATCCCGGCGGCGATCGCGGCCGACTCGCCGCCACTGGAACCGCCTGGTGTTCGTTGGACATCCCAGGGGTTGCGGCACCGGCCGACGAGCAGGTTGTCGGTTTCGGTCCAGTAGGAGAACTCGGGCAGGTTCGTCTTGGCCAGCGGAATGGCACCGGCTGCCCGAAGCCGCGCCACCGCGGTCGCGTCCGCCGCCGCGACGTGGTCGCGGAACAGCACGGAGCCACGCGTGGTCACGACGCCCTCGACGTCCAACGCGTCCTTGACCGTGAACGGCACACCGTGGAAGGGCCCGAGCGGGCCACCGGCAGCGACCGACTCATCAGCGGCGTGCGCCGCGGCGAGCGCCTGCTCGCCGAGCACTGTCACCATCGCGTGGAGCCGTGGGTCGACCTCGTCGATCCGGTCCAGATGCGCCCGCACCACCTCGACCGCCGACACCTGTCGTGTCCTGATCAGCTCGGCCAGCTCGGTCGCGTCCCGGTAAATGGAGCTGTCCACATTCATCCAACCTCCATGTGCCACTTGAGATATCAATACTGCGTCTGGTCAGCTGATGCGCTTCTCGAACCGAGGGTGGGCGCGCCCGGATTCGACGCGGGTGTGATCGGCGGCATGCCGAACGCCCTTGTGGGACGTCGAGTTGGGTGTCGATCGCGGCGAGAGTCCGCACGGCCACGGCCGCTTCCGGCCCCGAGGGGCTGGCTCTCGCCGGTGGAGTGGCTCCGGGGGCGCCCTGCGGTGCCGGGCGGCGGCCGATGGCGCGGCGTAGGGCGAGTGCGTGGGCCGCCACCTCCCCGCGCCGCCGGCCCAGGCTCGGGTCGTCGGCGAGCGCGTCCGGCGCGGAGGTGATGGCGGCGGTGAGATCACCAACAGGTTGACACAGCGCCGCAGGGCCGATCGTTCGCCACATACCCTTCACCAGCACATCCGCGTGGCCTTGCGCACCGCTGCAGAGGAGGAACGCCGTGAGGACCACCCAGGCCCAGTGGTCCGGCCACAGCATCCGGCCCGCGGCGAACGCCGCGGTCAACGCGGCCGCCATCGGCAGCGCCATCCGGGTGCCGGCCGGTATCCCGCCGCTCGCCGGACCGGCTGCTGTGACCACCTGGGCCGCCGGTGGCCTGCGGACGAGACCGATATGGTGCGCCACCCACATCAGTTGCGTCCCCCGGGCGACCGCGACCAGCGCCCCGGCCGTGTTGCCCGATCGCCCGACCAGCCCCCGCTGACCGGTGTTCGAGCGAGTGCGCCTGCCGAGCGATGGCCTGAGCGGTCCTTCGCGAGCCGAGCCGCGCGTATCAGCTTCATCTGATGTGTCACGAGCCGGTTCCATCTCGCAGTGGGTCGCCCACGTGGGGAACGGGCGGCAACGCGACTGGCTTAGAGTGCCGATCATGTCTTACTCAAAGATCATCGAGCCCATCGCTCAGCACCAGCAGGCCACCCGTATACCGTCGCGGCGACCGAAGAAGACCCTGATCGCGGCCATCGGCATCGGCATGGCCGTCGCTTTGAGCGGGTGCAACGACGACACCGGCGAGGCCACGGACAAGGACACCAGCGCCGCGGAGTCGAAGGCGCCCTCGGCGGGGTCGTCCCAGTCCGCTGCCCCGTCGAGCCCTGCGGGCGATCAGCCGTCGGTCGCGGGATGGCAGACGCAGACCGCGCAGAAGCACCACTTCCGCTATGACGTGCCGGCCAAGGCCAAGAAGTGGAGGGTCTTCGATGAGAACACGGCCCTCTCCTACACGGACAAGAACGGCCAGCCGATCGTCGTCATGACCTCGGCCGCCAGCTACCGTGAGGGCGGCTGCGCCTCGAGTCCCAATCCCAAGGCCATCGGTGAGGCGGGCAAGGGCCAGCTCGCCACCGTCGGCACCACAGGGGGCGGCAAGGACGGCACCCTCCAGGAGAACGCTCGTAACTGGGCGGGCAACTGGGGCTTCGCCGCGTACGGGGGTCCGGACCACAAGCCCAAGATCAAGGTCAGCGAGGCCAAGCCGTGGAAGCAGGGGGGTATCGACGGCTACACCGCGACCGCCCAGGTCACCGTCACCAACCGGCCGAGCTCATGCGTCCCGTCGAAGGCGATCGTGCGCAGCATCGCGCAGAAGCTCCCCGACGGCACCATGCACGGCTGGGTGATCTACGCGGACCAAGGGGTTCCGAACGCGCTGACAGCCGCCGAGATCGAGAAGGTCATGGGCACCGTCCGGTCCACAGGCAGCTGACACCGTTCGGGCAGTGAGGCGGCGGCGGCCCGGGGGCAGGGCGGGAGCGAGCACCGCGGGGGTGCTCACGTTCCCTCTCGGCCCCCTCTCACTCCCCCTCTCATCTCAAGTCCGGTTGTTCCAGCGGAAGTTCTGTAATCAAGATCGAATAGCTGCTTTAATTGGGGTAGCTGATCGTGAGTCCCGGCCCTCGGAAGGCAGCCATGGTGTCCCCCGCCCTCTACCAGTCCCGCTCCCGTTCCGATGCCCCGTTCGAGGCTGCTGCCGACGCCGGCGTTCTCCGCGTCATGTCCGACTCGCGTACTCCGGTGTTTCTCACCGTGCATGCACGTGGACGGCGCCGGTACGGCTACTGGCAGCCGTACGACCACATCGCCGACAGGGGAGGCTGCTACGTCGCTCTGCCCACCCCCGTATGCGACAGGCTGTACTCCCAGGGGCGGATCACCCTCGGTGATCCCCTTGTGGACCCGGGCAAGACCACGTACCGCGTCTGGCCCGCCTATGACCCGGTCGCGCCGGTACGCGTCCCGGTGGCGACCCTGCCCGCGGTGGCGGCGGCACAGACGCTCGCTGCGTGAGGCTGCGCGTACGCCAACCGCCCGCAACGGCGAGGCGATGCGTCCGGTGCCCACGGCACACTCCAGCGTGACTTCCCGTCGGCCCGCCCGGCCGGAAACGTTGGCTGTCAGGCTTGCGCGGTGGGCCGGACGACGATTTCGCTGATGTCGATGCCGGCGGGCTGCTCGATGGCGTAACCGATGGCGGACGCGATGGCGGAGGGTGGGATGGCCATCTCGTCGCGCTGTCGGGCTGCCGCCGCCGCTGCCTCGGGACTCGCCCCCTTGCCCACACCCTCGGTGTTGGTAAACCCGGGCGAGACCAGGGTGACCCGCAGGTCGGGTCCCGACTCCTGGCGCAGTCCCTCGGTCAGCACCTTCACCGCCGTCTTGGTGGCCGCGTAGACGGCCTGCGGGGATTTCACGACGTAGGCCGCGGTGGAGGCGATGTTGACGAACTGGCCGGAGCGCTGCCGCCTGAAGAGGGGAAGCGCCGCTCCGATACCGTTCAGCAGGCCGGTGATGTGCGTCGCGACCATCGCGTCCCAGTCGTCCTGGCGCAGCTCGTCGAATGGTGACACCGCCATCGTGCCGGCGTTGGAGACCAGGACATCGAGCTGGCCGAACCGGTCGACCGCCGTGTCCGTCAGGCGCTGGAGGTCTTCGCGGCGCGTCACGTCGATGACCGTCCCGACGGCCGAGCCGCCCTGCGCCGTGATCTGGTCCACGACCGCGTGCAACCGGTCTTCCCGTCGGGCCCCGAGCACGAGCCGGGCGCCCCTCTCGGCGAGGTAGGCCGCCGTCGCCGCTCCGATGCCGCTGCTGGCACCGGTGATCGCTACGACCTTGCCTTCGACACCTGACATGATCAACGTCCTTCCAAGGGGGATGTGCACAGGCCGGACCAGGGCCATGGCCTACAGTGGAATTGGGGGCGTCCCCACTTACGTGACGAGAGGCTAAGTGGGCGCCCCTCCGTTTAGCAAGTGAAGGGGACCGGAGAGGGAATGGCGACCGCTGATGGCCGGCAGTGCACAACGCCCGTTGCGAGCTGACGCGCGGCGTAACAGAGACAGGATTCTCGCGGCCGCGGTGCGCGTGTTCGCCGAGGAGGGGCTGGACACGCATCTGGAGCGCATCGCCAAGGAGGCGGGCGTGGGCAGCGCGACGCTGTACCGAAACTTCCCCACCCGTGAGGCTCTGATCGAGGCGGTCTACCGCAACGAGGTGGCTCAGCTGTGCGACGCCGTCCCCGATCTGCTCGAGGAGAAGCCGCCCTACGAAGCCCTGCGCGCTTGGACGCGCCTCTTCCTGGACTACGTCACCGCGAAATTCGGCATGGCCGACGCCTTGCGTGCCATCGCCGCCGCGGGAAGCAGCCCCTACGGCCACAGCCGGGACATGATCCAGGCTGCCGTCACGGCCCTGATGGACGCGTGCATAGCCGCCGGGGCGATCCGCACCGACATCAGCCCGACCGACATGGGCGCCGCCCTCGAAGGCATCGCCGTCACCTCGGCCATGCCCGAACACCGGGAACGGGCTGAACGCCTGCTCGACCTCACGCTGGACGGGCTGAGGGCCCGTTCGTGATGCCGTCTCCACGGCGGAGCCGTGCAGACCTGTGCCCATGCGACGCCAGATGACTGGCCGTGTTCGCGGGCTTGGAGTCGGCTCCGCACGCGCTGACGGAGATGATCGCCGGCCGAACGACTGGAAAGACGCTCGTCAGCCTCGGCTGACTCGATGCGACAGCGGTTCGGGAGCCACCGGGCCGTCGCTGCCCAGTCGGAAGGTGCACGAGTTTCGACAGCACAGATCCATGCCCTAGGGTGCAACGCTGCGCCCTGGCGCGCATAACTTTCCGACCCACCATCACGGGGATCTCTCATGCGTTTGGCCACCACACTCCTCCTGATCGGCGCCCTGCTCGGGGCGACACCCGCCGCGGCCCACGCGGCGCCGACGCGTGACTCCGTCTCGTACGTCGCGCTGTCGTCGAAGCGAGGCGGTGGCACCAGCGGCGGCGGGGTCAGCAAGGTCGGCGGCAACAAGAAGTCGAACGGCAGCGGTTACTCCTCCCGCAGCAACGGCGGCCACTCGTCCACCGGAAAGAAGAAGATGCCCCTGTGGCAGGCGATCCTGTTCCTGCTCCTCCTGGGAGGTCTCATCGTCTGGGCCGTCGTCAAGCTCATACGCAAACTCCGGAAGGTCGTCAACGCCTGACGGCCCTTCGGCGGCGCCGTGGCGCGGACCGGATGCCACCGCCCGGCTCCGCCCGGCGGCCGCACGCCGCGTCCTGCGCGCCGCGATCTCCTTGATGCCGGAATGGCGACAAGCTCAGGCGGGCGCTCCGTGTCGGCGATGAAGCTGATCTCGATGACCTGGCCGGGGAGGGTCGGTTCGGTGACGCCGAGGGCCGTGCTGGCCGGGCGGTGGTCGCCGAAGTGCGCGAGGCTGCCCTCCGCGGGGGCGGCGGAGCCTTGGTGTCGGCGGCATATCGGGGGCTGTCGGTCCGATGTCGGTGAGGTCCGACACCTTTCGAGAGGTCCTGCCGGATGCTCATATCGCCGCGATATCAGCGTTCTCATCCGGTTTCCTCTCCTCACCCGAGTTCAAGGAGCGCACATGACGATCACTGTCCGACCGGGAAGCACCGTGATGTTCACCGGCGATTCGATCACCGACTGCCAACGGCTGGAGAGCGAAGACGGTCTCGGGTTCGGCTACCCGCTGCGCGTCGCGGGCGAGTGGGGACTGCGGCACCCGGACCGGCCCGTGACCTGGCTGAACACCGGGATCGGGGGCAACAAGGTGATGGACCTCGAAGCCCGCTGGCAGACAGACGTACTCGACGCGCGCCCGGACGTGGTGTCGATCCTCGTCGGGGTCAACGACATGGGCTGGCACACGCTGGACCCGAAGGGGTACGTGATCCCCGTGGAGGAGTTCGAAGCGGGTTATGACCGCCTGCTCGTGCCCCTCGCCGAGGCGGGCACGAAGCTGATCCTCATCGAGCCGTTCCTCCTGCCGATCCACGGCATCGTGGAGGCCGGTGGCGGTGTCGTGCGCATCGGGGAGGAAGAGCGCAAGGAATGGCGCACCGACCTGGACCCGAAGATCCAGGTCGTGCGCAAGCTCGCCCTCGAATACGGCGCGCAGCTGCTCGACGCCGACAGCATGTTCGCCGAGCTCGCCGCGACGACCGGGCCGGAGTACTGGGCCGCGGACGGCGTGCACCCGACGCCGGCCGGTCACGCCGCACTCGCGGCGGCCTGGCTGCGCCTGGTCGCGTGACCGCGGGCGTGGCGGGGCCGTCGGCCGTCTGACGGCGGTGTTACGGCCGGGGCTTGTTCGCGAACACCCACCGGTTGCCCTCCAGCGCGTCGTTCTGCTCGGGCAGCGGGCCGCGCCCGTGCCGGCGGGTGAAGTCGAAGGGGGTGTGGACCGAGGTGGACCAGCCCTTGCCCGCCAGATCACCCGCGGAATCGGGCCGCGGTTCGCCATCGAACAGGTTGAGCAGGTCGATGCCGATCTGGTTTTTTGTGGAGGTGTAGAGCGGGCTGTCGCGGTATGCCAGCAAGTCCCTCTCGAGCTTGACCTCGAACGCCAGGGCGCTGCCCCCCGTGCTCAGCAGGTCCACCGTGTCGATGAGGTACCTCTCGGAGGCGCCTGGCAGGTAGAACAGCAACCCCTCGGCCAGCCAGACGCTCGGTGCGGCCCGGTCGAAGCCGGCGTCGGTCAGCGCTCCGACCCAGTCGGCGCGCAGATCGATCGGGATCGGCACGCGCGCCGCCTTCGGGGTGGCCGACAGCCCGTCGAGCACCTGGTGCTTGAAGGCCAGCACGCCTTCCCTGTCGATCTCGAAGATGACACAGCCGGAAGGCCAATCGAGCCGGAACGCCCGCGTATCCAACCCCGCCCCGAGCAGGACCACTTGGCGGGCGCCCCCCGCCTGTACCGACCGGAGGAGAAAGTCGTCGAGGACCCTCGTCCGCAGACCGAAGTAGCGCGCGAATCGCCCCCACAGCGGATCCGCGTCTCCGGCCGGAACCTGTTGCATGCGGACCGGCCAGCCCGCGGACGCCGGTGCGGCGAGCACGAAGTGCTCCGCGAAGACGTCCCGTGCCAGGCTGTCGTGGCGGTGGGTCTCGATCGCCCGTGCCGCGGCGACCATGAGAGCGGTCAGGCCCACACCCCCTTCCACGCCTTCCACACCGGCGCTTCGATGCGCTGTGCCGACCATGTGTCCTCCCTTGGTGCGAGCAGAGACTACGAACAGCGGGGAATACGAAGTACGAATGATGTGGCGGTCGATCGGGTGGGCAGTGGCATTAAACGCCACGCTCATCGGCCCGTCCCAGCCGGAATCAGGACGGGTTTGACCACGCGGCCCGCGTCGCAGTCGCGTTCGGCCTCGTTGATGTCGGCGAGCGGATAGGTACGGATCAGCTGGTCGAAGGGGAACCGCCCGGCCTGCCACAGCCCGGTCAGCCGCGGAATCAGCAGTCCCGGCACCGCGTCCCCTTCGCAGATGTGGGAGATCCTCCGGCCCCGGTCCAGCGTGCCCGGTTCGAGTGGCAGTGCGGCGTGGAGCCGTGCCACCAGGCCGAGGTGGCCGGTCGGGCGCAGGGCCCGGAGCGCGTCGTTGATCAGCTGGGCGGAGCCCGTGGTGTCCAGCGCGTACTGCGCGCCACCGTCGGTCAGTTGCCGAATGCGCTCGGTCAGGCCGGCCGATGCGGCGTGCAGCGGGAGCGCGCCGAGCCGTCCGGCGAGGGCCAGCCGTTCGGGGTGCCGGTCGACGGCCACGGTCACCGCCCCGGCGGCGGTGGCCGCCATCACCGCGGCCAGGCCCACCGCTCCCGCGCCGAAGACCGCGATGGTGTCGCCGGGGCCGGCACCGAAGGAGGTGAAGACCGCTCCGGCGCCGGTGAGGAAGCCGCAGCCGAGCGGTCCGAGCAGTTCGATGGGCAGCGAGGAATCGACCCGGACGGCATTGCGAGCCGGGACCATCGCGTACTCGGCGAACGAGGACTGGCCGAACCACTGGGGAGCCAAGGCGACTCCGGCCGCGTCGGTGAACCGTGCCGCGTTCTCCTTACGCCCTCCGAAGAGGTTGAGCGAGGCGAAGGAGTCACAGTAGGCGGGGGCCGCGCCCAGACAGCTCCGGCAGTGTCCGCAGGAGTCGAAGCTCAGCACGACATGGTCGCCGACGCCGAGGCCGGTGTCCGGGCCGCCCGTCTCCACCACGACCCCGGCCCCTTCATGGCCGAGCACCGCCGGCAGCGGTGAGCGGCCCGCCGAACGCCGGACCGCGAGATCGGTGCGGCACATCCCGCAGCCCGCGATCTGGACCAGGATCTCGCCGTCGGCCGGCCCGGCGTCCAGGGTCACCTCCTCGACGGCGAAGCGGCTCTCGTACGAGCGCAGTACAGCCGCACCGAACCTTTTCGTCACGCCTCCTCCGGACGGTGCACGACGAACGGCCTGAGGTTTCCGTAGAGCCCCCACGGCCCGCCCGCGACGCCGACACCGCTGTCCTTGACGCCGGCGAAGGGCTGGGCGAGGGACAGTTCGGCGTGGTGGTTGATCCACGCCGTCCCGCACTCCAGCCGGCCGGCCACCGCCTCGGCCCGGTCGAGGTCGGCCCCCCATACCGAGCCGCCCAGTCCGAAGCCGGTGTCGTTGGCCGCCTCGACGGCTTCGTCCAGGCGCCGGTACGGCAGCACCGGCAGGACCGGGCCGAACTGCTCCTCGGTCACCACCGGGCTGCCGGACGGGACGTCGGCCAGGATCGTCGGCGCGAAGAAGTAACCCGGTCCCTCCAGCCGGTGACCACCGGCCGCGGCCCTGGCACCGTCCGCCAGGGCCTGGGCCGTACAGCGCTCGACCCGGGCCAGCTGGGGGGCGTTGCCGACCGGCCCCAGCTGGGAGCCCGGGTCGAGTCCTGGTCCGACCACGACGGTCTTCGCGCGCTCCGCGAGGGCCTCGACCACCTGGGAGTAGAGCCGGGCCGGGGCGTAGACGCGCTTGACCGCCATGCAGACCTGCCCGCAGTTGCGGAACGCCGCCCAGAACAACCGGTCCGCGATCCGCTCCACCTCCACGTCCTCCAGCAGGATGGCGGCGTCGTTGCCGCCCAGCTCCAGGGTGACCCGGGCGAGCGAGGCCGCCGCGCCGTTGGCGACGGCCCGTCCGGTGGCGATCGAACCGGTGAAGGTCACATGGCGGATCCCTGGATGGGACGCGAGGCGGGCACCGAGGGGCTCGCGACCGGTGACGATCGTCAGTACGTCCTGGGGGAGGGCGGTGGAGAGGACGGCTCCCAGCAGCCGTGTGGCGAGGGGTGTGAACGGGGAGGGCTTGAGCACCATCGTGTTGCCCGCGGCGAGCGCGGGCGCGAACTTCGCCGACGCGAGCTGGAGGGGAAAGTTCCACGGGACGATCGCGGCGATGGGTCCGAGCGGTCGCCAGCGGATCTCGGTGCGTACCGCCCGACCGTCTGTGATCGGCTCGGGCACCGGGTCCAGTTCGGCGAAGTAGCGCAGGCGGGCCGCCGCGCGGGCGATCTCCGCGTACGACTCGGCCAGGGGTTTGCCCTGTTCACGGGTGAGCAGGGGAGCGAGGTCGGCCCCGGCCGCCTCCACGGCGTCGGCCGCCGCGAACAGCGCGGTGGTGCGGGCGACGGGGTCGGCCCGCCAGTCGCGCCAGGCATCGTGGGCCCGGCCGACGATGGCGTCCAACTCCTCCGGCCGCTGGTCGGGAGCCTCGTCGAAGGCCACGCCCGTCGCCGGATCGAGGACGGCGAAGCGCTCGCCGATGGGCCCCGGGGTACGACGGGGCTGATGTGTCGGCATGCCCGCGGTCAGCTCGCGGTGGCGACGGTGGCCGCGTACTCCCGGGCGTGCCGGTCCATCTCCGCCCGGAAGGCGGCCACCAGCTCCGGCTGAATCCTTCCGGTGTTGCGGTCGCCTCCCTCGCAGACCGCTCCGCGCACCCCCACGATGTCGGCGCCGATGCGGGTCAGTTCGCCGAGGTCTGCTGCCTTGACGCTCCCCGCGAGGGCGGCGAGCAGATCGGCCTCATGGGCCAGTCGGACGAACTCCGCGCAGACGTCCGGCGGAACGTGGTCGAACAGCCGTGTCCCGTCCTTGATCGCGGTGTCGAGCATGGCCGCGTCGGAACCGGAGCGGCGGGCGATGTCGGGCAGCGCGAGCGGGTTGACACAGCCGATCCGGTGGGCGTCGGCGTAGCCCGAGGCGACGACGAAAGCGTCCGGCCGGTAGTCCTTCACCGCCCGGACGACCCCGCGCATGACATCGATGGCCTGGTCGGGCGTCGTGCATCCATAGAGGCCGACCTTGATGTATGTGGCTCCGGAGACGGCGGCACCGAGCGCCGCCTGGGCCACCGTGCCGGGCTTGTACGGCACGTCTCCCACGGTGGCGGACACCGGCTTGTCGGCCGGGACCGCGTCGCGGATCTCCCTGATGATCCACGGGAAGTTCGCACCGAGCGAGCCCTCGTCGGGCTTCTTGACATCGACGATGTCGAGGTGCTCCGCCGCCTTCGCGCAGTCGAGGGCCTCATCGACGCTGTCCGGGGAGATGAGAAGCAACAACGTACATTCCTTCCACCGCATGTCCACCCGCCACAGGGCAGGTGTGCGGAGTCGTGGATCACGTGCGGTCCGCTCATCATTGCCGTGGCTCGTGGCCACCGGCAGGGCGCGCGGAGTCCGAACGGGTCATTGCATGGCGCACCCGCGCCCCCAACGCACCGTCTACGCCGTTTCGAAGCAGCCGCGCGCGATGTATCCGTGGTCCGGCGGCCTCGCCGATCAACGTCGTCCGCACGAGTAAGGCGCCCGCCAACCGTGATGCGCGGGAGCCGGTCAACCGCGAGCGGGGCCGGGAGCGTTGTGGCCTCGAGGGCGGGCCCGTCCCGTACTGCCTGCCCTGCAGCCGGGTCCCGCTGCGGGAGGCCACCGCGAGCTGGCATGCTCCTGCGAGCGGTTCGCGGAGCTGCGGGACCGGGGCGTCGAGCCCCATCTGGAGAGCTTCGGCGGGTGCATGATGGGCCAGATGCGCCCGCCCCGACTGCTCATCGCCATCACCGTGCTCGAAGGGCTCTTCTTCCACAGGCACGGGCTGCGCAGCATCTCGCT
This sequence comes from Streptomyces sp. NPDC007875, assembly GCF_042868035.1. Lineage (NCBI taxonomy): Bacteria > Bacillati > Actinomycetota > Actinomycetes > Kitasatosporales > Streptomycetaceae > Streptomyces > Streptomyces sp. NPDC007875. The sequence goes on along the minus strand of NZ_JBIADZ010000027.1, from coordinate 101,512 downwards.
CTCGGCACTGTCGTACGTGGAACCTTCGACAACCGTGAACACCACAGCCGCCGGATCGTCGCCCGCCGGAGCGGGTCTGGCAGGAACTCATGGATTGGCGGGTCGGCGACCTCGCCATCGACTTCGGCCTGATGCGGGTGCGCGGCGGCCCCAAGACCTGGGTGAGCGGTGTCGACACCGGCGCCCACCAGGGCATGGACCTGCGGGTCCTGGAGTCGTTGGCACCCCGGGAGATGGCCGCCGACCCGCCCCATGAGGGGGTGCTCGGCGACACCGCCCGCTACACGCGCTGCGCCCCCGCCCGGACGTCGAACGCGGCGATCCGGAGGCGTTCGCACACTTCGACGAGGCGGGCTGGTCCAAGGTGGTGATGAACGTCCGGCTCACCCCAGGGCGACGGCATGTGGCTGTCCACGGAGACCCGGGTGCTGAACACCGCCCCAGCCACCCGCCGCGCTTCCGCCCTGTACTGGGGCTTCGTGCGGGCGGGCAGCGGCATGATCCGCCATGACCTCCTGCGGGCCATCGCGAAGAAGGTGGCCACCACCTCGGGCCAGGACGGCCTGGCCGCCGGTCGGCCCGAGGGGCCACCCACACTCGCTCAAGGGCCCGTCAGCAAGCCGACGGGCCCTGGTGAGCAGCGAGGCTAGGCCCGCCGCTGGTCGTCCGCCACGACCACGCAGGCGCTGAGATGCCAGGTCTCGTCCTCCTTCGCGGACAGCTCCAGGTCCACCTCGCGTCCGGAGGATCCGCCGTCCAGCGGGATCCGGAGCCAGGTGAACTCCCGGCCGTCGAGCTGCTCGCTCCGGGCCTTCTCGATCCCGTCCACCCGGACGATGAGCGACCTGTTGAGGGTGTTGGGGTCGCCGGTGAGCAGATGCGCGGTGCAGGGTCCGGCGGGCAGCCTCAGCCGCAGCACGGTCGGGGCGCTGTCGCGTACGTAGTCCCGGCGGACGACATCGAACAGTCCGGTGTCCGTGGCGTCGGGCGTGTTGCCGACCCAGCCGAAGCCGGCGCCCTCGTGCCAGCCGCTCGACGGTGAGAGCCGGGTGTAGTCCTTCAGAAGCGGCGCCGAGTCGGGCCCGGCGTCCAGCGCGTGTACGCATCGCGCGGCGGGTGGGACGACGACGGCCTTGGCCAGGCTGCGCAGCGAGGCGTCGAGGACCGGCACCGCGCCCGACCTCGGGCGCGCGTGCAGGGTGGCGAGCGCGGGCGTCGGCGGCGGCACGACGGGCATCTTCACCGTCTCGCCCTCCCGCGAGGCCACGTAAGCGGCCGCATCCTCGGACCGCCAGCCCTCGGGTACATCCAGTGTGGTCACCGTGCGCAGCCCGGAGCCCGTCGCGTTGAGGACCTGCACTGGAAGCCCGTTGCGCTCTCCGCCCAGCAGCACGGTGTCGGCCGGGGCGACGATCGCCTGGAGCCAGGCGCGGCGCTCGTCGCGGATCCGGCTCAGGTCGAACCAGTAGGCGACCAGGGTGTCCCGCCACCGGGCGGCCTCGGTGATCTGCTCCCCGAACTGGCGGTGCACATCGGCGAACCGCCGGTGGTCGACACGGCGGCGCAGCCCCTCCCAGTCCGTGCGCATGTCCGCCACCCGGGCCGCGCCGGAGAAGTGCGTGTCGTAGATGTGCTGGATCACGGTCGTGCCGCGCTCCAGCCGGTGGGTGTACGGGACATGGTGGAGGAAGAGGAGCAGCTCCTCGGGGCAATTTTCCAGCGACTCGTAGACGTCCCGTGTCGTCGGCGCGTACAGCTCGGTGTAGCCGTTGCCGGTGGCGGCGGTGCGGTCGTAGCCGATGCCCGCGCGGTCCGACTTGTGGAACTGAGTGGTCGTCGTCGGGCTGGGGTCGAAGTGCCCGGCCACCGAGGCGTCCGGCGGATGGGTGAGGTATCCCGTGCCCAGCGGCGAGGTGTAGTCCTCGTAGGTGCGCCAGGAGTCCAGAAGCAGGGCGGAGACCGTCTCGATGACCTGCGGGTCGTTGCCGAAGGTCATCCGGATCCACTCGGCGGCCAGGTCCTGCGCGGACAGGTCCGGGTTCCAGGCCAGCCGTCCGTAGCCGTGGGTGTTGGCGGCGGCCAGATGTGAGCCGGTCCAGTTCCTGGCATCGCCGAAGTTCATCACCCCGGCGAATCCGAAGTGCGTGTAGGAGTGCACCCGGCCGGTCACGACACGGGCCACGGTGCTGCCCTCGCCGGCCTTGAGCGTGTCGAAGTCCAGGACTTCCTTCCACTGCGGAACCAGATAGCACAGATGGGTGGCGTGCCCCGTGTACTCCTGTGTCACCTGGAGTTCGATCATCGAGTTGGTATGCGGCAGCGAGCCGAAGAGCGGGTGGGCGGGCTCGCGGACCTGGAAGTCGATCGGCCCGTTCTTGATCTGCACAACGGCGTTGTCCGCGAACTTCCCGTCCAGCGGTGTGAAGTCGAGGTAGGCCTGCCGGTCCCACCTCTCGTCACTGTCGTGCACGAACGCCCGCCACATCACGATCCCGCCGTACGGCCTCAGCGCGCCCGCCAGCAGATTGGCCCCGTCGGCGTGGGTGCGTCCGTAGTCCAACGGCCCGGGGCGGCCCTCGGAGTTGGCCTTCACCAGGAAGCCACCGAAGTCCTCGATCTTGCCGTAGATCTCCTCGGCCTTCTTCGTCCACCAGCCGCGCACCCCCGGGTCGAAGGGGTCGGCGGTGTCCAGTCCGCCCAGGTCGATGGGGGCGGCGAAGTTCGCCGTGACGTACAGCGCCACGCCGTAGCGGCGCAGTACCCCGGCCAGGGCGGCCAGCTTGGTCAGGAACGGCTCGGCGAGGTAGTCCGCCGGCGTGTTGACATTGTTGATCACGGCGCCGTTGATGCCGAGCGAGGCCAGGACCCGTGCGTAGTCCGTGTACCGGGTGTCGAGCTGTGGCAGCTTCTCCCAGTCGAAGAAGGACCGGCCCGCATAGCCGCGCTCGATCGAACCGTCGTCGTTGTCCCAGTGGTTGGCCATGCGCAGCGGGGTGGCCGGGCGCTCCGTGAGGTCGACGTGCTCCAGCGGCTGTCGGGTCTGTACGAGCCGCAGCAGGTGGAACGCACCGTAGAGCACACCGCGGTCGGCGTGGGCCGCCACCACGGTGAAGTGTTTGCCGCGCCGGGCGACGCGGCGGACGACGTAGCCCTCGTCGCCGAGCTCGGCCAGGTCGGCCGCGGGGACGAGTTCTCGGATCAGGGAGGAACCCGTCGGGGTGCCGACCACGAGTGACGCGTGGGAGGGGGCGCTGGTGCGTGGCGCCACCCGGGTACCGAGCAGCCCGGTGAGCCCGCGGGCCAACTCCTCCACCGCCGACTGCTGGAGCGGGCCGCCTCCCTGCCAGACCAGGGTCCTCAACGCGGCCCGGTACCCCTTGAGCTGACCGGGATCCTCCACCCGCCGGTAGCGCAGCCACAGGTCGTACCCGTCCTCGGCGGGCAGTGCGGCCGCGGACGGTTCGGCGCCGAGGACCGGCTGTGCCGACGCCGGGACGGAGAGACCGAGTGAAGCGGCTGTGCTTCCCAGAGCGGCCGCGGACAGAAGGCTGCGGCGCCGTATTCCTGAGCTCATGAGTCTCACTTCCGTTGAAGAACGAACAGTGCACATCCAGGCCAGGATCAAGCTCCGCAACCGTCACACTCATCACGACACGTGTCAACACAACGAACCACAAGGGAACATGGCGCCCTTGTCACCTATCAAAATCCAACAAACCCGAGCCTGCGTCAGAGCGCGTCCGTTGCGCGGGCGAGGGCCGCCGCGTGGTGGTGGAAGGCGCGGCGGACCGCCGGGAAGCGGCGGGGCTCGCGGCTGGGGTGGACGCGGTTGGTGAGCAGGACGTAGTAGCGGCCTCCCGCCCCGTTCACCCCCGGCTCCACCCACAGACTCGTCCCCGTAAAGCCCGTGTGGCCGTACGAGGACGGACCCATCGCCATACCGACCGGCGAGCCCACCGCGTCCTGCCCCTGCCAGCCGAGGCAGCGGCGCAGCGGGAGGCCCTCCGTATGGCAGGCGGTCATACGAGCGAAGCCGGCCGCGCTCAGCAGACCCTCGCCGCCCGCCGCGAGCGCCCGGCCCAGCCGGTCCACGTCGGCCAGCGACGCGAACAGGCCGGCGTGGCCGCAGACCCCGCCGAGCACCACCGCGTTCTCGTCGTGCACCTGGCCGGTCACCAGACGGCCGCGCCAGGTGCACAGCTCGGTGGAGACCGCGCGCTCGCGGGCGGCCGGGCCGGGCACGAACACCGTCTCGCGCATGCCGAGGGGCGCGCACACCTGCTGCGCCACCAGCTCGTCCAGGCCGGTGGCGGTGGCCCGTTCGAGGATCAGGCCGAGCAGGATGAAGCCCGCGGAGGAGTACTCCACCACCGTGCCCGGCGCGCCGCGCAGCGGCAGCTCGCGGAGGGCGGCGAGCAGCCCGTCCCGGTCGGAGTGCGCGCGCCACAGGGGGGTACCGCCGGGCAGTCCGGAGGTGTGGGCGAGGAGCTGGGTGAGGGTGATGTCCGCCTTGCCGGGCACGCCGCGGTACTCCGGCAGGTACGCGCCGACCGTGTCGTCGAGGCGCAGCGCTCCCGCCTCCGCCAGCCGCAGCGCGGCCAGGCCCACGATCGGCTTCGTCACCGAGGCCAGGTCCCACAGTTCGGTGCCGTTCAGCTCCGCCCCGCCCCAACTGCGGGTGCCCAGGTGCCCGTGGACCGTCCGCCCGGCCGCGGTGCCGACCGACCAGGCGGCCGCGGAGTAGATCCCGGTCCGGCGGCCGGCTGCCAGGAGTCCATCGAGCGGCGCCGGTTCGTCTGACGGGCGCGGTCCGGCTGTTCCCGTCCGGTCCGCCCTCAAGGTGGTCCGACCGCCCGCCGCCCTGCTCACTCCAGCCCCCGCACGATCCCCAGCGTTCCCGCGCCGCCGCGCAGCGCCGCCGACACCGTGCCGGCTGCGGCGCGCACCATCGGCCCCAGCATCGCCACGCTCCCCTCGTCCAGCATGAACGTCAGCCCGACGATGCCGACCGCGCCGGCGACCTGGCCGCCAGGCCCCAGCACCGGGGCCGCGATGGCGCGGACGTCCTGCTCCGCGTATTCGTCGTCGACCGCATAGCCCTGTTCGCGCACGGCGGGCAGAGCCGCGAGCACGGCCTCCGGGTCCGTCGCCGTCCGCGGCGTACGGGCCGGGAGGGGCGCGCTGCCCAGCAGCTCCGCCGCCATGGGCGACGGAAGGGCCGACAGCATCGCCCATCCCACCGCCGAGCAGTACAGCGGGACTTCGCCGCCCGCGGCCGGCGCCATGTGGTACGCGGACGACGGCTCCGAGTGCGTCACATGCACCGCCACGGCGCCGTCCCGTACCGAGAAGTGGGCCAGGTGGCCGGTGCGCTGCCGCAGGTCGTCCAGGACCGGGCGGGCCAGCCGCAGCTCGCGGCTGGACGCCATCGTCGTGGCGGCGAGCCCGAGCAGACGCGGTCCGGCCTGGTAGTTGCCGCCGGGGCCCGGGACCGCGTATCCGGCGTCGGCGAAGGTCTGCAACAGACGGTGGACGGTCGGCTTCGGCAGCCCCGTGCGGGCGGCGAGGTCGGCCAGGCGGTGCGGGGCGTCGGGCTGGACCAGTGCGTCCAGCACCTCGAGTGCCTTGTCCACAGGGCCCTTTGCGGCGGCACGCGGCTCCTCGCGGTGGCTCGCGGGGGTATTGACCGGCTTCGGCATGTCGCTCAGCCTAACCCATCGCCGTTCCATTATCCGGAACGGATAGACGATTCATCGGAACGCCCCGTCCGTGCCCGGTAGGACAGCCACCACATCGATCTCCACCAGGATGTCCATCAGATCAGAGCCGACGGTGGTGCGCACCGGACAGGGCTCGCTGAAGAACTCGCGGTAGGCGGCGTCGTACGCGGCGAAGTCCCGCTTCAGGTGCTGCAGATGCGTCGTCACCTTCACCACGTCCCGCAGGGTCAGCCCCTGTTCGGCGAGCACGGCGGCGATGTTGCGCAGTACCTGTGCGGTCTGTGCCGCGACGCCTTCCGGAATCTCGCCCGTCACCGGGTTCTGCGGGCCGAAGCCCGCCGTGTACAGGAACCCGCCCGCCACCACGCCCTGGGAGTAGGCACCCGCGGGGCGAGGGGCCCCGGGCGTGTGCACGGCCCGCTTGCTCATCCGCTCGCTCATCCCGTCAGGTCCCCGTCCCGCTCGTTGGCCGCGGCGTAGTGCCGGAGCTTTTCCTCGTCCACGCTCACGCCAAGCCCCGGTCCCGTCGGCACCCTCAGTCGGCCCTTCTCCAGGTGCAGCGGCTCGATGATGTCGTCGGCGTGCAGGTAGTACATGCTGTCGATGGCGCGCGAGAGCACGGGGGTGCTGGAGACGACGGCCAGGTGCGCCGCCGTGGCGATGCCGAGCTCGCCTCCACTGTGCAGGTTCATGCCCAGGCCGAAGGTCTCGCAGTGCGCGGCGAGCGCCTTGGTCGCCGCGATCCCGCCCCACTTGTAGACGTCACCGTGGATGACGTCGACGGCGTTCAGCCGCATGGCGGGAGCGAACTCCTCGAAGCGCACGACACACATGTTGGTGCACAGCGGGATGCGCACCTTCGCCTTCACCTGGCTCATGCCCTCGATGCCGACGCAGGGGTCCTCCAGATACTCCAGGTCGAGTTCCTCCAGGGCTATGCCGGCGCGTATCGAGTCGGGCACCGACCAGGCCGCGTTCGGGTCGACACGCAGGTTCACCTCGGGCAGCGCCTCGCGCACGGCACGCAGGATGGCGACATCGCCCGCGCAGTCCTTCGTGCCCTTGAGCTTGACGGCCTCGAAGCCGCCCTCCGCCACGACGCGTACCGCGTGCTCCGCCATCGCCTCGGGCAGGCCCGGGCCCCGCGCGCCCGGCGCGTCGGCGCGGGTGATGAGCGCGGTGATCGGCACCTCGTCGCGGACGGCACCGCCCAGCAGGTCGGTGACGGACTGATCGGTGGCCTTGCCCATCGCGTCCCAGCAGGCGACATCGAGGGCGGCGATCGCCGCGTAGCCGAGGTAGCCGTAGAAGAACGGCACCATGTGCTGCTTGCGGTGAAAGCTTTCCAGCGCGAAAGGGCTGGTCCCGATCAGGTCCGGGGCCATCGACCGGACGATCGCGGCGACCGGCGCGCCCCACATCGTCTCGCCCCAGCCCTCGACGCCCTCGTCGGTGCGAATGCGCACCACGGTGCGCGTCTCGCCCGTCTTGGTCTCGAACGAGCTGGTGAAGGGGTTGACGAGGGGGAGGTTGACCACCCATACGTCGACGTCAGTGATCTTCATTGCTACTCCTCGCATCATCGGGGTGACCGGCTCGCCGCGTCGAAGGCATGGATCGCCCGGGCCAGTCCGCGTGCCCGGTCCTCCAGCAGCCGGTCGCCCCGGGCGGCGTCGGCATCGCAGGCGTCGTCCGTGGAGCCGCCGACCCGCTCCCACTCCCCGTGGCGTTCCACGGTCAGGCCCGGGTAGGGCGGGGTGTCGAACAGGGGCGGCGGTTCGACCGGAGCGCGGGCCGGCACGGGCGTCCGCACCAGGTCCGGGTGGGCCGCCAGCATGAGTGACGTCTCGAACCATCCGGCATGCCCCGGGGTGACATCCGGCCGCCCCGCTCCGTCCTCACCCGCGGTGAGGGTCCAGTACGAGCAGGCGGCGACCGTCACCGGGGAACGCAGCGCGAACCGCTTCACGGCGAGCCGCATGATCTCGTCGTTGCCGCCATGGCCGTTCACGACCATGATGCGGCGGTATCCGCTGGTCACCAGCGAGTCGAGGATGTCGTCCAGGACCGCGCCCAAGGTCGCCGCGGAGAGCGAGACGGCCGCAGCGAACAAGTGGTGCGGGCTGTGCCCGAAGGGCAGCGCCGGCAACCGCACCACGCCGGGCCCGGCCTCCCGGGCGAGCATGTCCAGCGCGCGGTCCACCACCTTCTCGACCAGGAGGGTGTCGGTGCCCATCGGAAGGTGCGAGGCGTGCTGCTCCTGCGAACCGATGGGCAGCAGGGCGATGCCCATCTCGCCGGCCCGGCGCACCTCTCGCCAGGTGAGTTCGGTCAGTCTCGATTGGCTCACAGTGCTACCTCTCCGAAACGGGGCCATGGCAGAGTCGGCGCATGGCCCACAAACGTTCTCCGTTGCGACTGGTCCCCGAGGCCGCGCCGCAACCGGCCGTTCCCCAGGCGCCGCGGCGGCTGGGGGCCGTCGAGCTGGTCCCCGGTCGGGTCAGGGCGGCCGTACTGTCCATGGCGGGCCGGATCCTGGACCGCACCGAGTCGTCGTACGACGCGGCCACCGCGACCCCCGCGGACATCGACACGGCGCTGGCCGGGGCGGCGGTGGTCTTCGCCGGCCATGAACTCCAGGGGATCGGGGTGGCCGCCGCCGGGCTCGTGGACCCCGTCACGGGCCTGATCATGGAAGTGAACGACGCGCCCGGACTGCACGGCTATCCGGTCACGGAGCGGCTCGGCGCGCTCACCGGGGCGAGCGTGCGGGTGGAGCACCGGGCGCGACTTCAGGTGCTCGGCGACCGCTGGTTCGGCGCGGGTCGTGGACGGCGCACCTTCGCCTCGGTCTCCACGGGCGAGGTGCTCGGGGTGGGGCTCCTCTACGACGGCGAGGTGATGGCCCCGCCCGGCGGGCGCAGCGGCGCGCATATGACCGTGTCGGCCAGCGGCGAGCGGTGCACCTGCGGGAACCGCGGCTGCTGGAAGACCGTGGCCACCACCGGCTGGCTGCGGGCCCGGGCCCGCGCCGTGGGGCTCGGGGGCCATACGTCCCTGGAGGCACTGGTGAACCGCGGGGACGCGCTCGCCGGGCAGGTGGTGGAGGAGTACGCGCACAACCTCGCTCTGGGGCTGGTGAACGTGCAGCAGCTCTTCGCACCCGGCCTCTTCATCCTGCACGGCGAGGCGCGCGAGGGCGGTGAGCGGTTCCGCACCGTGGTGGAGGACAGGCTGCGGGACGCCATCGCCTTCTCGGGCGCCGAGCAGCCGCGGGTGCTCGTCGGCACGGCCGCCGTCGACGATGTCGCGCTGCTCGGCGGCGCAGGTCTCGTCGTCTCGCATCTGTAGCGCGCGGGCGGTCATCGGCTCTCTTCGCTCGTCAGGGACGGGCGGTCCGCGGCACGGCGGCCCCTGCGCGGGTCGAGGACCGGCACCGCGTCGAGCAGTTGCCGGGTGTAGGGGTGCTTGGGGGTGCGCAGTACCGCGGCCGTCTCGCCCACCTCGACCAGGCGCCCTCGGCGCATCACCGCGACCCGGTCGGCCACTTGCCGTACGACGGCGAGGTTGTGCGAGACGAACACATAGGTGAGGCCCAGCCGGCTCTGGAGATCCGCCAGCAGGTCGAGGACGGTGGCCTGCACGGAGACATCCAGTGCGCTGGTGGGCTCGTCGAGCACGAGCAGGCGGGGCCGGAGCGCCAGGGCCCGTGCGATCGAGACGCGTTGGCGCTGGCCGCCGGAGAACTCGTGCGGGTAGCGGTCCTGGATGCCGGCGTCCAGACCCACGGCCTCCAGGAGTTCCCCGACCCGTTCCCTGGTGCGGGCCCGGGCACGCCGCCCGCGTGCCTCGGGATCGTGGGTGATCAGCGGTTCGGCGACGATGTCGGTGATGCGCATCCGCGGGTTCATGCTGGAGTACGGGTCCTGGAGGACGACCTGCATCTGGCGGCGTACGGCACGCAGTCCGGCGGGGGAGAGGGCGGCGAGGTCCTGTCCGTCGAAGCGCACGCTTCCGGCGGTGGGTTCGACGAGCTTGAGCAGCAGCCGGGTGAGGGTGGTCTTGCCGCAGCCGGACTCGCCGACCAGGGCGAGCGTCTCACCTTCGTGGACCTCGAGCGAGACGTCGTCGACGGCCACGTTCACCGTCCTGGTGCCGAACTCCTTGCGCAGTCCGACGAGTTCCAGGAGGACCTTTCCGCCCGGGGGCGCGGGCGCAGCGGCTTCGGTGGTCATGCCGCCTCCAATCGCGGGGTGGCGGCGAGCAGTTTGCGGGTGTAGTCGTCGGCCGGACGGTCGAAGACGTCGAGCACGTCGCCGGTCTCGACGACCTTGCCCTGGTTCATGACCACGACACGGTCGGCGGTCTCCGCCACGACCGCGAGGTCGTGGGTGATCAGCACGACCGCCATGCCGTGCTTGTGCTGGAGGGTGACGAGCAGGTCGAGGATCTGGCTCTGCACGGTGACGTCCAGGGCGGTGGTCGGCTCGTCGGCGATGAGCAGGCGGGGCCGTCCCACCAGCGCGGTCGCGATCATCACGCGCTGGCGCAGGCCCCCGGAGAGTTCGTGCGGGTACTGCCGGTAGCGCAGGGCCGGGTCGGGTATGCCGACCTCCTCCAGCGCGTCCAGCGCGGCGTCCCTGGCCGCGGCGCGGGACATGCCGGTGTGGTGTCTGAGCACCTCGGCCACCTGCGTCCCGACGCGTTGCAGCGGATCGAGGCAGGTCATCGGGTCCTGGAACACCATGGCGATGTCGCGGCCCCGGATCCGGCCGAGTTCCTTCTCGGAGAGCGTCAGCAGGTCACGTCCGTCGAAGAGGATCTCGCCGCTCGCGTAGACGCACGGAGGGCTCGGGTTCAGGCGCGGAACGGACAGTGCGGTGGCGGTCTTCCCGCTGCCCGACTCTCCGACGACGGCGAGGGTCTCACCGGCCCGGACGTGGAGGGAGACGTCCCTGACGGCGTGCACGACGGAGGTCTCGAGCCTGAAGTCGACGCTGAGGCCGTTGATTTCCAGCAGCGGCTGCTCGTCCGCCGGCCGCTGGGACGGGTCGGTTGTCGGTCGGTCGATGGTCATCGGCGGTAGGCCTTCGGGTCCGCGACGTCCCGCAGGGCGTCGCCGGTGATGTTGATGGCGAGAGAAGTCAGCATCAGCGTGATGCCGGGGAATACGGCGACCCACCAGGAGGTGCCCAGATAGAGCTGGCCGTCGGAGAGCATGGCGCCCCAGGTGACCGTCTCCTTGGGCACGCCCAGGCCCAGATAGCTCAGGGAAGCCTCGGCCACGATCGCGGCGGCGACGTGCAGGGTCCCGATCGTGGCCAGCGGCGCCATCACGTTGGGCAGCAGGTGGCGGCGCATGATGGTGACGTCGGTGACGCCGATCGCCCGGGCCTCGGTGATGAAGTCGCGCGTGCGCAGCGACATCACCTCGGACCGCACGACGCGGGCGTAGGAGACCCAGCCGGTGAAGCCGAGCACCAGGATCACGTACCACAGACCCGAGCCGAGGAAGCCGACGATGGCGAGGGCCAGGAGCAGCGAGGGGAAGGCGAGCTGGACATCGGCGAGCCGCATGAGCACCCGGTCCGCCCAGCCGCCGAAGTAGCCGGAGGCCAGTCCCACGACGGTGCCGATGACACCGGCGAGCAGGGCGGCCCCCGCGCCGACGAGCAGGGAGACCCGGGCGCCGTAGATGACGCGCGAGAGCATGTCGCGGCCCAGCTGGTCGGTGCCGAGGAGGTGGGCGCCGCTGCCGCCGTCCTGCCAGGCGGGGGGCCGCAGCCGCAGGAGGAGGTTCTGCGCGTTGGGGTCGTAGGGGGCGACGAGCGGTGCGAACAGGGCGGCGATCAGCAGTACGGCGAGTACCGCGAGCGCCAGGACGGCGAGCTTGTTGCGCAGCAGCGCGCGCAGGACGACGGACCGGGAGCCGCCGGCCGGTGCCGCCGCCGGGGCATGGCCGGTCGCGGCAGGTGACATGAGGGTCATCGTGACGTCCTCACCCTCGGGTCGAGGAAGCTGTAGGAGAGGTCGACGAGCAGGTTCACCACGACGAAGGTGGCGGCGAAGAACAGGACGGTGGCCTGGACGAGCGGGAAGTCGCGATTGGAGATCGCCTCGACGGTCAGCTGTCCGACTCCGGGCCAGGAGAAGACCCGTTCGGTGAGGATCGCCCCGCCGAGCAGGTTGCCGACTTCGAGACCGATGACGGTCACCACCGGCAGTGAGGCGTTGCGCAGCCCGTGCCGGAGCACCACCTTCAGCGGCCCGAAGCCCTTGGCGCGGGAACTGCGGATGTGGTCGGAGGACAGCACGTCGATCAGCGAGGAGCGCAGCAGCCGCGCGACGACGGCCACGGAGTAGACGGCGAGGGTGACCGCCGGCAGCACCAGGTTGGCGAAGGTGCCGTATCCGGAGGCGGGCAGGGCGTGCAGCCAGACGGCGAAGACCAGGATGAGGAGGATGCCGACCCAGAACGGCGGGGTGGACTGGCCGAGCAGGACACCGGTCATCACGGTGTGGTCGGAGCGGCGGCCGCGGCGCATCGCGGCGAAGATGCCCGCCGGGATGGCGATGACGAGGGTCACCGCCAGGGCGGCGGCGGCCAGCTCGATCGTGGCGGGCAGCCGGTCGGCCAGGATTTCGCTGACGGGCTGGCCGTAGACCAGGGAGTCGCCGAGGTCCAGGCGGGGCAGTCCCCAGAGGTAGTCGAGGTATTGCGTGAACAGTGGCCGGTCGAGTCCGAGGGACGCGCGGAGCACGCTCTCCTGGTGGGCCGTGGCGTCGGGCGGCAGCAGGATCTTCACGGGGTCGCCGGAGAGCCGTACGAGGAAGAACGAGACGGTCGCCGTGCACAGCAGGACGAACAGCGCGGTGCCCAGGCGCCTGATGACGGTGCGCAGCAGCCGTGCCGTGTCCCGGTGGCGCGTCGGGGTGTCCGCCGGGGCGGGTGGCTTGTCGAGGGTGAGGGCGCTCATCAGGAGACCTCCGCGCTCTCCATGGCGAGGACACCTGCGGATCCCGGCGTCCAGCGGGGGCGGTCGTTGCGAGCGAAGATGTTGTCGAGCTGGTAGAGGAAGACGAAGGGTGCTTCCTGGCGCATCAGCCGTTGCAGGTCCGAGAAGGCCTGTTTGCGCTTCGTGGGGCTCTCGGACAGCTCTTCGATGTCGATGAGGCGGTCGGCTTCCTTGGAGTGCCAGCGGCTCTGGCGCCGGTCGCTGCGTACGTTGGACTGGACGATGCTCTGGCCGTCCATCGTCCAGACGGTGCTCGCCGCCAGGTAGATCGGGCCGAGTGCTCCCCGGTTGTCGGAGGTGAGCCGGGCGGCGTACGTACCGGGGTCGAGCAGGTTGACCCGGGCTCGCACCCCTGCTCTGGCCAGCAGTCCCGACAGGGCCTCGGCGACATTGGAGTCGACGTTGGAGGCGGTGAGTGTCGTGGCGAAGCCGTGCGGGTGGCCGGCCTCGGCGAGGAGGGTGCGCGCGGTCTCCAGGGAGCGGGTGAAGGGCTTCACCGTGGGGTCGAAGCCGAAGGCGCCGCGCGGCACGAGGGCGGGTGTCTCGGTGGCCTTGCCGCCGAGCACGGCCTTGATCAGCAGGGGGACATCGATCGCGTGGTTGAGCGCCTGGCGCACGCGACGGTCCTGGAGCGGGCCCCGTTCCAGGGTGTTCAGGGACAGATAGGACGTGCGGATCCCCGTGTAGCCGTCCAGCGTGACACCGGAGTAGCCGTCGAGCTGCTGAGCGGCGTCCGGGGTGAGTCCGGCGACGAGGTCGACGCCTCCGCTCTGGAGGGCGGCGAGGGAGGACGAGGCGTTGGGCGCGGGGCTGAAGACGAGGCCGTCGACGCTCGGCCGTCCGTTCCAGTGGTCGGCGTAGGCCCGCATGCGCAGTTCGTGGTCGCGCCGCCAGCTGACGAACGTGAAGGGGCCGGTGCCGACGGGGTGTTCGGCGAACGCGGCGTCGCCCGCCTCCGAGAGGTGGCGGGGCGGCAGGATCACTCCGCCGAACAGGGAGAGCTTGGCGGGCAGGATCGGGTCGTGCACGGTGGTGTGCACATCCACGGTGAGCCGGTCGACCACGGTGACGCCCTTGACGTAGCGCAGTTCGACGATCGGTGACTTGGTGGCGGGGTCGAGCAGCCGCTCGATGCTGAACGCGACGGCCCGCGCGTCGCACGCCTCACCGTTGTGGAAGGTCACCCCGGGGCGGAGCGCGAAGCGCCAGGTGCGCGCGTCGGTGGCCTTCCAGGAGAGGGCGAGCCTGGGGTGCAACTGGTTGTCGCGGCCCCGTGTGGTGAGCGTGTCGAACATGTTGATCAGAACGTTCATGGACACCATGTCGCCCTGCTTCTGCGGGTCCAGCGTCTTGGGGTCGCCGGGCTGGGAAACCCGCAGGACGTTGCCGGCCCCGTCCGCGGCGGCGTTCGTGCCGCACGCGCTCAGGAGCGCCGGAGCGCTGAGGGCCCCGAGCAGCAGACCACCGGTCCGCAGGACGCCGCGTCGGGTGGGACGGCCGCGGTCCACCGTGCGCCCCTGATGAATTCGTTCCATTGAACAACACCTCCGTTCCGTCAGATGGAATGTGGTTGGGTTAAGCTAAGCGACATGGCGAAGGTGGTCAACACCCGGTCGGTCGACCGAGTCGGTGAGGGAGTTGGCGATCCCCAGATCGATGCCGACCACCGAGCCGGTCGGCGCAAGCGGTTCGGGCCGGCCGGACCTTCATGAGGGCCAGGCCCGGTGGTCGTACAGCTCACCGGGACCCGTCCCGGGCCGGTCTGGCCATCGTGAAGGCCAGGGCCGGTGGTCGTGCAGGTCGCCGGGATGTCCAGGGGGTCGCCAGGGTTCGGCCCCGGAGAAGGGAACGGTCATGCTTGCATTACGATCCGGACGCCGCAGCCGCGTGGCCGGACTGACCGCCGTACTTGTGACGGGAGTCCTCGGCATCGGTGTGGCCAACGCTTCCTCAGCGAAGGCAGACGCGATCAACACGTTCACGAACCATGCGACCTCAAAGTGCCTGGAATATGGGTACACCTCCTCGAACTGCGACGGTCACCCGGCCCAGCAGTGGAATGTCCACGCGTGGGCGGACGGCACGCGCGAGCTGAAAAACATGTTCGTCGGCAAGTGTCTCGACGACAGCAACCAGTACGGGCTGCGCACATTCCCCTGCAACGCCACGCCCTACCAGAGCTGGTATGTCATCCGCCACAACAACAACACGCTGTCGCTGAGGAACGAGGCGACCGGACGGTGTCTCGACGACAGCCTCGAATACGGGCTGCGCACCTTCTCCTGCAATGGCATGTCGTATCAGGAATGGTACTGAACACCCGCTTGGTCGCCGCGCGGCTCAGGGCGGGCCCTCAGCGGTGAGCCGCACCGTGTGAGATCAGCCGGGCGGGTCCCGGGCGTGTGCCCGGGAGCCAGCCGGCGCGCCGGTGCCGCAGTTCCTCCGTGAGGGCGCGATGCCGCCCCTCTCGCTCCTTCCGCTGCCGAAGTTCCTCCTCGGCGCGGCGACGCCGCTGCGCCTCCTGCCTTCCCTTGCGGTGCCGTTCGTCCTTGTCTTCCAAGTCCGCCAGGGCAAGGGAACCTTCGTGAGCTCTTCGGAGACCTGCCAGACGTGCTGGGCCTCCTCGGTGCCGCGAAGGCGCGAGTAGAGCTTCTGGCCTGCTGGACCGCGGGTTCGCCCGGATCGGCGAGGGTGATCGGGCCACGGGTGCCTGGGCGAACGACGTGGCCCGGTTGGCACACGTCGCCGCGCTGCGCGATTCCTCCTTGGCGGACCTGGCTGCGCAGGTCACCGCGCTCGCAGCCCGGCACCTCGGCAGCAGCGACGCCTGATGTACGCACTCCGGCTGGAGAGGTCACCTCATGGTGTATCGCCCGTGAGGTGCACATTGTGCGCGGTGACCGGTTCCCCGCATTGGTCGCAGGTCAGCCTCGGATGTGTGGGCGATCCGCACACGTCGTGCGTCCAGGCCACCTTGGATCCGCTGCCCGCCGGTTCGTCCGGGAGATAGGTATTGCCCCATTCCATCAAGATCTGGATCGCCGGGAAGAGATCGAGGCCGGCCTGGGTGAGGCGGTATTCGTAGTCGCTGCGGATCGGACCGCCCGCGTAACGCTCCCGGATCAGCAGGCCGACGTCCACGAGCTTGCCGAGCCGGTTCGACAGAGTGGGGCGCGGAATGCCCAGGTTCTGAGCGAATTGTCCGTAACGGTGCACACCGAAGAACGCTTCGCGGAGGATCAGCATCGTCCATCGCTCGCCGACCAGGTTCAGGGTCCGCGTGACCGAGTCGTCGCCGCGCGAATCCGGGGGCTGCGCCTCAGGGGTGTCCGTCACCGAGTGATCGTATCCCGTCGTCGCAGGCCGGCCGCTTCGCCCCGATCGGCCCCGAGACGAGGTCCGGGGCGTGGTCCCTGATGAAAGCCAAGGTCCGAGCGCCGTCGCAGTCGTCCGCCGTCGTGGGTACCAGCCCGATGTGGTCGGCGCCGGCGTCGAAGTAGCTCTCGATACGTCGCAGTACTTCAGGTCCTGAGCCGATCGCGCCGACGGCCGCCGGAAGCTCGGGGGGAATCTCTGGGACGAGCGTATGGCGGTCGGCGGCGGAACGCGCCTTGCGGACGAGGCTGCCGAAGCCCAGTTCGGTGAACATCTCGCCGTATCCCGGTGGGCGGAGGTAGACGGCGAGCTGCGAGGCGAGCTGGTGGTGGGTGGCCGGGTGCGGCTCGACGGAACAGGTGACCCATACCGCGAGCCGTGGTGCGGGCAGCCCGCGGGCTTCGGAGAGGGTGTCGATCGACGCGCGGATCTGGGCGATGTGTTCCGGCGGCACCAGGTTCAGCACGACCTCGTCCGCGGTCTCCGCCGCGACGCGCGTCATGCGGGGCCCGAACGCCGCGACGCTGATCGTGGAGTCCGGCTGCGGCTGGCGCAGCCGGAAGCCCCGTGTGCGGATGTGCCGTCCGGAAAAGGCGGCCCGCCTTCCACCGAGGAGTTCACGCAGCACCGTGACCGATTCCCTGGTGCGCTGCGGGTTGCCGCTCCAGCTGCGGTCGTGCCAGTCGGAGACGATGTGCGGGCTGGACGCTCCCAGTGCCACATCCACATGTGTGCCCGTCAGCGTTGCGACGCTGGCGGCCCCCATGGCGATGGCGACGGGGGAGCGCACGCCGACGGCGAGGGGGCCGACCGTCAGCCGGGGGATCGAGGTGCTGTTGGCGACGGCGGTGGCGAGGGCGAACACGTCGAAGGTGGCCATCTCGCCGAGCCACAGCCGCTCGAAGCCGCAGGCACTCGCCTGGTGAGCGATCCCGAGGGCTTCCAGGTCGGGCCGGTCCAGCCAGTACGGAAGTACCACGCCGAGCGATCGCCGCCTCACAGCTGTGCCACGTTCGTCGGGAGGCCGAGCAGGATGCGGCCGGTCGTCTCCCACGTGGCCGGGCTCACCTGGAGGTGGGCGGTGGCGGTGGTCGCGTCCCGGAAGCGACGCTGGAGCGGCGAGCTGTCGTAGACCGCCGATCCGCCGCCGAGGTCGTACATGGCGCGGACGACCTCCGCCGACGTGCGAGCGGCGTGGGCCGCTGCCAGACGCAACCCGGTGCGGAGGTCGAGCGCCACTGTGCCGGTGGTGCACGCCGCCTGCCAGGCGTCGTCGATGGCGGAGTAGAAGAAGGCGCGTGCGGCGCGCAAGGCGGCCTCCGCCTGCCCCACGGCGGCCTGCGTGGTCGCCTTCTCCGCCAGGGTTCGCCGCGAGCCGGTGGCCACCTTGTGGCCCGCGAGGTCCATGAGGTCATCGATCGCCCCGCGTGCGTTGCCCAGCGCGGCCGCGGCGATGGACAGCGCGAAGTACCCGTAGATCGGAAAGCGGTACAGCGGAGCGTCGATCAGCGGACCCTCGTCCAGGGCCAGTACGCGGTGCGCGGGAACGAACACCTCCTCGGCCACGGCGTCATGGCTGCCCGTCGCGCGAAGGCCGGATGTGTGCCAGGTGTCGAGTATCCGCAGCTGTTCGGCCGGGATCCCGACCGCGCGGAGCGTCGGCGCACCGTCCTTGTCGCCACGGCCGTCGTCCAGGACGCAGCCGCCGAAGAAGTAGTCCGCGTGGGTGATCCCGCTGCAGAACGACCAGCGGCCGGAGACGACCACGCCCCCCTCGACCGGGCGGGCCTTGGCCCGGGGCGCCCATACGCCCGCCGCGATCGTGCGCGGGTCACCGAAAGTCTCGGCGGCGCCCTTCTCCGGAAGGTACGCCGCGAGCAGGCTGCTGGTGAGAGCGATCGAGACGCACCAGCCGGTGGCGGCGTCGCCGCGCGCGATCGTCTCGGCGCATTCGAGTGAGACGGCGGGTGGGGCCTGCGCGGCTCCGAGAACCTCGGGAGCTCCGCAGCGCATCAGCCCGGAGTCACGGAGCGCATCGATCAGCTCCGGGCTCAGCCGGCGCTCCCGTTCGCTGTCGGCGGCCGCGGCCTGCGCCTGGAGACGGATGCGATCCGCCGCCTCCCTGAGGCTTTTCTGATTCGCGTCCGCCTCGTGAAGCGTGTGGGGCATGGGAGACCTCTCCTCGGCACAGGTGCTTTGGGTAAGTAGTTCATTTGCTTTACTAGTTCAGTCGTTATACTTTCGCCCCGTGCCGCAGCAGTCAAGTCGAAGGGGGCATCATGCGGTCGGCGGACATGACAGACCATCACCGAGCGGCGCATGACGCCGAGCCCGTGGCCGTAGGCGCGGGCACCGGAGGCTTGCGTGTGCTGTGGCGCTGCCGCGCGCCGGGCAGGCGACACGCAACGGAAAAGGGAAACCATGGACATCAATCACCAGCTGGTGCTCGCCGCACGTCCCGAAGGCGATGTGAAGGACTCCGACTTCACCCTCACCACCGCTGAGATACCCGCACCGGGCGAGGGGCAGGTCGTCGTCAAGGTCGATCTCATCTCCATCGACCCGGCGATGCGGAGCTGGATGAACCCGGGCGCCTCCTACGTACCCCCCGTGGACCTCGGCGCCGTCATGAGGGCCGGCGGGATCGGCACGGTCATCGCGTCCCGGCATCCCGACCACGCGGTCGGCGACGAGCTCTACGGAGCCTTCGGCGTTCAGGAATACGCGCTGTCCGACGGCACGGGCCTCCACAAGATCGACACCTCGATCGCACCGAAGACGACATACCTCAGTGCGCTCGGCATCACCGGCCTCACCGCCTACTTCGGCCTCTTCGACGTCGCCCGTATACAGCGGGGTGACACCGTTGTGGTCTCAGGCGCGGGAGGCGCCGTCGGCAGCATGGTGGGTCAGATCGCCAAGATCACCGGCTGCCGCGCCATCGGTATCGCGGGTGGCCCCGAGAAATGCCGGACCCTGGTCGAAGCGATCGGCTTCGACGCGGCCATCGACTACAAGAGTGACGACGTGCGGAAGGCCTTGCGCGAGTACGCCCCCGGCGGCGTGGATGTGTACTTCGACAACGTCGGCGGCCCGATCCTGGACGCGGTGCTGACCAGGCTTGCGCGCGGGGCACGCGTCGTCATCAGCGGCGCGATGTCCCAATACAACGACCAGCGCCCGAAAGGCCCGGCGAACTACATGTCGCTGCTCGTGAACCGGGCATCGATGACCGGCATGGTCGTATTCGACTACGAGGACCGCTACCCCGAGGCGACCCGACAACTCGCCCAGTGGCTTGCGGAAGGCAATTTGACCTCGGCCGAGCACGTCGTGGAAGGCGGCCTCAGGGACTTTCCGGGCCTGCTTCGCGGCCTGTTCACCGGAGCCAACACCGGAAAGCTGATCCTTCAGCTGTAGGACCAGCGGAACACCGAAGGTCCCTGTCTGCCGGCGGACAGAACCTATCGCCCAGCACCTCTGTGCCAGACTGCCATTTTCCATCCAGGGAGCTGCGATGGCCGAATCCGAGAATGCGCTGCTGATGTCTTCCTTCCGTGAGGCGATGGCCGGTGTGGCCACGCCGGTGACCGTCGTCACCGCGATGGACGGAGGACGGCCGCACGGCACCACGGTCAGCGCTTTCGCGTCGTTGTCGATGCGACCGCCCATGGTTCTGATCGCCCTCGACCGTCGTTCGGAACTCTTGGCGTTGATCAAGTCGTCGCTGCGGTTCGGAGTCAATGTCCTGGGGCACGGGCAATCCGCGCTGGCGCTGGCCTTTGCGCGCAAGGGGGGCGCCGGAAGGTTCACCGGCGTGCCCTGGGAGGTGGATTGGGACGTCCCCCGGCTATCCGCCGCCCCCGGCTGGCTGGCCTGCGAGGTGGCGGATGTGGTGGAGGGAGGAGACCACGTGATCGCCCTGGGCAACGTCCTGGCGACCCAAGCCGCCAAGGATGCCCCGCTCACCTACCACGCCCGGGCCTTCGGCACCCACGTCGCGCTGGCATAGACCCTGGCGGGCAGCCGCATCACACCGAACCCCGCAACTGACCTCACGCCAGTTCGGCCGTGGTCGAGGCCGCCGTGGTGCTGGTTGCCGGGGACCCCAAGGCGGTGGGATTGCTGCGCGAGCATATGGCCGCACATCCGCTGCACGGACGGCGTCGCGGCCCTGCTGTGGTACTGACACCAGGAGTTCGGTGGAGCGGTCCAAGGTCTTCCAGGCCCTGTGCACCTGCCTGCGATCACTTGCGAAGTCGAGAACGGTACTCGCCGGGGGCCATGCCCCGGGCACGTCGGAAGGCACGGCTGAACGTGTGCGGAGAGCCGTATCCGACCGCACCGGATATCGACTCGACCGGCTCATCGGTATCGCGGAGCCGGACGGACGCCAGGTCCATGCGCCACTGCGTCACGTACGCGCCCGGCGTCTGTCCGAGGGCGGACCGGAAGTGCCTGGACAGTGTCGCCCGGGAGACGCTCGTCGCGATGGCCAGGGTCTCCGTGGTCCAGGGGTGTTCCGGTCGGGCGTGAACACATGCCAGGGCGTCGCGCACGACCGGATCACGCATGGCGCCCAGCCATGAGCCGGACTGCTCCTGCGGGTGGCGGTCCAGCCAGGCGCGTACGAACTGGACGAGCAGCAGGTCGACGATGCTGTTGACGGCGGCGGTGGTGCCGATCTGCGGCTGCGCGAGTTCCGCCGTGAGGAGTTCGACGGTCCTTTTGAGCTGTGCGTTCTCCCGGGCTGCGACGTGCATCGGCCGGGCGAGGGAGGTGAGCACCGGTGTGCTCACCTCCGGGTCCTGCTCATAGTGCAGGACGATCACTTCCGTCTGCGCCGGTGCCGAACCCAGTTGGAGGGCGTTGCCATCGGCGATGGCCTGGACCGCCGCCTTCGGGTCGCAGGTGCCCATCGTCACGCTGGAGCCGCCGGCTATCCCGTGTGCGGTGCCCGGCGACAGCAGGACGGCTCCTCCGGCCTGTACCTCCAGGGGTTTCTCGCCGGTGACGTGGAGCCACATCGTGCCACGGGACACCACGTGCAGTGCCGCTCCCGGATAGGAGTCCAGCCACTGGCCCCAGGTTCCTCCGGCCTTCAGCACAACCCCGAGCGCCCCACGTGCACCCGAAACACGCAAGGCCTCCGCGAGTACGTCCATGGCTCCATTCTCATCCACTGCCGCGATCCGCGGCCGCCGGCGGACGACGTCGCATGTGTTTCTCGCCCAGGGCTCACACCACGTCAAGAACGATCTTTCCGTGCACCTTCCGGGCGAACAGCGCCTGGATGGCGTTGTCCACGTCCTTCCAGCCGCCTCGCAGTCCGACCGGCGCCGCAAGACTCCCGGCGGCCACCAGGCCCAGCAGATCCGTCAGCTCCTCGCCGGGCGGCGTCATGTCGCCGTAAGTGGCGATGGTGCGGGGTTCACCGAAGCCGAACAAGGTCCCTGAGGGAAACGTGGTGTCCTGGCCCGAGGTGAAGCCGACCAGGTGGATGGTGCCGCCCTCGGCGAGGGAACTCCACGCTCGGGCTGACAGCGGCCCGCCGACCGTGTCCATGACGAGGTCGAACCGGTCCTCGGTTTCGGCCAGGTCGGTCAGGACCTCGTCGGCCCCGAGCTCGCGGAGTCCGGCGGCCCGGTCCGGCGATCCGACGAGTGCCGTCACCCGGGCGCCCGCCAGCGCGGCCAGCTGGACGGCGAAGTGCCCCACGCCCCCGCTGGCACCGGTGACCAGGACGTTGCGTGCCAGCAGGGAACGCTTGCGCAGCACCCGGAGCGCGGTGACCCCGGCGACCCCCAGCGCGGCGGCGTCGGCCAGATCCACACCCCCGGGAACGGTGCCGAGCCAGGCAGGGCCGACCGCCACCCGCTCCGCCCATGCGTAGGGAGCCATTCCCAGCGCGACGCGCGCACCTTCGGGCGGCCCCGAGCCGTCGGATGCGGCGCGCACCACGACGCCGGCCGCGTCATGACCGTGCACAGCGCCGGTCGGCCACTGGTGCGCATACCTCAGCTCGCCGAAATTGAGACCGATGTGCCGTATCTCCACCAACGCCTCACCGGTGGACGGTACGGGCTCATCGACATCGGCGAACCGGACGGGTCCGGCCTCGCTGTGATCGACCACAAGGGCGCGCATAAGGTGTGCTTCCTTCTCTCGTGGATGCGCCTGAACGCTCGGCGCGGCAGCGGATCGAGTGCGCGAATGCCGCACTGCCGCCTGCTTGAAACCCTACGCACGACCAGGACGGCGACCAGTCCCGGGAGAATCAATCAGTTGACGATCTGTGTCAGTGCGACTCGCGGCGCGTCGAGCCGATCCCGTACGGGCAGCAGCAAGATGACTTCCAAGGGGTCAGGAGAGGAGCGAGCGGCCTGTGGGTGCCAGTCTCAGTGTCCGGGGGGCCGCTGTCTGTTCTCTGCCGATGCCCGCCAGAATCTCCCGGCCGAGGGGTTGGCCCGCACCTCGGCAAGGTGCCGGCGACACGCACGTTCGTCGGGGTAGGACGTGAAGACGGCGGCGACGTTCTCTCCGGTGCGGACCGGCAGCCTGGTGAAAGTGTTGTGCGCCGTCTCGGTGGTCAGGACGGCGAGTGGTGCGGGTCCCTCCTGTGGAGTACGGGGAGGAGGCCGTCCTGGGCTGCCGTCGACCTCGTCGCCGATCTCGGGGAGAGTCTCGGGGCCCACACCATGGGCAATGACGCCGAACTGCTGAAACCGCTGACCTCCGCGAACGTCGCGTGTGGATTTCACGCGGGCGACCCGCGGGTCATGGACGCGACCGTGCGTGCCTGCGTGGAGCGCGGCGTCCGCGTCGGCGCACACCCGAGCTTTCCCGACCTGGTGGGCTTCGGGCGCCGGGCGATGGACCTTACACCCGACGAGGTGCGCACCGACGTGCTCTATCAGATCGGGGCGCTGGCCGCGTTCACCCGGGCGCACGGCAGTACGCATCTACCGGTTCGCCGACTCCCGGCGGTATACCGCGATGTCCCTGTGCACCTGCGAGGTGCAGCCGCTCTCGCACGCCGCCGCGCTGGTGGCGGACCTCATACGCACGCTCATACGCGACCCGGCGGTCCCCGGGCGGAAGTCGGCGTGAACGCCGGACGGGCTCCGGCCCCGGGATGGGCAACTGAGCGAGTTGCTTGTCTTCGAGGTGACGTGGCCCGGGCCACTCGCTCCCGCCACGGCGGCCGCCGCCTCGATGCGGAAGCGGCGGCTGCCCGGGTGACTCCCGGAGGCCGGTCATGCCGGGCCGTGCGTTGCGGACAAGCTCAGGCGGGCAGCTTCGTGTCGACGATGAAGCTGATCTCGATGACCTGGCCGGGGAGGGTCAGTTCGGTGACGCCGAGGACCGTGCTGGCTGGGCGGTGGTCGCCGAAGTACGCGAGGTTGCCTTCCGCGGTCGAGGTGGCATGCTGTCGCAGGTTCACCACGTACAGGGTCTGCGAGATGACCTGGTTGCGGGTGACGCCGTAGTGGTGCAGGACCTTGTCCATGTTGACGTAGGTCTGCTCGAGCTGGGCGGTGAAGTCGTCCGCGGAGACGAACTCGCCCGTCTCGTCGAGCGAGAGCTGTCCGGAGACGTGGATGAGATCGCCGGACTTGATCGCCTGCGAGTAGCCGAAGTCGCTCTCGGCCGGCACGTTGTGGTTGAAGACATCGATGGTGGCCAATGGTGCTCGCCCTTTCCGTCTAGCTCTCTTGTAGTTACTGGGGAACTGTAGGAGAGTGGCGGTCGACCTGGAAGAACGCACTTTTCGGTGACTGGGGAACCTGATGGTGACCAAGCAGCTGCTCAAGGGCCTGCCCGAGGACGCGGACCTGAGGCGCGCGGACTCTCTGGCGCGGGAGATCTTCTCGGACGTCGCCAACAAATGGGCGTTCCTGATCATCGAAGCGCTCGGTGAGCGCACCCTGCGCTTCAGTGCGTTGCGGAATGACGTCCAGGGCGTCAGCCATAAGATGCTGACCCAGAACCTGCGCATGCTGGAGCGCAACGGCCTGGTCGAGCGGAAGGTGCACCCCACCTGCCGCCCCGGGTCGAGTACACCCTCACCGAGCCGGGCCAGGCTCTGCGTGCGACGGTCGATGGAATGTGCGGCTGGACCCACACCTACCTCGGTCACATCGAGGACGCGCGCCGTCGCTTCGGCGCCTGACGGGCGCTTGGTACCACGCCCCCGTTGGTGTGCTTCCTTGATCAATCTCCGCGATCAATCTCGCGGGCTCGTGTGTCGTGATCACGGCCGTGAGCATGCCGGCCGGCGCACGGTGGGCCAGGGCCCATGCGTCGAGGTCAGACGTCGTGCCGTCGCGCGATGTCCCGGGCCGTGCGGGCGGCCTTCTCCTCCGTGTCGGGGAGGGCTCCACTTCCCACTCCGAACAGCCCCTGGCGGCGGAATACGGCGAGTCCGTGTGCGGCCCCGGCGATGCGGAGCAGCAGGTCGAACGCGTGCCCCGGGTCCGGGGCCACCTCGCGGGCCACGGGCAGCAGGAGGCCGGCCACTTCGTCGCCGGCCGAGGCGAGCTCGGCGAATCTGGACTTGTCGAGGCCCGCGTTGAAGGTGATGTCGAAGAGGGCCGGCTCCTCGGCGGCGAAGCGGACGTAGGCGGACGCGAAAGAGGCCAGTTGCTCCACGGGGTCGTCGCTGCCGCCCACGGCAACGGCGAAACGGTCCCGTTGCTCGCGGTATCCCTTCGTGGCGAGCTCGGCCAGCAGCGTCTCCCGGTCGGCGAAGTGCTTGTACGGCGCCGCGACGCTCACTCCCGCCCGGCGGCTGGCCTCCGCCAGGGTGAAGCCGTGCGGGCCTCGTTCGCTGACCAGGTCGAGGGCTGCTCGCAGCAGGGCGTTGCGCAGGTCTCCGTGATGGTGGCCGGTGGGACGCCGCTTGACGGGAGGGCTCATGGCGCTAAGGTTAACACTATTTACCAGGTGAAAGGGGTTAACCATGGGAGTTGCCACGACCGCCGTTCGTTTCCACCACATCAGCCTCTCGGTCGCCGACCTCTCCGCTCAGGAAGCCTGGTACGGCGATGCCCTCGGGCTCACTCAGGTGGAGGAGCGCCTGGAGATGCCCGAGGCGGGTGTCCGCACCGCCGTCCTGAGTGATGCGACGGGCCTGCGCGTGGAATTCGTCGAACGGCCAGGTTCGAGCCCTGTCTCGCACGCCGACCCCTTCGCCGCCACCGCCCTGCAGACCTTCACCCACCTCGCTCTGCACGTCCCGGATCTGGACGCCGCGTTCAGGCGCCTGACCGTGGAATGCGGCGCCGCCCCTGTGTCGTCCCCCGCACCGGGCGTAACCGAAGGGATGCGTTACGCCTACATCGCCGATCCGGAAGGCAACCTCCTGGAGCTGATCGAAACGTCAGGGGTCTGACCCGTCGGTCCCCACCTGCGGCGCGGCACCGGTGTCGGCCGCGCCGTACCTGCCCGGCTCTGTCGTCACGAGGGCGGCGAGGGCGGGGCGGGTGGGTCGGCGTCGAGGGCCGCGGCACGGAGGGCGGCCGCCACGCGCGTGACCGGCTCGGCCGGCGGATGGGGGAGACGGGCCAGGAGCAGGCGCCGCTGTTCCTGGGGTCCGCCGCGGACAGGGAGGATGCGGACACCCGGTGGCGCGGCGGAGGCGAGGGCGGCCGGCACGGTGGTCAGCCCGCAGCCGGTGGCGACGAGGTGGAGCTTGGCGAGCCAGTCGCGGACGGTGTGGGCGATCTCGGGCCGCTCGTCCAGCCCCGGCCACACGCCCATGAGCCGGTCCTCGCCCGAGGAGGAACCGGCGATCCAGCGCTGTCCGCGCAGGTCGGCCACGTCGACGAAGTCGCCGCGGGCGAGGGGGTGGGTGGCGGGCACGGCCAGACACAGCGCGCGCTCGGTGAGCGTCTGCAGCGCGAGCGGGGGTGACTCGGCGTCGGGCGGCCGGAACGGCGGCGCCGACGCGAGCAGGGCCAGGTCGAGACTGCCGGCCCGCAGGGCGCGCACCAGCGCCGGGGTGCCGCTTTCCCGGCCGATGACGTCAAGGCCGGGGTCGGTGCCGCGCAGCGCGGCCAGGGCTCGGGGCACCAGGACGGCTCCGGCGCTGGGGAACCAGCCCAGCCGGACCGTCCCGGACTGCCCGGGCAGCCCGGACAGTTCCCGGGCGGTCGCGTCGATCTCGTCGAGCACGGTCGTCGCGCGGCGCATGACGATGCGCCCGGCGGCGGTGAGCCGTACCCCGTCGCGCCGCCGCTCCAGCAGCTCCGCGCCGGCGGCCCGTTCGATCGCGGCGATCTGGCGGGACACCGCCGACTGGGTGTAGCCCAGCGACGCGGCGGCCGCAGTGAAGGTTCCCTGTTCTGCCACGGCGCGGAAGACCCGCAGCGCGGTCAGCGACACATCCGTGAAGTCCATGACATTCACGCATACTAGCCGTGCCGAAGTTTCGTTGGACTCATGGTCGCGGCGTTTTTAGCGTGGCATCCATGAACGCTTCCCGCATCGCCCTCGTCACGGGCGCCAATCAAGGACTCGGCCGCGCCCTCGCCGAAGGACTGGCGGCCCGCATGACCCCGGACGACCTGGTCCTGCTCACCGGCCGCAGCCACCGGCGGGTGGCGGACGCCGCCCGCGAGGTCACCCAGCTGCCCGGTACCCGCGCCCGCGTCGAGGGCCGGGTTCTGGACGTCACGGACACCGACGCCATCGCTCGCCTCGCCGAGGACCTCCGGGCACGGTACGGCGGGGTCGACGTGGTCGTCTCCAACGCGGTCGCCCGTCTGCTGCCCGAGGAATCACAGGCCGAGCGGGCTGACGAGTTCATCGACGTCTCCAATACCGCCACCCACGCGATCCTGCGGTCCTTCACCCCCGTCCTGCGCCCGGGCGGCCGCCTGCTCGTCGTGGCCAGCAGTCTGGGCACCCTGGGCCACCTCGATCCGCGGCTGCACCACCTGTTCGACGGCGCGAGTCTCGAACAGGTGGTGTACGCCGTAGAGTCCTGGCGCAGCGCCATCCACACGAGGACCGCCGCGGAGGCGGGCTGGCCCATCTGGCTGAACGTGCCCTCGAAGGTCGCCCAGGTCGCCGCCGTCCGCGCGGTCGCCGCCGAACGCCGCGCACACGACCTCGCCACCGGCACCCTGATCGCCTCCGTGTGCCCCGGCATGGTCGACACCGCCACCTCGCGCCCCTGGTTCCGCGACTACAGCCAGGCCCAGTCCCCGGCCCAGGCTGCCGGAGCCGTGCTCGACCTGATCTTCGCCGAGCACGTCGATCCCGCCCTCTACGGCGAGTTGGTCCGCTTCGGCCAGGCCCTGGCCTGGCACGACGGCACGCCTCCGGTGGAACAGGACCGGATGCTCATTCCCTGAACGCCGTCACGCACGCTTCAGCACACACGGCAAGGAGTTCACTCATGAGTGCCATCACCACCCCGTTCGGTTTCTCCAGCACG
Source organism: Streptomyces sp. NPDC007875 (assembly GCF_042868035.1). Lineage (NCBI taxonomy): Bacteria > Bacillati > Actinomycetota > Actinomycetes > Kitasatosporales > Streptomycetaceae > Streptomyces > Streptomyces sp. NPDC007875. Next base: position 73,958 of record NZ_JBIADZ010000027.1, on the reverse strand, counting down.
GCCGCAGAGGTCACGGAAGGGATCGACCTCACCGGTCGCCGTGCGGTCGTCACCGGGGCCTCCTCCGGCCTCGGGGCTGAGACGGCCCGCGCCCTGGCGATCACGGGTGCGGCAGTCACCCTCGCCGTCCGGGACGTGGCGGCGGGCGAACGCGTCGCCAAGGACATCACCGCCTCGACCGGCAACCAGGAGGTGCGTGTCGCGCACCTCGACCTGGCCGATCCCGCGTCGGTCATCGCTTTCACCGCCGCCTGGCAGGGCCCGCTGCACGTGCTCGTGAACAACGCGGGTGTCATGGCCTGCCCCGAGCGGTACACCGAACAGGGCTGGGAGTGGCAGTTCGCCACCAATCACCTGGGCCACTTCGCCCTCGCCACCGGACTGCACGACGCGCTGGCCGCCGATGGCAACGCCCGCGTCGTCGTGGTGAGTTCCACCGGCCACCAGCAGTCACCCATCGTGTGGGACGACGTCAACTTCGCCTTCCGCCCCTACGATCCATGGCTGGCCTACGGTCAGTCCAAGACGGCCAATGTCCTCTTCGCCGTGGAGGCCACCCGGCGCTGGGCCGACGACAACATCACAGCCAACGCCCTGATGCCCGGGGCCATTTACACCAGCCTGCAGCGGCACACCGGTGGCCGGGGCAGCGGCAGGGTCCCCGCCCACCTGATCAAGAGCGTCGAGCAGGGCGCCGCGACCTCCGTGCTCCTCGCCACCTCGCCCCTCCTCGACGGCGTCGGCGGCCGCTACTTCGTCGACTGCAACGAGACCGAGGTCGTCGACCGCCGCTCCGGCACGCTGCACGGCGTCGCCCGGTACGCCGTTGACCCGGACAACGCACGACGCCTGTGGACCCTGTCGCAGGACCTGCTCACACACACCGGCTGACCGCGGAGTGGCGATGCCCGTCGCCCCGACCCGATCGAGAATCAGCCCTCCAGGTGCGCGGCAACGTCTTCGTTGCTCATGGCGGGCACCTCACGCCTGGAGTTCTTCGCCCAGTCTGGCCAGCCAGTCGCTGGTGCCGTGCTCCCGCCAGCTCGGTTCCTCCCTGCCGTCGAGGAAGGTTGCCTGCTCGGTCAGGGTGAGCCGGGTGCCCTCGCCCTCGGCGGTGAGTTCCACCGTGGTCGTCGACACCGTGGCAAGGGTGTCGTCGGCAGTCAGCGTCGAGGAGTAGACGATCCGCTGATCCGGGACGATGTCGTGGTACACCGAGGCGAACGCCAGATCCTTGCCGTCCGGCGTCCGGCCCCGGGTCAATTCCCGCCCACCAGCACGGAAGTCGAGTTCGTGAGTGCCGCCGGACCCGAACCAGCGGGCCTTCGCGGCCGGATCGGCCCAGGCGGCGAACACGCGCGCCGGTTCCGCGGCGTAGCTGCGTTCCAGGCCCAACGTGGTGTGCGTGACGGTCATGACGTGGTCCCTTCTGATGGGCCGGGGTCGGCAAGGAAGTCGCCGAGGTGGTCGAGTCTGGTCTCCCAGGTGGTGCGCTGTCGCCCGAGCCAGCTTTCGCCGGGCCGCAGGGCCTCCGATTCGATCCGGCAGGTGCGGACCCGGCCGACCTTCTCCGACCGGACGATCCCGGCGGTTTCCAGCACCTGAAGGTGCTGGACGACCGCGGCGAGCGACATGGTCAGCGGCGCGGCGAGCTCGCTCACCGAGGCGGGCCCGCGAACCAGCCGCTCGACCAGCGCACGTCGAGTCCGGTCCCCCAGAGCCCGGAAGACCAGGTCCAGTCGCTCTTCATGGTTAAGCATGTTCTTAAGTGAAACTCGTCGCGACGTAAAGTCAAGTAGCTACTTAAGTAATCTCTGGTCATCGCTCAGCGGCACCGAGGGCCGCCCGACCCCGCTCCGGCGACAAGCAGCCCCGGCCGTCCGTAGTCGTGCGACTGGCCACCGTCGCACTCGTAGATCCCGGACTCGGGCGCGATCTCTCCCGGGGGGTGGACATTGCGGCTTTCATCGCTCATGCGTCGTGGGCGCGTCTGGACCGTGCGGTCCGCGATCCAGGGGTGCCGTCGGTGGGTCGAGCACCACCGATCAGCCACCTCCAACCGCCGCTGGACCAGGGCATGTCGTGGAATTCCAGGTGACGTGGCTTGTGGTGCGGCGACGGGAGATACTCATGGGCCTGCCCGACAACTCGTTGTCTGTCGCCGGACTTACCGGTGTCACGGCTATTGTGGCCAGTTCGCTGGCGAGCTGGCTGACCAGCAGGGGTAATGCGCATGCCGCGCGGATTCAGGTCGAGGCGTCCACCGTTGCCCAGCGGCGGGAAGCGGCCCGGCAGACCAGGCGGGCTGCCTATCTGGCCCTCATCGAGCAGGCTCAGACGGTCGCTGAAGGGCTCACGGTGGTCGCTGGCGGGCTTGCGATGGCCGACGGCCCGCTCCGGCATCAGCTGGGCGTTGATTCTGAGGAATGCGGCCCTGTCCTCGAGGCGCACCGTGATCGCCACCAACACCCCAACACCTGCTCCGGGCACTGAGGGTCATCGATCTGGAAGGTCCTTCGTCGGTGATGACTTCGGCTGCGGAGGTTGAGGTCATGCCGGCCAGGATCACCACCGCCCTGGCAGCGCTGGCTGAGACCGCAACCGCGGAGAACCAGCGGGAGTTCAGAGAGATCCTGCGTGCGTATCTGCGGCAGACGGCGCTTCGTCCAGGACGCGTCCTCAGCGTTGGAGCCGACGTGGCTGCGCCGGGGTGAGCGTTCAGGCGCCGCTCGGCGAGAGGGGCGCCACGAAGGACGCGAGGGCGTTCCGCGTGTTCCGCGGCTGAAGACTCACGACGGCTGCCGGGCGTCGTACTCCTCGCGGGCCGCCAGGATGTCGTTCATCGAACCCTCCGCACAGTGGATGACAGGTCGATCTGCTCCTGCTCCTCGGGCGTGCCGCTCATGACATAGGCGTACGCGAACGCAGCGCTAGCCATCAGGTTGCGCTAACTGAAAGTTAGTGCTTTCCTGTGGTCACTGCTTTCGAGCTGCCCGTTCGGGCTATGCGAGTGCCCCCAGAGGAGTAATTCACCGTGACCATCCCTGTCGTGTCCATCGCGTACCACTCCGGCTACGGCCACACCGCCGTGATCGCCGAGGCCGTCCGTGCCGGTGCCGCCGAGGCCGGCGCCGAGGTGCACCTGATCAAGGTGGACGAGATCACCGACGAGCAGTGGGAGACGCTGGACCGCTCCGACGCGATCGTCTTCGGTTCGCCTACGTACATGGGCACCGCGTCCGGCGCCTTCCACGTGTTCGCCGAGGCGTCCTCCAAGCGCTGGTTCCAGCTGGCCTGGAAGGACAAGCTGGCGGCCGGCTTCACCAACTCCGCCTCGAAGAGTGGCGACAAGCTGCACACGCTGCAGTTCTTCCAGATCCTCGCCGGCCAGCACGGCATGCACTGGATCAACCTCGGCCTGCACCCTGGCTGGAACAGCAGCACGGGTTCCGAGAACGACCTCAACCGCCTCGGCGTCTTCACGGGCGCGGCCGCCCAGACCAACAGCGACGAGGGCCCGGAAGCCGTGCACAAGGCCGATGTGGCCACGGCCGGACACCTGGGGCGCCGGGTGACCGAGACGGCGAAGGTGTTCGCGCGGGGGAGCGTCGCCGCGTAGACGGGCCGCGGGTCCGGCCGATCCCGGGGTCGTTCTCGTGCGCGACGCCCGCACACCGTCGTGGCCTGCCTGCCGGCCTGGCGCGGGGGTGCCGTCCCCTGCTGCCAGGCAGCAGGGGACGGCCGTGACGAGGCTCACTGCCGCACAGTGGGTGAGCACCGCCCCCCCCGTGCCCGTACAGGTCACCATGCGGTTTCGGCCTGATCGGGCCCTGACGTCCCCGTTGGGGCCGCTTTCGCCCAAGTGATCAGAATGCGGCCCCGTTGGTTGGCGGCCATGTGGCGGGCCACCAGTCTGGCGAGGTGGACGACGGCGGTGGGTCAGTTACCGCGCGGGCCGTACATGATGACCGCCATTCCGGCGAGGCAGATCAGTGCGCCGATGACGTCGAAGCGGTCAGGGCGATAGCCGTCGGCCACCATGCCCCAGGCGATCGATCCGGCAACGAAGATGCCACCGTAGGCGGCCAGGATACGGCCGAAGTTGTCGTCGCTCTGGAAGGTCGCGACCACACCGTACAGGCCCAGCGCGATCACGCCGGCGCCAATCCAGATCCAGCCCTTGTGCTCGCGCACGCCCTGCCAGACCAGCCAGGCGCCTCCGATCTCGAACAGGGCAGCGACGACGAACAAGGCTACGGAGCGGGCGACGAGCACAGTGAGGGATCTTTCTGAGAAGCGAGAGAGCGTGGGGAAGGGGGAGTCGCGCAGGGCTGGTTCAGGTGACCGCACCGAATGCCTCGGTGAGCAGGCCGGTCCCGTAGGCAGAAGTTCGGACGTCCAGGTGCAGGTGAGGGCCGTCGAGGTGAAGGCGGCCATCGAAGAACGGGCAGCACCGGTGTTCGGCGGCGGCCAGCTCGGCGGTGGCAGCGGCCCGTTCGGCGGGCAGGGTCAGCCGCAGTCCGTCCGGGATCGCTGCCCGGAGGGCGCCGCCGGGGACCGCATGCCAGGCGCTCGTGCGCTCGGCCATCCCCTGGCCGCTCAGTGGGCAGGCCACTGTGGCGCCGCTCCACCGCTCGGTTTGTTCCTCTGCCGTCCGGTGGCTGGGCGCGAGCTCGACATCGACCGGCCGTGCGGCGGGTGGCTCCACCGCGTCCTCGCCGTACACCCGGTACCCGGCCGGGGTCCGGTCGGCGGGCAGGAGCCCGGCTCCCTCGTAGAACCGCAGTGTGGTCGCTGGGACACCCGCGCGCTCGGCGAGCTGGGAGATCCGCGTGGTGGTCATACCGACGACGCTAAACCTTCGACTCGGCTCGAAGGTCAAGCCGTCACCGGCAGGAGCCCGGCACCGCGCCGCCAGGTTCATGATCTCGGTACTGCTCTAAGCCTTGAGCGTCGTACTGGACGGCCGCCGGGCCTTGGTCAGGTGATATTGGGACTGCGACGTTCGATGAGCACGACGTCGCGCCAGACTCCGTGGTGGCGGCCGATGCGTTCGCGGGTGCCGATGACGCGGAAGCCCGCCCGCTGGTGGAGGCGGAGGCTGGCGGTGTTCTCGGGGAAGATGCCGGACTGGATGGTCCAGATCCCTGCCGCTTCACTGGACGCGATCAATGCGTCGAGAAGTGCAGCCCCGACTCCTCGCCGACGGGCTCCGGGGCGTACGTAGACGGAGTGCTCAACCACGCCCGCGTACGCGCAACGGTCGGAGACCTTCGTGGCGGCGACCCAGCCGAGGACCTGCCCGTCGGTGTCGAGCGCGATGTGCCGGTGGTCGGGGAGTTTGGCTGCGTCGAACGCTTCCCAGGTGGGTGCGGTGGTCTCGAAGGTGGCGTTGCCTTCGTCGATGCCGAGCTGGTAGATCGCCAGCACGTCTTGAGCGTGCTCGGCGGTCAGCTCGGTGATCCGGAGGCTGCCGGTGGTCGCGGTCATGTGCGGTCACCTGGGGTGAGTTCGTTGATCAGGTTCTGGACGCGGGTGCGGATGCCGTCGCGGATCGGTCGCACGGCCGCCACTCCTTGTCCGGCTGGGTCGTCGAGTTTCCAGTCGAGGTAGGTCTTGCCGGGGAAGACAGGACAGGCGTCACCGCAGCCCATCGTGATGACGACGTCGGATGCTTGCACGGCCTCGGTGGTGAGGACCTTGGGGATTTCGGCGGCGATGTCGATGTCGACCTCGGCCATTGCCTCGACCACGGCGGGGTTGACGGTGTCGGCGGGGGCGGATCCGGCGGAGCGGACCTCGATGCGGTCGCCCGCGAGGTGGGTGAGGAAGGCGGCGGCCATCTGGGAGCGACCCGCGTTGTGGACGCAGACGAACAGCACCGAGGGCTTTCGGGGGTCAGACACGGGCGGAACCTTCCGGAGCGGCCGCCGGGTGAAGGGTGCTGGTGGCGGGGGTGGGGAAGAAGCGGCGTGCGGCCAGGGCGACGTAGACCAGGCCGATCAGCACGGGGACTTCGATGAGCGGGCCGACGACTCCGGCCAGGGCCTGCCCGGAGGAGGCGCCGAAGGTTGCGATGGCGACGGCGATGGCGAGTTCGAAGTTGTTGCCCGCCGCGGTGAAGGCCAGTGTGGCCGCCCGGGGGTAGTCCAGTCCGACGGCCCGTCCCAGGGCCATGGATCCGGCCCACATCACGGCGAAGTACACCAGCAGCGGCAGCGCGATGCGCGCTACGTCGACGGGGCGGGAGGTGATCGCCTCTCCCTGGAGGGCGAACAGCACGACGATGGTGAACAGCAGCCCGTACAGGGCGAACGGCCCGATGCGTGGGATGAGCGTCGTCTCGTACCAGGCCCGGCCCTTGACCTTCTCGCCCAGGCGGCGGGTGAGGAACCCGGCCAACAGCGGAATGCCGAGGAAGATCAGGACGCTGCGGGCGATCTCCCACACGCTGATCTCGAGCCCGGTCTGTTCCAGGCCGAGCCAGCCGGGCAGGACGCTGAGGTAGAACCAGCCGAGCGCGGAGAAGGCGATCACCTGGAACACGCTGTTGAGTGCCACCAGGACGGCGGCGGCTTCGCGGTGGCCGCAGGCGAGGTCGTTCCAGATGATGACCATGGCAATGCAGCGGGCCAGGCCGACGATGATCAGGCCGGTGCGGTATTGCGGAAGGTCCGGCAGGAAGAGCCAGGCCAGGGCGAACATCACCGCTGGTCCGGCAATCCAGTTCACGGCCAGAGATGGGATGAGGAGGCGGCGGTCGCGGGTGACGGTGTCCAGGCGGTCGTAGCGGACCTTGGCCAGCACCGGGTACATCATCACCAGCAAGCCGAGCGCGATCGGCAGGGAGACACCGGTGACGGTCACCTTGGCCAGCGCGTCACCCAGGCCGGGAACGAGCCGTCCCAGGCCGAGGCCGGCGGCCATCGCGAGCAGGATCCACACCGCCAGGAACCGGTCCAGGAACGACAGCCGGGCCGCCACCGGCCCGGTCTGCGGTGCTGGGGCGGTCATGAGGCGGCCCCGGCGATGCTCTTCCCGGCCCGCTCAGGAAGCGGCCGGCCCGCAGGACGGGTGAGGATGCCGGCGATCCTGTCCGTCATCTCCGGCAGCAGCCAGTAGTACACCCACGTCCCCCGGCGCTCGCAGTCGATCAGCCCGGCCTGCCGCAGCAGCTTGAGGTGGTGGGAGATCGTCGGCTGGGACAGGTCGAAGGCGGGAGTCAGGTCGCAGACACACACCTCGCCCCCGGCCCGGGAGGCGATCATCGACAGCAGCCGCAGCCGGATCGGATCGCCCAAAGCCTTGAACACCTTCGCCAGCTCCACCGCCTGGTCCTCGTCCAGCGGGGCGGTCAGCAGTCCGGGGCAGCAGCCCTCGACTCCGTCCTGGCCGAGTACCTCAAGCTCTTGTTTCGACATGCTTCTATGTTGACGTTCTTCGATTCAAGATGCAACGTTGAATCGACAGGCATCGATACAACAAGACCAAGGGAATCGTCATGTCCCGCGTTCAGCTTGCCCTCAACGTCGCCGACCTTGAGGGATCCATCACGTTCTACTCCCGGCTCTTCGGCGTCGAGCCCGCCAAGCGCCGCCCGGGGTACGCCAACTTCGCCATCAGCGAGCCGCCGCTCAAGCTCGTCCTGATCGAGGGCGAACCCGGCCAGGCCACCCGCTTGGACCACCTCGGTGTCGAGGTCACCTCCACCGACCAGGTCCTCGCGGCCGCCGGGCGTCTGAAGGACGCAGGGCTTGCCACGTTCGAGGAGAACGACACCTCGTGCTGCTACGCGCTCCAGGACAAGGTCTGGGTCCACGGGCCCGGCAAGGAGCCCTGGGAGGTCTACACCGTCAAGGCCGACGCCGAGCAGATGGGCAAGAGCCCTGCCATCGAGAACGGCCCCGGCGGCTGTTGCGGCGGGCAGGAGGACGGCGATAGGTCCGACGCGGCCGGGGCGGGCTGCGGGTGCGGTGCCTGAGGAGTGGTCCTCGGTCGATTCTGAACGCCGTCTGCACGTCGAGGCTAGGCACCCTGCGCTGACTGCCGAATGATCAGGTCGGTCAGCAGGGCCAGCGGAGGCCAGCTGTCGCGACCCCGGCGGGCGACGGCGAAGGCGCGCAGGACAACGTCCGGCGCGGTGAGCGGCACCAGATGGACACCGGGCAACGTGGAGGTGCCCATCGGCAGCAGCCCCACACCCATTCCTGCCGCGATCATGCCCTGTACGAGGTCGAGGTTATCCGCCTGGTGAGTGAGGTGGGGGCTGAAGCCGGCCATGGAGGCGAGTGTCCGGATGACGGTCTCGTCACCGGTGTTGCGCGAGTTGCCGATCCAATCCGCCGTGCGGAACCGGCGGAAGACCTCCGGGGCGTCCGGTGCTGAGGGACGGGCGACGTTGTCGGGAATGCCCAGACCCCAGGGAGCGGTCCACAGTGGGTTGATCGCGACCGCGAGGTCCGGCTCGGCAGGTGCCAGGTTGTAGTCGTAGGTGAGCGCGAGGTCGGCCTCGTCGTTGGCCAGCAGATGGAGGGCTTCGGCGGGTTCGTGCTCACGGACCAGGACACTGAGCTCAGGATGGCTGGTGGACAAACCGCTGATGATGGGCAGCAGTTGGGCTCGGATAGCCGTGGCGAAGCCTGCCACCCGCACTGTGCCGGTCGGCGGGGCGTCGGGACTCAAGTCCCGCTGCGCGGCCTCGACTGCCGCAAGGATCGTCACGGCGTGTTCCGCCAGACGGCGGCCCGCCGGCGTGAGCCTGACCCTGCGTCCATGCGGCTCGATCAGTGCCGTGCCCATGTCCTGAGCCAAAGCGGCGACCTGCTGAGAAACCGTCGAGGTGGTAGTGCCGGTGGCCTCGGCCACGGCGCGCATCGAGCCTCGCCGGGCCAGCTCGGCCAGCATCTGCAGGCGGCGTGTTTCCATCCCTCCATTGTCCATGAATCCCGAACGAATCATTCGGGATCGACACGTGGACGTGAACGGTGTCGAGGATCTGTACTGGAGCCTATGAACGCCCCCGAACCACCCGAGGCTCTTCCTTCCCATCGCTCGCGCCATGTCGGCTCCGCGACCGGTTTGCTCATGGCTGCCACCTCGATGTCTACCGTGCAGCTCGGATCGGCTCTGACCGTTCCGCTGTTCGGACAGCTCGGCGCGCTGGGAACCGCAGGGCTGCGCCTGGGCTGGGCGGGGCTGATTCTGCTGGTCGCCGTCCGCCCCCGGCCTCGTGACTTCAGCTCCCGGGATCTTCTTGCCTGCATGGCGCTCGGTCTGGTGACCGCCGGAATGATGGTCTTCTTCATGCTGGCGATCGCCCGTCTCCCGCTGGGGACCGCAAGCGCACTGGAATTCTTGGGACCGCTCACCGTCTCCCTCTTCGGCCCGAGGAAGGGACGCCTCGTCTGGGCGGGTGCGGCGGCGACGGGCGTCGTGCTGCTGACCGAACCCTGGCATGGCGGCGCCGACCTTGTGGGGGTAGGGAGCGCGCTGCTCGCTGCGGGGTGCTGGGCCGCGTACATTCTGCTGACCCAACGGGTCGGTGATCGCGTCACCGGGCTGAAAGGGCTGGCTGTCTCCATGCCGGTCGCAGCGGTGCTGGGGCTGGCCCTCGCCGCCCCGGCCCTCGCCGAACGCCTCACGTGGTCAACGGCGTCGACCATGCTGGTTCTGGCGGTGCTCAGCCCCGTCATCCCCTTCGCTCTCGAGTTTCTCGCCCTGCGTCGACTGACCGCGTCCGCGTTCGGCACCCTGATGAGCCTTGAACCCGCCATCGCCCTCATGGTCGGTCTGCTCGTTCTCGGTCAGCGCCCCGGGGCGGCTGCGACACTTGGCCTGGTTCTCGTGGTCGTGGCCAGCGTCGGTGCCACCCGCGCCGGTGCTCGTCCCGCGGCATCCTCCAAGGAGGCACCAGCTTGTCGGTATGAGGCTGATCCGGAGCCTGCGCGACGTGATCAGGACCGGGCTGCTGTGTGCCAAGGCAGCCAGCCGCTGTGATCCGTCAGCGCCGCGGTAGCCCTTTTGCGCTATGGCGATGAGAACGTTCGCATCAGCTGAAGCAAGGTGAGCGATCTGGTGGGCGATCGTCCACCCCGCTGCCGGTGTGGGCTTGGTCCAGTTGGTCTGCGCTGATGCTACGGCGTCGAGTTCATCTCCTCCAGCCACCAAGTCGGGCAGGGCCAGGTCGTGCTCTACGCTGCACATGTCAAGGCCGTAGCCGACATCAGTGTCACCCTTGTTGCCGCCGAGGGCAGCACGCTGAAGATCTCCCGCTTTGCTTGGAGGGGACCATGTCCACACCCATCGGCATGCCCGCCGATCCGACGTTGAGCTACCGGGCTATCGAGAACTTGATCGCACGTTACGCCGAACTCGTGGACGACGGTGATTTCGCGGGACTCGGAATACTTCTCGCCGAAGCCACCTTCACGGGCGTTGGCGAGCCGGTCAGCGGGCGCGACGCGATCGAGAAAATGTTCCAGGACACTCTGATCGTCTACGCCGACGGCACGCCGCGAACCCAGCATGTCACCACCAACGTTGCCATCGAGGTCGACGAACAGGCGGGCACGGCGGTCTCGCGTTCGTACGTCACCGTGTTGCAGGCGCTGCCCGAGCTGCCGCTGCAACCCATCGCCGCCGGTCGGTACCAGGACCGCTTCGAGCGCCGTGAGGGGCAGTGGCGCTTCGTGGAGCGACGGGTCCGCATCAACCTGATCGGCGATGTGAGCCGCCATGCGCGCCAGGCTGCCGCACAACGGTAGTCGCTGAGAGGGGCCGCGCTCCCGGACAATGGGATCGCGGCCCCTCACTCACTTCGACAGGCTGGGCTCGATTCCCGGCTCGCGTCGCCTCAGATCATGAGCAGCAGTCGCGTGTGCGGTACCAGTTTCCGGTTCACGCTGGTGCTCTGCACGAATATCGTGAAGTCGTCGTTGTAGTCCGGCTTGACGCGAACTTCCGTGTCCGGCAGGCCGAGCAGGGATCGGGCCTCCGGCCCCGTGTACACCCGGTCCGTCTTCTTCTCCAGCACCGCGATCTGCTTCCGCGCCTGGATCTTCTCCGATTTACTCAGCTGATAAAAGGCGCCACCGGTACGGTAGGTGTGTCCGCATTCGATGACCCATTCCCGGATCGCTGCTTCGCGAGCCACCGGAATCAGCTGGTACTCCGACGGATTCACCGGGGTGAGACCGGCCGCCTTGATGGTGTCCTTGTTGACCGCCTCCGCACCGGTGGAGAACACCGCCCGCGATCCCCGGATACCCTGGGCTCGGCCCATCATAAAGTTCTCGGTGGCCTGCTGGATAACCTGCCCGGCCTCTTCCAGGCCCTGTGTGCTCGTGGCGTCCCAAATGGCGATGTTGTCCTTCGGGAAGCCGCACTGCATGGCCTCGCGCTTGCCCATCTGGTCCGGCACAAGGACGGCCAGTGTCCAGTTGTCCTCCTGCGTCTGCATCAGCTTGGCCACGGCCTGCACGAGTTCGCGTGGATTTTTGGTAGGGGCATCCGGGCAGCGATGACTCGCGTTCTCCTGGCCGTCCGTCAGTACGAACGTCAGGAAGCTGTGGTCGCCGTACAGTTGAGCAGTCTGCGCAAGCTCCCGCTGCGACTTCAGTGTGGCCGCCAGCAGAGCCGTCATTCCACCGACCCGGTAAAGCTGTTTCAAGGACGGCATACGCAGCACGTCCTTGTCGTAGATGACGCACTCCACCTTGTCCGCGAAGACGTAGACCGTGACGCGGGTTTCCTGGTCCAGTTCCTTCGAGCGTCGGGCCAGATACGCAATCTGCTGGTCGGCGACTTCGACGACCTTGCCGCTCAAGTGTGACATGGACGAACTGGCATCCAGCACAAGAGCAACGTGATTGATGTAGTTCTGGTTTCCGGACATGGACGCTCCCCCTTTTCCTTCTCGATGCTCCTACCTTCTCACCCACCACTGACAATCGATCTTGGACTCCGATGCGTGGGAACGGTGCGTTGGAACGGGTGGGGCAGGCGCCGCGTGGCCGCCTCCCGGATCGCGGTGTCAGGAGGAGAAGCGCACGTAGTCGAAGCGTGCGGTCACTCCCTCACCGGCCAGGGAGACGAGGCCGATGCGCGGGTCCGAGCCGGCGGGCAGATGCCAGACCCCACCCCAGATGTAGTGCTTCCCGTCCCGGCTCGTGGCCGACTGGAACCTGTGCTCGCCGGTCGTCGGATCGACGGTATGGCGCAGCCGCAGCCACATGGTGTCGGCCGACGGGCCCAGCTGCATCTCCGGCCAGCTGTCACGGTCCCGGCCGATCCACAGGAAAGCCTGCCGTGATGGGCCGGTCCGGGTCGGAGCCAGATGGATCGAGTCCTCCGGGCTCTGGAAGGCGATCAGCCCGGCCTGGCTGCGCCCGTCGGGGGCGTCGGTGATCGGGAAGTGCAGCTTGGTCTCGACCGTGTAGGTGCCGGTCGGAGCGTCACGAAGCAACGCCGATGCCATGGTCCCCTTGCCGGAGAAGTCGGCATCCTGCGTCGGCCACACGTACTGGCCGTCGGCGACCTTTCCGTCGGCGGGGCCGAACCACGTCCACCCGTCCAGCCGGTTGTCGTCGAACTCCTCGTCGTACTCCGGCAGTCGGGCTCCGATCCCAGGGTCCGGCTGTTTGACGGTCGTCGGCGTGTAGAGCCGGGTCACGCCGACGTTGTCCACCTCCCCGGCGCCGCGCGTCGAGGCGACACCGCCACGGCGCCAGTCCTTGGGTACGTCCACTTCCGATTCGGCCAGCGGCATGTCGAGCATGGCCGAGCTGACGTGTACCTGCGCCGCCCCGTCGCGGATCTCGGCCGTGAGCGAGTGCCAGGTCCGCAGATCGGCGTTGGCGTGCAGGCGAGCGGTCCGCTTCTGCACCACCTTCCGGTCCCGAGTGACCTCGACGGAGAGTGTGCCGGTGGAGTCCAGCCAGGCCACGGCGTGGTCGGAGGGGCCCGCGGATGCCAGGACAAGGCCGACCCGGCCTTTGCCGTCGCGCAGCCGAACGTCGGCCTCGATCCTCACATCGCCGCCCGGGGCCCGACGCGGCAGCAGCAGCTGCGGGACCGCGGCCCGCGACCGGCCACGGGCGTACCGCCCAGAGTCCGGATCCGAACCCATGGTCCAGGACCCGTGCCCGGCGGTGTCGAAGCCGCCGAGGCCGTCGTCGAAGGTGCTGCCCGCGTCCCATGTGCTCGTCGGCGCGGTCTGCCGGTCCTCGCTGGTCCAGGCGCCCGCGCGCACCGTCGGCCAGCCGTCGATCCAGTCGAGCCGGTCCATCATGGTCGGCCGCCCACCCCAGTTGGGATCGCTCTCGTGGCGGTCGAATCCGTTGGTGAGGATCCAGTCCTGGCCGGACTTGTCCACGACGTTCGCCGAGTGGCCGGTCGCGACCCACGTGTTGCCGTTCGGCGCGTTGACGATCGTGCCGCCGACATGCAGGTCGGCCAGGCCGACGCCCTCGGCGTCCTTGAACGGGCCCATCGGGTCCTTGGCCCGCCCGACGAACACCGGATAGGCGCCCTTGTCCCGGGCGCAGCAACCCAGGCCGGAGTAGAACAGGTAGTACCAGCCGTCGCGCTTCACCACGTACGCGGCTTCGCCGCGCCGGGCGCCGACCACCTGCACCGGATCGCCGACCGGCGCGGTGCCCTCCTCGTTCAGACGCACCGCCTGGATTCCGCCGTCACGGAACGAGCCGTAGTAGAGGTACTTCTGGCCGTCGGAGTCGACGAACACCGACGGATCGATCTGATTGACCGCCGTCCCGTACGGCAGCACGGGGTGGCCGATGTCCTTCCACGGGCCTGCCGGATGGTCCGACGTGGCCAGCGCGATGGTGTTCTTGTCGCCGCCGGCGACCGAGTAGTAGAGGTAGTACTTCCCGTTGATGTAGCGGATGTCGGGTGCCCAGTAGTAGGTGGTCGCGAAGTCGCGCCACTCCGGGTGGTTGTCGGGCCCGAAGACGTCACCGACGTAGGTCCAGTTGACCAGGTCGGCCGAGCGCGTGATCGGCATGAAGTGCTGCGACTCCCACGGGCCTGACTGGTTCTCCCGACGCATGCTGGTCTGGGTCGCATAGGCGTACCAGTAGCCGTCCTTGCCCCGGATGATCGACGGGTCGGAGAAGGCGTCCGCGACGTTGTCCATCACGGGGTTCTGGTACGTCCCGGGCGGATCGGCGGGATCGGCCGCGGCCGGTCCGGGATGCGCACTGCCCAGGCCGAGGACCATGAGCAGGGCGAGGAGGACGGTGCCGGGTCTGCCCCGGACCGCGCGGAATCGTGCTGACGTCGATGCCATGTCGGGAGCTCTCCTTGGTAGATGCCGGAGATATCGGAGACGCCGGGCCGCGGGCCGCGCCCGGAGGGACAGGTGTGTGGGGCGGGGGTGGGCTCAGACGATGACCAGGGTCGCGATGCGCCACAGGCCGTTCAGCTTCGAACCGGTGATCTCCAGGTCGGCGGTGCGCCCGTCCGCTCCACCGTCGAGTCCGAAGGAGAACCAGACGAAGGCGCGGCTCGGCAGGCTGTCGTCGCCGGAGCGTCCGAGGACCGTGCCGTCCTCGGAGATGGTGGTGACACCCGAATCGGTGAGGGAGTCGCCGGTCAGCACCCACACCGTGTGCCGGCCGGCCGGCACCGGGATGCGCAGGACGCTGGGTTCGCCCTTGTGCATGACGATGTCGCGGCGCAGGTCGTCGGCATTGCCCCGGTCACGGGTGTTCGGCCGGTGGCCGATCCAGCCGAAGCCGCGGTCGTCGGTGTAATCGTCCTCCGGCGACAGCCTGGTGTACCCGGTCAGCAGCGGGCTGGACGGCGGGCCGGCGTCGAACGCCGTGGCCGCGTCATCGGGGTGTGGCGTGGTGACCACGGACACCGACCGGCCGCGCTCGATCTCCTCGTCCCCGCTGGTGAGCCGGATCTCGACGGTGGCGAAACCCGGAGTGGACACCGGGGTCCCGGTGACGGTCAGCTCGCGCTCGGCTCCGGCGGCAACCGTCACGGTCCGCTCGGTGCCGGACCAGCCGTCGGGGGTGACGAGGCGGGCGGTGACATCGCGGTCCGCCGTGCCGGTGTTGCGCACCAGCACCGTGACCGGGTTGGCCCGGCCCGCCCACCACACCGGATCCGCCGTCGCCCGCATGACGACGAGGGACGGCACCGGGGCGCCGGGGTCCGTGACGGCGAACGCGGACAGCCGCCAGGGGCCGCCCACCCCCGTGAACGTGATGTCCGTGGTGCGGCCGGTGGCACCTCCGTCGAGGGGGAGCTCCAGCCAGGTGAAGGTTCCGCTGGGCTGCTTCGGACTGGTGGCGACGGTGGCGCCGTCCACCGCGACCCGGGTCGGCGAGGCCGTGGCACCGGTGTCACCGACCAGCACGTACCCGGTGTGCTTGCCGGCCGGTAGGGCGACGCGCAGCACCCGGGACGAGTTGTGCCACAGGTGGTCGCGCAGCAGGGGCTCGCCACCGCGGTCCCTGGCCGACGGGGCGGCGCCGACCCAGCCGTGGCCGACCGGCGCGGACCAGGCCGACTCGGGGGTCAGCGCGTCGTAGCCGGGCATCGAAGTGCCCTTCCGCGGACCGGCGTTGAGTGCCATGAGGCAGCGCCTGCCCTCGGGGGCGACGACCAGGGACGGCGGCCGGCCGTCGAGCCGGGTGAGCTTCGGCGCCACGTCCAGGTCCAGGGCGGCGACGGTGCCCGACAAGGGGGGTGTGACCGGCAGTTCGAGCTCCGCGGTCGCGGCTCCGGCCGCGGACTGTTCGGCGGGCTCGGTGTGCCAGTCCGCCGGCGGTGGCCGCAGTGCGACCGTGAGATCGCGGTCCCGCGACGAGGCGTTGGTGACGGTGACCGGCAGCAGGTTCGGCCGACCGCCGAGCAGCACCCGCGGCCCGTTCAGGGCCGCTTGCAGCCATTCCCGCTTCGCGTCGACGATGCGGCTCTTGTCGAAGAAGAATCCGACCACCGTGTCGCGCCAGAACCTCGCGTGCTCCCGCTGGGCTACGAAGCCCGCCGTGACGGCGGCATGGCGCTGCCGGTCGATCTCCCCGGACAGTTCGCTCCACCCGGCGAGGTACCGGTCGATGCGGTCGACCCCGGTGAAATGCGTATCGTAGATGTGCTGGATGACCGTCTTGCCCGAGCGCAGTCGATGGTCGTACGGCACCCAGTGCATGAACAGCAGCAGGTCGTCGGGACAGGTCGCCGTGGACTCGTAGTGCGTCCGCCACGGCCGCGGGTAGAGCCCGGTGAAGCCGCTGCCGGTCGCCTCGGTGCGGTCGAAACCGGTGCCCTCGGTCGTGGAGTGGTGTGACTGGAAGAGGGTGCCCAGCGGGCTCGGGTCCAGATGGTCGCCACCGGGGTCGGTGAGATAGCCCATCCCCAGTGGCGAGGTGTAGTCCTCGTACGTCCGGCGCGAGCGCGTCAGGATGTCGGCCACGACCTCGGTGATCGGGTCGTCGTGGCCGAAGGTCAGCCCGGCCCACTCCGCGGCCAGGTCCCGGGGATCGGCGTCCGGGTTCCAGCACATCCTGCCGAAGGCGTAGGTGTTCGCCGCTCCCAGCAGATAGCCGGTCCAGTTGCGGGCGTTGCCGAAGTTGCTGACCCCGGCGATGCCCGCCCGCGGCATACGGCCGTTGCCGTCGGAGAGGATGTCGGCGACGGTCGGTCCGGTACCGGGCCCCTGCGTCGGGAAGGTCAGCACCTCCCGCCACAGCGGAGCCAGATAGGTGGTGTGGATCTCGTGGCCCGTGTACTCCTGGGTGAGCTGGAGTTCCAGCATCTGGTGCGTGTGGCGCATCGCGCCGAACAGGGGGTGTACGGGCTCACGGATCTGGAAGTCGATCGGTCCGTACTTGGTCTGGAGGATGACGTTGTCGTCGAACGTGCCGTCCAGCGGGGCGAACACCCGGTACTGGTACTCCGCCCAGTCGCTGAAATCCTCGTGGACGAAGCTGCGCCAGACGATCTGCCCGTCGTGCGGTGCGACCGTGCGGGCCAGCATGTTCGCGCCCTCGGCATGGGTGCGTCCGTAGTCGAGCGGGCCGGGCTGCCCCTCCGAGTTCGCCTTCACCAAGAATCCACCGAATCCGGGCAGGCTCGTGAAGATTTCGGCGCTCTTGTCCCGCCACCACTGCTGGACCCGTCGATCGGCGGGATCGGCCGTCGTGATCGGATCGGCGTCGTCCGCGGTCAGGATCATCGGGC
Source organism: Streptomyces sp. NPDC007875 (assembly GCF_042868035.1). Taxonomy (NCBI): domain Bacteria; kingdom Bacillati; phylum Actinomycetota; class Actinomycetes; order Kitasatosporales; family Streptomycetaceae; genus Streptomyces; species Streptomyces sp. NPDC007875. The sequence goes on along the minus strand of NZ_JBIADZ010000027.1, from coordinate 56,744 downwards.
TGGCGTAGTTGACGGACAGCCAGACAGAGAGGCCCCACGAGTGGAGGAGTGCCGCCAGGGGTCTGAGTCTGGTCAGCATCTCGCCGGTGATGAAGTCGGCACTGGCGTTCACGTTGTTGAGCACCGAAGCGTTGATGCCGATCGATGCCATGGACCGCGCATAGTCGGCCACCCGGCCGGAGATGTCCGGCAGCTTGTCCCACTCGAAGAGCGAAGTGCCCGCGTAGCCACGCTCGATCGACCCGTCGACGTTGTCCCAGTGATTCATCATGCGCAGCGCGGTGCGCGGCTTCTCCAGGGCGGACAGCTTGTGCAGCGGCCGTTCGAGCTGGAGCAGCCGGATGAGATGGAAGACCCCGGCCAGCACGCCCCGATCACTGCGGGCCCCGATGACCAGCCGCCGCCTGCCCGGTGTGCCGGTCATCTCGATCACGAACCCCTGCTCACCGATACGGGCCAGCCGATCGGGACGCACCTGGGATCGCACGACCGGCGACTCGTCCACCGTGCCGATGACAACCGAGGCTCGCTCGGCGGGAACCCGGGCCGGTGCGCTACCGGTGAAGCCCCGGGCGGCCCGCCGCAGTTCCCGCTCGGCGTTCTCCATGACCCGGCCCTCGCCCTGCCGTGCCAGGCCGGCCAGGGCCTTCCGGTACTCGGCGAGCCGCCGGGGATCGGCAGTGGGGCGGTAGCGCAGCCAGAGATCGTAGCCGTCCTCGTCGGGGATGCCCGCCGATGCGGCGAAGCCGGCCGCCGTGCCCCACGGGCTCAGCGCGGTGGCGAAGGCGAGAGCGGATGCCTGGAGCACCCGGCGACGACTGTGCTCGTGCTCGGATCGCGCCATTGCGGTTTCTCCTCTACGTAAGGACGAAGGGAATTGCGCCGAGCCCTCAGAAGGCGGGACACGCTATGCGCGGGTTCGGGTGAGAATCGCGCGCAGTTCGGCCAGGGGGATCTTCGGTTGGCGGTCCGGTGTGAGCAGGCCGTTGGTCTCTTGTTCCGTGTCGGTGAACTGGGTGTAGCAAAAGCCCGCGAGCCCGGAGTCCACCGCGGCGGTCACCAGGTCGGCGAGGCGTTCGGCGAAGTCCTCCTTCGTGGCCACGGTGTCGTAGCCGAACCACTCGGCACCCTCGGCCGGTTCGAAGGTCGCGCCGCCGAACTCGCTCAGGACGACGGGCTGCCCCTGGTGGCGGACGCCGTCCAGGGTCAGCCGTTTGGCGCCGGGCCACTGCTCGGCGAGCTCGCCCTGCCGCAGCGAGGCGTGGCCGTAGCGCTTGCGCAGTACCTCCCCGTGCTGGGTGTAGTCGTGGACGCCCCAGATGTCGGCGGCGGAGATCTCCCAGCCGTCGTTGGAGACGGCGGGGCGGGAGGGATCCAGGGCCTTGGTCAGGTGGTAGAGGGCGTCCATGAAGTGGCGCTGTGCGGGGACCAGCGTCGGGTTCGGCACGGACCAGGACTCGTTGATCGGGACCCAGGCGACGATCGAGGGGTGGCTCAGATCGCGGGAGACGGCTTCGGTCCACTCGGCGACCACGCGCTGGACGGTCTGCGCGCCGAATGTGTACGCCGACGGCATCTCCTCCCACAGCAGCAGCCCGAGCCGGTCGGCCCAGTACAGGAAGCGCGGGTCCTCGATCTTCTGGTGGACGCGCAGCCCGTTGAGGCCGATCTCCTTCGCCAGTTCGACGTCGCGGCGCAATGCGTCGGCCGGGGCCGACAGGTGCGATGCGGGCCAGTAGCCCTGCTGGAGCGCGAACCGGAGGAAGTACGGCTTGTGGTTGAGGAGGAAGACGCCGTCGTCCCAGCCGATGTCGCGCAGGCCGAGGTAGGACGCCACGCGGTCGACCGGTGTGTCCTCGGCCGCGCCGCGCAACTCCACCACCGCGTCGACGAGGTGAGGCCGCTCCGGACTCCACAGCAGGTCGTCGAGGTCCTGGCCGTGGCGCAGGGCGGGCACCGCGACATCGAACTCCGCCTCCTGGCCCTCGATCAGCGTCCGCTGCTCGGCGAGCACCCGCTCGCCCCGCGTGAGGCGGACCGTCACGGTGAGCGGGCGCTGCGGCCAGTGGCCGAGACGCAGCCGGCAGCGGACACGGGCGTGGGCGACCTCGGGGGTCCAGTGCAGGAGCGTGATGTGCTCGGCCGGGACCTCTTCCAGCCACACCGGCTGCCAGATCCCGGAGGTGCGGTGGTACCAGATGACATGTGGATCCCGGCGCCAGTCCTGCTTGCCGCGGGGCTGGGCGGCGTCGAGCGGCTGGTCCTCGGCGCGGACGACGAGGGTCTGCTCGCCGTCCCGGTCGACGGCGCCGGTCAGATCGCAGGTGAAGCCGGTGTGCCCGCCCTCGTGCTGTCCCACCAGGTGGCCGTTGAGCCAGACCTCGGCCCGGTGGTCGACCGCACCGAAGTGCAGCAGGAGCCGCCGCCCGGCGGCCGGCCGGGCCACGTCGATCGTGCGCCGGTACCAGAGCACGGGGTGGAAGGCGGTGTCCGCCACGCCCGAGGCCGCGGACTCGGGCGGATAGGGCACGGTGACGGTGCCGGTGAACGGTGCGGAGGTCGCCGGGTCCATCCAGCGGTCGGCGCGGCCTCGGTCCTCGTCGTCGTGGGCGAACTGCCAGGGACCGCCGAGGTCGCGCCAGTCGGGATCGCGGATCAGCTGTGGCCTCGGATGGCCTGCGGCGTCCAGGTGCGGGTGGGGCATGCGTGAACTCCGGTGTCGGGTGCGTGGGTGGGGGATGGGGAGGTGGCGCGCCGCGGTTCAGCTCTCCTGGGCGTCCGCGGGGGAGCGGAGGTCCACGACCGTGGCGGCGAACGCCAGCGGGCCCGGCAGCAGCGGAATCAGCAGCGGAATCGACCAGGCCAGGAGCCCGCTGAGGATCACGGCACCGGCCAGCAGGAGACTGCCGCGAGGGTCCGCGGCCGAGCGGAGCAGCGCCTCGCGTGCGGACAGGAGGTGTGGTGTCTCCAGCGCGGTCGCCCGCAGCGCCACGACCGTGGCGCCCAGGACGAGCAGCGCGAGGGCGGGCGCCATGACGGCCGTTCCGGGCAGGGCGGCGCGCATCAGCGCGGCATCGATCAGGACGACCACCGCGAGCAGCGGCGGCACCAGACCGAGGACCGCCGACCGCGCGGACAGATGGGCACGCAGATGAGCGCCGTATGTACCCGCCCTGACCTGGACGCCGCTGCCCGCGGCCTGCCGGAGCGTCGCGGACGCGGCGGCGAACGCGGCCGGGGCCGTGACGACCGGCAGGCAGGCGAGGCTGGTGAGCAGGCCGATGAGCAGCATGTCGGCGAAGAGGGTGAAGCCGGAGCCGAAGACCTCTCCGGGGTCCCGGCGCTCACGCCGGGGCGCGATGGGTGCGTGAGCCATCGTGTGCCTCACCCCTTCAGTCCGGACGTGGCCATGCCCTGCACCAGGTAGCGCTGGAAGACGAAGAAGAACAGCACGATCGGCAGCACCGAGATCACCGACATGGCGAACATGGGCCCGTACGCGGAGGTGCTGGACTGGTCGACGAAGCTGCTCAGGGCGAGCGTGATGGTGTACTTCTCCGGCGCGAAGAGATAGATCATCTGCGTGAAGAAGTCGTTCCACGTCCAGATGAACGTGAAGATGGCCGTGGTGATCAGCGCGGGCCGGGCCAGCGGCAGCGTGATCGACCAGTACGTACGGAAGGGACCGCAGCCGTCGATCCGCGCGGACTCCTCCAGCTCGCGCGGCAGGCCGCGCATGAACTGGACGATGAGGAAGACGAAGAACGCCTCGGTGGCCAGGAACTTCGGCAGGATCAGCGGCCAGTAACTGTCCACCAGACCAAGCCGGTTGAAGATGATGTACTGCGGGATCAGTACGACGTGGTGCGGCAGCATCAGCGTCGCCACCATGAAGGCGAACATCACCTTGCTCATACGGAAGCGCAGCCGGGCGAAGGCGTAGGCGGCCAGCGAGCAGGACAGGACGTTGCCGAGGACAGCGCCCCCCGCGATCAGCAGCGTGTTGCCCAGCAGGTGCGTGACGGTGACACCCGAGACCCCGTCCAGGGCCGTCGTGTAGTTCGACCACTCCAGATGGCTGGGCCACAGGTCGAGGCTCGTCATCACCTCGTCGGCCGGCTTGAGCGAGGTGGCGAGCAGCCAGGCCAGCGGATACAGCAGGACGAGCAGCGCGGCGGCCGAGATCGTGTGCGGCAGCCACCGCTTCGTGGCGATGTTCATCGGCCCTCCTCGTCCGCGTAGAACACCCAGGACCGGGAGGTCCGGAACAGGATCAGGGTGATCGCGCCGATGGCGATCAGCAGCAGCCAGGCCATCGCCGCCGCGTATCCCATGTGCGAGGCCGTGAAGCCGCGCTCGTACAGGTACAGCGTGTAGAACTTCGTGGAGTCGGCGGGTCCACCGTCGCCGCCGCTGATGGCGAAGGCCGGGGTGAAGACCTGGAAGGAGTTGATGACCTCCAGGACCAGGTTGAAGAAGACGACCGGGGACAGCATCGGCACGGTGATGGACATGAACTGCCGCCAGCGGCCCGCGCCGTCGAGCGCCGCGGCCTCGTAGAGGTCGGGCGAGATCTGCTGGAGGCCCGCCAGGAAGATCACCATGGGCGCGCCGAACTGCCACACCGTCAGCAGGACGACCCCGTACACCGCGAGATGGGGGTTGCCGACCCAGCCGCCGGTGTGGATGCCGACGGTGTCCAGGACATTGGCGACGGTGCCGCCGTCGTTGAACAGCGCCTTCCACACCAGGGCGATCGACATGCTCGCGCCGAGCAGGGACGGCGCGTAGAACGCGGAGCGGTAGAAGCCCCGGCCCCGGCCGAGGTTCTTCAGCAGCATCGCCACGCCGAGGGCGAGGCCCAGCTTCAGCGGGACGGCCACGACGACGTACAGCATCGTGGTGCCGACCGACCGCCAGTAGCGGGGGTCCTCGGTCAGCATCTCCCGGTAGTTGCGCAGGCCCACCCAGTGCGGCGGGTCGAACAGGTTGTAGTCCGTGAACGACAGGTACAGGGACACGGCCATCGGCACGAGGGTCAGCACGACCGCGCCGATCATCCACGGGGAGAGGAACACATAGGCGGGCCACTGCCGTTCACGCACCTGACGCCGCTTGCTCTTGCGCGGGCGCGGATCCGTCGTGCGGACGGCGCGCGCGGGCGCCCTCGTCGTGGAGACCGTGCTCATGACTCCAGCTCCCGGTTCGCCTCGTCGATGAGTTCACGGGCGGCCCCGCGCGGGGTGACCATCCCGTACATCACGCGCTGGTAGGTGCGGTTGAACGCGGCCTGGATCGCGAGGTCGCCGCGCGGCGGTGCGGTCGGCGGGATATCGAGGCCGTACTTCTCCATCGTCTGCGCGTAGTCGTAAATCTCCCGCTCCGGTCCCTCGAGCGTCCTGGCGACCCGGGCGGCGATCTTGCGGTTCGGCGGGGTGGACCGGGAGAAGCCGAGGATGTCGCCCGCCCGTGGGTCGTTGAGGAGGAAGTCGATCAACTGGGCCGCCTCCTTGGGGTGTTCGCTCTGCGAGCCGATGCCGAGGAGCATGCTCGGCTTGAAGTACGTGCCCTGCCGGCCGTCGGTCGTGGGGACCGGGGAGAAGTGGATGTTCTCGCCGAGCAGGCCCGTGTACCCGGGGAAGGGCGCGTCCCAGGTGAAGTCGGCGGCCGAGAGACGGCGGCCGATGGGGCTGGTCTCGGTGCTCTTGGCCTGCACGGTGTCCCGGGCCTCGGCGATGGCCCCTTCGTCGCGGAGCCTGCTGAGGAACGACCAGAAGGCGGTCAGGTCGTCCTCGGTGAAACCGAGTTTCGTCTGGTCCGCGTAGAGGTTCTTGCCGCGGCTGCGCAGCCAGGTCTCGAAGACGTCCTCGTTGCCACCGCCGTCGTTGGCGCCGGTGAAGGGACGTCCGTCGGGGGACTTCAGCCCCAGGGCGGCGATCTTCTTGTTGGCCTTCGCCCAGTCCTGCCAGGTCCAACTGGGCCGGGGCGTGGGGATACCGGCCTTCTTGTAGACGGCGGAGTCGTAGGCGTATCCGGTGATGCCACGCCCCATGGGCAGGGCGAACTGCCTGCCCTTGTAGGTGCCGGTGCGCAGGAAGTCCTGGTCCATGTCGGACGTGCGGATCGTCTGGTCCTTGATGACTCCGTCCAGCGGCATGATCGCCTTGCCGCCCGCGTACTGGGAGATCTGCCGGTAGTCGAGCTGGACCACGTCGGGCACACCGCCGCCGGCGGCCTGCGTGGCCAGCTTCTGGAGATACGCGCCGAAGTCGCCGTTCGACGTGCGCACGGTGATGCCGGGGTGTTCCTGCTCGAAGAGGCGGACCGCCTTCGCGGTGCGCGCGGCACGGTCGTCGTTGCCCCACCAGGAGAACCGGAGGGTGACGCCGGACGTGTCGCCGCTCGCGGCGGAGCACGCGGAGAGCGTGCCGGTCAGGGCGGTGCTGAGGCCGGTGGCGGCGACGGCCAGGACGGCCCGGCGGCTCGGGCGCGGGAGCCGGCCGTCCTTGTCGCGCGGCCGGGACACGTCGACCGCCGCGGGGAAGCCGTCGAACCTCGCGCTCACCATGTGTGCCCGTCCAGGTGGGCGGTGACCTGCTCGCGGTCCCAGGCGCCGTCGGCGACGGTCACCCGGTAGCCCCGGGAGAGGGTGTCGCCGGGGGCGAGGACGAGCTCCTCGTGGAACGCCCAGGACGGCGCCACCGCGGCGAACGGGTCGCTGCGCACGAACCAGTGCGCCGGATGCGTCCCCTTGTCCCCCGCGTGGTCGTTGGCCGGGGCGTGTTCGAAGACGACCGTGGCGTGGCCGTCGCGCCCGTCGTGCTCGCCGACGTACGCCAGCCAGGGCGCCTGGCTGCCCATGAGGTCGCCGCCGTCCGCCCCGGCGGTGAAGACGTGGCCGTCGCGGAAGGCGCGCGGGCCCCGCCAGAACAGGCCGGTGTATCCGGCTGCCGGGCGGCCGTGGGTGGTGGGGCTGCCGAAACGCAGCGGTTCCCTCCGGCGGTTGGTGATCGCCGAGGTCCATGTCAACGACCAGCTGCCGGCCCGCGGATCGACGTCGCGCACCTCGATGCGGCGCTCCTCCTCGGCCCACAGTTCACCGTCGTACGGATGCCAGGTCAGGCGCTCGGCGATCACGGCCCGGTCGTCCGCGGCGGCGACCTCCTCGAAGCCGGCATGCGCCATCGAGCCGATCCGCTCGGGCAGCGCGACATACCCCTCGCCGTGGACATAGGTGTTCCCGCCCCACAGGTTCTGGCCCGACAGGTGGGAGGCCGTCAGCTGGAGCCCCTTGTGCCAGCGGTGGTCGTTGGGGCGGTAGTCGGTGATGAGTCCGCCGGAGAGGGTCCGGACCGGGTGCAGATACGGCTTGGGGGACTCCCACGGGGCTTCCGGGCGGTACACGTAGGCGAACAGCTCGGTGCCGGTCGCCTCGTGGGTCACGGTGATGCGGTCGCCGTGGGCATGGGTCAGTGCGAGCGTCATGCGTGGGCCTCTTCCTTGCGGGTGGTGTCCGGCGCCCAGCCCTGGGCGCCGCCGTGCAGCTCGGTGTAGTAGGGGTCGCCGGGGCCGATCTCCCCCGCGCCGACCGGGGTGTCGGTGAACGCGGACTTGTACAGGGCGGTGATGAACTCGAGCGTCTGCCGGCCGCCCGCGCCGCTGGTCGCGTGGCGCCGTCCCGCCCTGATGTCGGCCACCAGGGCGCGGAGCTGGGCCAGGTGCGAGCTCGGCTCGTCCGTGCCGAAGTCGCGCCAGGCGGCCACGGCATGTTCGGGGACACCGGGGGCCGGGGTGATGCGCCAGTCCGCGTTGCGGTAGCCGTAGAGGTGGGTCAGTTCGATCGTGGCGCGCTCGCAGTCGATGCGGATCCGGCTCACCTCGTCGGGGCTCAGCACGCTGTTGACCACGGTGGCCACGGCACCGCTCGCGAACCGCACCTGCGCCGTGGACACGTCCTCGGTCTCCACGTCGTGCACGAGCCGCGCCGCCATCCCCCGCACCTCGCTCCAGGGCCCCATCAGGTCCAGGAGCAGGTCCGTCTGGTGGATGCCATGCCCCATGGCGGGCCCGCCGCCCTCGGTCGCCCACCGCCCGCGCCACGGAACGGAGTAGTAGGCGGCGTCCCGGTACCAGGTGGTCTGGCAGTGGGCGACGAGCGGGCGGCCGAACGCCCCCTCCCGCAGCAGTCGCCGCACATGGCGCGCGCCGGAGCCGAACCGGTGCTGGAAGACGATGGAGGCGTACGGTCCCGCGTCCCCGGGCTTCTCGGCGGCCTCGATGGCATCGAAGTCGGCGAGGGACGGGCACGGCGGCTTCTCGCACCACACCCAGGCACCCGCCTTCAGCGCGGTCACCGCCTGGTCGCGGTGCACGGCGGGTGGCGTGCACAACACCACGAGATCGGGGCGCAGTTCGGCCAGGGTGGCATCGAGGTCCGTCGAGGCGTACGGAATCCCGGCGCCGGCCGCGAACGCGCGCACCACGTCCATGTCGACGTCGACGGCGGCGACGATCTCCACCTCGCTCGCGTCGGCGAGCGTGCGCAGTGCGGGCAGATGGCTGGAGCGCGCGATGCCCCCGGTGCCGACCACGGCGGTGCGCAGTGGGGTGGTGGAGCGGTGCGAAGACATGCGGACCCTCTCATGAGATGTGCGGTCAGCGCGGCGCCGTGGGCATGGGCGGGCAGCCCGGACCGTCCGACGGACAGCCGTCGGCTGTCCGTGTGACGACCCCGTCAGCAACCGCTTGCTATCGATTGATTCCAACGTTGTAACCGCGAAATCTCGCCACGGTCAACCCCTCGTCCGGAACGGAATTCGGAGCCGCCCCGGCGCTGACAGCCCGCCGAAATCCCTGCATAATGCAGAGAAACACAGGTGAGGAGGTCGGCCGGTGGCCGCGGTGACACTCAAGGACGTGGCGGAGCGGGCAGGGGTCTCGATCAAGACCGTGTCCAACGTTGTACGCAATGCTCCCCGCGTATCCGAGGCCACGCGGAAGCGCGTGCTGAAGGCGGTGCACGAGCTCGGTTACCGGCCCAACCCGTCGGCCCGCCGCCTGCGCACCGGGCACAGCGGCCTGATCGGCCTCGCCGTCCCCGACCTGGCCACGCCGTACTTCGCCGAACTCGCCCAGCACGTTCGGGCCGAGGCCGCGCAGCTGGGCCTGACCGTCCTGATCGAGGAGACGCTGGGCGACGCGACGGAGGAACTGCGCCTGGCCACCGGCGTCGGCGCGTCACTGCTGGACGGCGTGATCCTGTCGCCCCTGCGCGTCTCGCCCGACGAACTCGCCGCCGTCGCCAACGAGTTCCCACTGGTTCTGCTCGGCGAGCGCAGCTACGAGCGCGACCAGGTGGGGGCCGACCACGTCCTGATCGACAACGTCGCGGCGGCGCGCGACGCCACCGCGCACCTGGCCGGCCTCGGCCGTACGCGGATCGCCGCCATCGGCGTGGACCAGCAGGCGTCGGCGACCAGCCGGCAGCGCCTGGAGGGCTTCCAGCTCGCCCTGCACGAGGCCGGGGTGACCTACGACCCCCGGCTCGCGCCCGCCATCAAGGAGTTCGACCGGCGCAACGGCCTGCTGGCGATGCGCGCCCTGACCGCCCTGCCGGCCGGCGGACGCCCCGACGCGGTCTTCTGCTTCAGCGATCTGCTGGCCGTCGGCGCCCAACGCGCCCTGTTCGAGGCCGGGTTGAGCATCCCGGACGACGTCGCCGTGGCGAGCATCGACGGCTCCGACGAGGCGCTCTACAGCACGCCGTCCCTCACGTCCGTGGCCCCGGACAAGACCGCCATCGCCTCACTGGCCGTGAAGTGCCTGGCGGCCCGCATCCGCTCGGACGTGCCCCTGCCGTTCGAGGTGCACACGGCTCCGCACTGGCTGCACGCCCGGGAATCCACGAACGGCGTGCGCCAACAGCTTTTCCCCTGATCAGGACCGACTCTTCGCTGATCCGGGCCGAGGGACCGCCAGACGGAGGACGGTCCCTCGGCGCACGAGCGCTCAGCCGCTCCTGGTGACGGTCACACGCCGCCAGCTCGCGGTCCCGCCCTGGTCACGCACCCCGATCGAGCCCCGGGTGAAGGAACAGTCCGGATCCTGGTACGTGAAACCGGACGGCGTGGCGGGTGAGCCCGAGGGCCTGCCGGTCACCGTGAGGGTGCAGCCCACGGCCTTCACCGTCAGGTGGTACCACCTCCCGGTGGCCAGGCCGCCGGGGACGGCTGTCTGCGCCAGCTCCTTCCAGGCACCGTTCTGCTTGCCGAGGACGATCCGCCGCGACGACACACCGATGTAGTAGCCGTCGAGCGCATCGGCCCCCTGGCCCGGATCGGACGCCCGCACGACGAATCCGGCCTGCGCTCCGCTGTCGATGCGCACATCGCCCGCGAGGCGGTAGTCGGTCCACCCCGTGGAGCCCGCGATCGACTTGTTCCCGCCGGTGCCACCGCACGTCTCGGACAGGACACCGCCCGACGTCGTCCAGCAACCCCCGTAGTCGACCCAGCCGGACCTCCCCCTCGCGAAAGCGTCGGCGTAGGGCAGAACAACGGTGTTGGCCACCGCCGTGGCTTCCATGCACCCGGTCGGACCGGTGGCGGTGGCCGTGGTGAAGCGGACCGTCCTGCCGGAGGCGTCCAGGAGCAGATGCGGGCTGTAGCTGGTGTCAGGCTGGGCGAGGAGTACTCCGCGTCCTCGTCGTTGCCGAACGCGACGACCTGGACATCGCCCGGCACGTCCCGGCCCGCCCTGCGCAAGGCGTGCAACGCCCGTGGGCGAGCGGCTCCTCGAGCGCGAGCACGGCGTCGAACGGCGTACTCGCGCCGAGGAGTTCTGCGACCGCGGCATGCCCAGCCTCCCGGGACGACCGCTGCGTCTCCACGACGAGGGACGGGGCGACCCCCTGCCCCGCCGCGGTCAGAGCGCGCCGGTACCCCTCGGTGCGCAGGGCGTACCGGGCTCCCACCCAGCGTCCAGCTGAAGCGGGGCGCTGTCGGTCCAGTACATCGACGGCTGTGCGACGATCTTGTCGGCCCAGCCGCTCCTACCGCGGCCTCCTACGAGCTGTCTCCGCCGGCTGTCAGGCTTGCATGGTGGGCCGGACGACGATTTCGCTGATGTCGATGCGGGCGGGCCGCTCGATCGCGTAACCGATGGCGATGACCGTTGCGGCGGCCGAGCCGCCCTGTTCCGTGATCTGGTCCACTACCGCGTGCAACTGGTCTTCCCGTCGGGCCCCGAGCACGAGCCGGGCGCCCCTCTCGGCGAGGTAGGCCGCCATCGCCGCTTCGATGCCGCTGCTGGCACCGGTGATCGCTACGACCGCCGACGACAAGGCCCTGACCGACGCGCTGCACACGGCCGCCGAGGAACTCGGGCGGATCGGCGTGCTGGCCTACAGCCCGGCCCTCACCTTCCCCAAGTTGGCCGGCCAGGTGCCCGACCTCAGGGCCCTGGGGTTCACCGCCGCTGCGGAGACCACCCCGCAGTCCGGGCGCCCCACGTTCGACATGCTCGTCGGCGGCGCCCTCGCCGCGGCCGCCGCCGTCCTGCCGGCCATGCGCCAGGCACGCGACGGCGCCCTGCTGTTCACCACCGGCACCACCGCCATCCTCCCCATCCCGGGAATGAGCAACTCCGGCATCGCCCTGGCCGGACTGCGCTCCTGCGCCCGCGGCCTGCACGACGATCTCACCGGCGAAGGTGTCCACGTCGGGCACCTGTCCATCGGCGTGCCGGTCGTGCCCGGCACGGGCGACGGCGACCTGGACGCCCTCGACGACCGCTGGCACCAGTTCGCCCACGCACGCGACACCTTCGAGACCACGGTCGGCTTCTGACCCGGCACACCCCGCCGTGTACCGCCCCTGTGAGCCAGCCGGGCCCTAGCGTCTGCTGCTGCCCGGCGCCAGGACGCCGGTGAACTCCGCCAGTTGTGCCGGTCGGATAGCCCGGAGCCCATTTGCCGGGCCCCGGCCCCCTCAGAACCGTGCGTGCCCCTCACGGCGCATCCGGCTCGAGCAAGCCCCCAGGGCTTCGCAGGCAGCGCAGATTCAGGTGGTCCGTTTGCCGTCGCCAGCGGGTGCCGGCGGTGGCATTCGGAGTGCACGAGGCGAGGCGCAAGCGGATCCTTGGTGGCGTCATCAACGAGTACGGGCATGCGGCAAGACGTGCCGCGATGAGTTTTCGAGCGGAACAGGGTGCCGGAAATGTGTCGCCCTATGCGACCTGCGTGTATTCGTGGATGAGGCCGCCGAGTCGATCGCGTCAGGAGATGCGGGTTTTGTCGGTGGCGATGGGTGGTGGGGACTCGGTGAGCCGGTCCGGCGCCCGTTGTCTGAGGGATCGATGCGGCCGGTGTCTGTTGTAGTGCTCGGCTTCCACCTCGGACGGGCGAAGGAGAACGGCGTCACCGAGACCGAACTCATCGAGGCGATCACCCACCTCGCCTTCTGCGCCGGCCGGCCCAAGGCCATGACGGCCATCACGGCCGCGAGGCAGGTCTTCTCAGCCTGAGTGCCGGGGGAGGAGCGGCCAGGACTCCTTTTGGCCCGGTCCGCCCAGCGGCTTGGCGCTACGGAACGTTCTCGGCGAGCAGTTCAACCATCTCCCGGGCCACCGGCTGTTCGGGCGACCCGCCGCACGCCTCATGGGGACCGTCGTTCCCGCAGATCGCTCGCCTTGACCCCGAGCAGCAGCAGGACGACGGCGAGCAGCACGATACCGGCGCTGATCTGCAGGCCGAGGGCAAGGCTGCCGGTGCCGGCCTGGATGAAGCCGAGCAGGGACGGGGAGGCGGCCGCCGCGAACGAGCCCATCGAGGTGACGAAGGCGATTCCGGTGGCTGCCGCGCGTTCTCCCAGGTAGATGGAGGGGATCGAGTAGAAGACGGTAAGGCCGGAGTAGTGTGCCGCGGCGAGGATCGCCAGCAGCGCCACGACGACGAAGACGCTGCCGCTGGACACCGAGAGCGCCACCATCGCGAGGGCGGCGACGGTCCAGCTGAGAGCCGTGTGCCAGCGACGTTCGAGAGTGCGGTCGGAGTGCCGTCCCACGATCAGCATGACCACGATGCCGAGCAGGGGCGGCAGGGCGGAGAAGAGCCCGAGGTCGAGGACGTCGCCGACGCCCGCCTCCGCGATGATCCGAGGCGTCCAGAACGACACGGCGTTGGCCAGGGTGTAGGCGCCGCAGGCACACAGACCGATGATCCACACCTTGGGGTCTCGCAGCGCGAGGCGCAGACCGCCGTGCCCGCCGCTGGCCGCCTCTTCTTCGCTCTTGCGCCGCTGGTCCGCGTCGAGGTCCGCGCGTACGGCCGCTCGCTGCGCGGGGGTCAGCCACCGCGCCTGTCCGGGTTCGTCGACGAGCCACAGGAGGACGACGCCGGCGAGCACGATCGGGGGAATGCCCTCGATGAGGAACAGCCACTGCCAGTCGGCGAGGCCGGCCACGCCGCCGAAGCTGTGCATGATGCTGCCGGACATGAGGGAGCCGAGGATGCCGGAGATGGGCACGCCCGCGAAGAACACCGCGGTCATGCGGGTACGCCGGGCGGAGGGAAACCAGCGGGACAGGAAGTAGAGCGCCCCGGGGAAGAAGCCGGCCTCGGCGACACCGAGGAGGAACCGGGCGATATAGAAGGTGATCTCGTTCTGGACGAGTGATGTGGCGATGGTGACGGCACCCCAGGACGCCATGATGCGCACGAGTGTCTTACGGGCGCCGATCCGGGCGAGCAGGGTGCTGCTCGGCACCTCGAAGAGGATGAAGCCGACGAAGAAGAGGGTCACGCCCAGGCCGTACACGGCGGAGCCGAAGCCGAGGTCGCGCTCGAGGCCCTGCTGGGCGATGCCGATGTTGGTGCGGTCGATGAAGCTGACGACGTAGCAGATGACCAGGAGCGGCATGAGACGCCAGGCGATGGTGCGGTAGGTCGCGGTGCGGTCGACCGAGGAGGTATCGGCGGCGTCGGCGTCCTGGGATCCGGAGAGAGTTGAAGGGTCGGCCACGACGTACGACTCCTTTGCTGAGAGGGGCTGCGTCGCCGGGGCGGCGGGCGGTGCGAGTTTCCGCCGCTCACGTTGATAAAGTCAACACTTACGGCGGAGATACCATGCCACCCATGGTGAAACGTGAGAGTGGCGGAGACCTGGTGCCGATCTCCGAGCTGTTGTCCTATCGGCTGTCGCGCACATCGTCGGCGCTGTCGCGCAGCGCGGCCCTGAGGTACCGCCGCGAGTTCGACGTCAGCCTCGGCGAGTGGCGGACGATCGCACTGATCGCGGCCGATCCGACCCTGACCCTCAACCGCCTGGCCCGGCGGGCGGGACTGGATAAAGCACAGGTGAGCCGAGTGGTGCGGGGATTGGTGGAGCGGGGCCTGGTCGGCCGCACCGAAGGATCGGGGCGCAGCCGCCAACTGGCTCTCACCGAGGCCGGGGTGACGGTGTACCGGGGTCTGATCGCGGCGGCGAACGAGCGGGATGCGACCTTCGCGGAGGTCCTCTCCGGCGAGGAGGTGCGGGTGCTGGGGCGCGCCCTGGAGAAGCTCACCGATCTCGCGCTGTCCCTGGAACAGCGGGAGCGAGATCAGCTCGACGACGCCTGAGTGTTGACTTTATCAACATGACGGGGGTAGTTGTGGTGGAGTCATCCATGAGGAGGTGGCTCGATGACCGACGCGGTCACGATCTGCGAATGCTTCGCCCGGGACGGGCTGCAGCACGAACCCACGTTCGTGCCCACCGAAACCAAGATCGCCCTACTGGAGGCATTCGCCGACGCCGGCTTCCGCCGCATCGAGGCGACCGGCTATAGCCATCCGCGATGGGTTCCCGCCTTCGCCGACGCGAGCCAGGTGCTGGCGGGCGTCACCGACCGCCCCGGTGTGGCGTTCAAGGCGACGTGTCCCAACCCGCGGGCCGTCGAGCGCGCCCTGGCCGACCTCGAACGCGGTGCGGGCGCCGATGAGTTGAGCCTGCTGGTGTCGGCCAGTGAGAGCCACACACGGAAGAACCTGCGCACCACGCGGGAGCACCAGTGGGAACGGGTCACCGAGATGGTCGCGCTCGCCGGCGACCGGTTCCGGCTGATCGGGGTGGTGTCCGTCGCGTTCGGCTGCCCCTTCGAAGGCTCCGTCGACCCGGGCCGGGTCGCCGAGGACGTCGCCCGCTTCGTCGACCTCGGCGCGGATGCCGTCACCCTGGGCGACACCACGGGCGTCGCCACCCCCGCGGCCGTCACCGGCCTCTTCGCCCGGCTGGACCGGGCCCACCCCGGGCTGCCGATCGTCGCCCACTTCCACAACACCCGAGGAACGGCCATCGCCAACGCGGTCGCCGCCCTGGACGCCGGCTGCCGCCACTTCGACAGCGCCCTGGGCGGCGTCGGCGGCCATCCGTCGCGGATCGGCTACGGAGCCGGCCTCACCGGAAACGTCTGCACCGAGGACCTGGTGAGCCTGTTCGACGCGATGGGGGCCGACACCGGCATCGACCTCGACGCGCTCGCCGCCGCGTCCCGGGCCTGCGAGGAGGCCCTGGGCCGGCCCCTGCACAGCATGGTGGCCCGCGCGGGCTTCGCCCGCTCCGCGGCCGCCGCCTGACCCGCCCCACCGCACGCTTCCCCACCCCACCCCCCGAGGAGAACCTTCCGTGACCGTCACGACCAGCGGGCAGCCGGCCGACACGGGCGAAGCGGCCGCCGATGTGCTGCTCGTCGAGGACCGCGGCCCGGTCCGCGTCCTCACCCTCAACCGCCCCGACAAGCTCAACGCGCTGAACACCGCGCTCACCCGGGCCCTGAGCACCGCGCTCACCGCGGCCGAGGACGACCGCGAAGTCCGCGCCGTCGTCCTCACCGGCGCCGGCCGCGGCTTCTGTTCGGGCGCCGACCTGTCGGAATTCTCCACCCTCACCCCCGACGAGCCGGACGCCGTCCTGGAGCGGGCGGCGCTCACCGCGCACCTGCAGACGCAGATGCAGCGGATGGGCACACCGGTCGTCTCCGCGGTGCGCGGCGCCGCGGTGGGCGGTGGCGCCGGGCTCGCCATCGGCGCCGACATGGCCATAGCCGGCACGGACCTGAAGTTCGGCTACCCCGAACTGCGACACTCGATCGTGCCCGCTCTGGTCATGACCGGGCTCCAGCGCCACCTCGGCCGCAAGCTCGCCTTCGAGCTGATCAGCACGGGCCGGCTGCTCTCGGCCTCCGAGGCCGCGGCACACGGCCTGGTGAACCGTGTCGTCGAGCCGGACCAGGTGGTCGAGGCCGCACTCGGCACAGCCGAGCGGTGGGCCGCCGTGGAGTCCCGCGCCATCCACGCGGCCAAGGACCTCTTCTACCGTGTCGCCGATCTGCCGACCGAGGCCGCGATGCGGGCCGGCCAGGACGTCAACGCACTGATGCGGGGGTTCCGCCGGTGAGCGCGCACCCCACGCCCGGCCCGCTCGGCGGCATCACCGTCCTCGACTTCTCGCGGGTCCTGGCCGCCCCGATGGCCACCCAGGTTCTCGCCGAGCTGGGAGCCACCGTCATCAAGGTCGAACGCCCCGGCCGCGGCGACGAGACCCGTGGCTTCGAGCCCCGTCTGCCGCACGGCGAGAGCGCCTACTTCTTCGCGTTCAACCGCGGCAAACGATCGATCACCCTCGACCTCAAGGACCCCCGCGGCCAGGACCTCGCCCGCCGCCTCGCCACCGGCGCCGACGTCGTCGTCGAGAACTTCCTGCCCGGTGCCATGGAACGGCTGGGACTGGGATACGACCGGCTCGCCGCGGACAACCCGGCCCTGGTGTACGTGTCCGCCACCGGTTTCGGGCAGAGCGGCCCCGACCGCACCCGCAAGGGCTACGACACCGTCTTCCAGGCGCTGTCCGGCGTCATGGCGGTGACCGGGGAACCGGACGGCCCGCCTAGCAAGGCTGGGATCCCGGTGGCGGACATGACCTCTGGGCTGTGGGTCGCCATCGCCGCGCTCACCGGTCTGGCCGGGCGTGCCGCTTCCGGCCACGGCCGCCACTACGACGTCTCCATGATGGACGTCCAGCTCAGTCTGCAGGCCCTCAACGCGGCCCGGCTGTTCGCCCTGGACGAGGACCCGGTGCGCACCGGCACCCAGCATCCCGGCCGGGTCCCGTCCGCCGCGTTCCAGACGGCCGACGGCGGCTGGCTGCACATCAGCGGCAGCGACCAGCACTGGGTACCGCTGTGCGCCGCCCTCGGTCTTGACGACCTCGCCGCCGATCCCGGTCTGCGGCACAACGCGGGGCGCGTCGCCGGGCGCGAGCGCGTGATGACCGCCCTGCGGACGGCGATCGCCGGACGGGACCGCGATCCGCTGCTCAAGGAGTTGCGCGCCGCCGACATCCCGGCCGGCGAGGTGCGCGGCGTCCGCGAGGCCCTGGCCGACCCGCACGCTCGGGCGCGGGACGTCGTCGCGGAGTTCGAGCATCCCACCGAGGGCACCTTCCGCGCCCTGCGCACCCCGCTGCGGGAGACCACCGGCGCGCCGCCGCCCACCGCCGCCCCGCCGCTGCTGGGCGCCGACACCGACGCGGTGCTCACGGAGCTCGCCGGGCTCGACCGCGGCGAGATCGAGGACCTGCGGGCCTCGGGGGTGATCTGAGATGTCCGGGACCGACGAGCCGACCCCCGCGGACCCGCGAGTGCGCTGTACGGTGGCTGACGGGATCGCCCGTGTCGAACTGGCCCGGCCCCGGGCCCGTAACGCCGTCGATCTGCCGATGTGCAGGCAGCTGCGGTCGGTCTTCGAGGAGCTCGACGCCGACGACTCCGTCCGCGTGGTGCTGCTGTCCGCGCAGGGCCCGGCGTTCTGCGCCGGGGCGGACCTCAAGGAGCGGGCCGGCCGGGACGCCGCCTGGGTCCGCCGCAGGCGTATCGCCTCGTTCGCCGCCTACGACGCGATCGAACGGTGCCGTCGCCCCGTCGTCGCACTCGTGCACGGCGCGGTCGTGGGATCCGGCGGAGAGATCACCCTGGCCGCGGACTTCGCCATCGCCGCCGAGGGCACCACGTTCCGCTTCCCGGAACCGCACTGGGGCACGGTGGGCGCCACCCAGCGGCTGCAGCGCGTCATCGGCAGGCGCCGAGCGAAAGAACTCCTGTTCACCGGCCGCCCCATGCCCGCCACCGAGGCCCTCGACCTGGGTGTCGTCTGCCAGGTGGTTCCCGAGGAGCGGCTGGCGCGGACCGGTGCGGAGATCGCCGGCACCGTCGCGAAGGCTCCGCCCCTGGCGATCGAGCTGACGAAACGGGCCGTCGACCTGGGTGGCGAGACGGACCTCGATCGCGGCATCAGGATCGAGATGGCGGCGATCGAGCAGTGCCTCACCGACGACGGCTGGCGCGACGGCGTCGACCGGTTCACCCGCCGTGGCGCCGGCAACGCGACCATCACCGACGAGGAGAAGCGATGAACCTCAGGACGGCATGCCCCCTGACCGCCCACGAGGCGCTGGAACGGGCCGCGTTGCTCGCCCCCGACGTGGAGGCCGTGGTCACCGCCGAGGAGCGGATCACCTATGGGGAACTCACCGCCGAGGTCGCACGGATCCGGGCCGCCCTGACCAACGCCGGCATCGGCCGCGGCGACCGGATCGGCCTCTGCCTCGGCAACGGGCCGCGCTGGGTTGCCCTGTTCGTCGCCCTGGGCTCGGTCGGCGCGGTGACCATCCCCGTCAACACCCGGTACACCGCCGACGAGGTACACCACACCCTCGCCCACGCCAGGGTCTCCACGCTGTTCGTCGCCGACCGCGTCCTGCGTGTCGACTTCTGCGCCATCCTGCGCGAGCTCGGCATCGGCGAGGACTCCACGGCCACCTGCCGCGGCCTGCCCGACCTGGAGAGAGTCGTCGTGTGCGGGAAGGAGGTGCCCGAGTGGGCGACAGCGTGGCCGCAGTTCCTGGCCGGGGCCACCGGCGAGGTCCCCGCGACCGGCACCCCCGACGACATCCTGCTGGTCCAGTACACCTCCGGCACGACATCCCACCCCAAGGGCGTGCTGCTCACCCAGCGCAGCATGTGCGCCGACGCGTTCTTCTCCGGTGCGCGCCTTGGCCTGCGCCCCGGCGACCGCTTCCACAGCGCCCGGCCCTTCTTCCACGTCGCCGGCAGCACCCTGTCCGTACTGGCGTCCATCCAGCACGCCGCGACCCTGGTGACCATGGCGCGCTTCGAACCTGCCGAAGCGCTGCGGCTGTTGGAGAGCGAACGCTGCACACACTTCTCCGGCAACGACACCATCGCGCTGATGCTGCTCAACCACCCCGACCGCGCACACCGCACGCTGCACCTGCGGGGCGCGTGGGTCGCGGCCTCTCCCACCGTCATCCGCCGGGTGATCGACGAGCTGGGTGCCACCGAGTGCGTCGCCGGATACGGCCTGTCCGAAGCCTCGCCCAATGTCGCCCAGTCCTGCTGGTGGGAGGACGACCAGGTCAGGGCGTCCGGTGCGATGCTGGTGGAGCCTGGCGTCGAGGTGCGCATCCGCGCCGCGGACGACACCCGCGACTGCGGTCCCGGCGAGCCGGGCTCGATCCTGGTGCGCGGCTGGAACGTCATGCGGGGCTATCTGGACGCGCCGGAGGCGACCGCCGCCGCCATCGACCCCGACGGCTGGCTGGCCACCGGTGACGTCGGCGCGCTCGACGCCACGGGCCGGCTGCACTTCGTGGGTCGCACCAAGGACATCATCCGGGTCGGTGGCGAGAACGTCGCACCGGCCGACGTGGAGAACACCTTGCACCGGCATCCGCGGGTGCGGCATGCCGTCGTGGTCGGTGTCCCCGACGAGCGGCTGGTCGAGGTGGTCTTCGCGTTCGTCGTCCTCACCGAACCGGGCACCACCGAGGGCGAACTGATCGCCTGGGCTCGCACCCGCATGGCCGGGTTCAAGGTCCCCCGCCATCTGCGCATCGTCGAAGGGTTCGAGGACATCGGTATGACCGCCAGCTCCAAGGTGCAGAAGAACCGGCTCGCCGCCCACGCCCGCGGGCTGCTCGCGCGGCGGGACGACGAGGTGCCGGCATGACCGGCGTGATCCGCATCCCCACCCCCGTCACCCGCCTGCTCGGCATCGACCTTCCGGTCATCCAGGCCGGCATGTCCTGGGCCTCCTCGTGCTCGGCCCTGCCGCTGACGGTCAGCGAGGCCGGTGGCCTCGGGGTCGTCGCCGCGGGGCCCATGCGTCTGGACGACCTGGCCCGTACCCTCGACGAGATGGCCGCGGGCACCGACCGCCCCTGGGCGGTCAACCTGCCGCTCCACCGGGCGGGGGCCGACGACGTCATCGATCTGCTCCTCGCCCGTCGGCCCCCCGTACTGATCGCCTCGCAGGGCGGACCGCGCCGCTACCTGGAGCGTTTCCGTGCCGTCGGCACTGTCTGCCTGCATGTCGTCGCCGGTGTCGAGCACGCCCGCAAGGCCGTGGACGCGGGCGTCGACGGGCTCGTCGTCGTCGGCGCGGAGGCCGGCGGGCACCCGCCGCCCTCGATGGTCACCACGCAGGTCCTCATCCGGGCCGTGGTCTCGGCCGTCCCCGAAACCCCGGTGATCGCCTCCGGCGGGATCGCGGACGGCTCCGGACTGGCCGCGATGCTCGCCCTGGGCGCGGGGGCCGCCCAGTTCGGCACCCGTTTCCTGGCCACCCGGGAAGCCACCGTGCACCCCGACTACCAGGCCGCCGTCCTCGCCGCCGGTGTCGACGGCACCCGCACCGTCGGACACGGCCTCGGTGTCATCCGCGCCCTGGAGAACGAGTTCACCGCGCGCATGCGCCGCCTTGAGGAATCCGGTGCCGAAATCGACGTGCGGCGCAAGGAGTTCCAGGCTGCCACCCTCAGGGACGCCGCCCTGTACGGCCGGGTCCGGGAAGGCAAGGTGGAGGCGGGCCAGTCTGCGGGACTCATCGACACGGTGCTCCCCGCGGCCGCTGTCGTGGAGCGCATCGTCGCCGAGTACCGGGCCGCGCTCACCCGCCTGCCGCTGCCGGTCGCGCCCGAGCCGCCTGAGCTGTGAGACGACGTCGTGGCGGAGCCTGACGCACCGTACGCGAGGTGTGACGGAGGTCAACTTCACTCCGGGTAGCAGACGTTGCGTCTCCTGTTAGATGATTGACACGTCAAGGAAATCCGGTAGTCGGTCGGTGTGGAGTGCTTCATCGTTCCGTAGCGTCGGCGCCGGAGACGTTCGCAAAGGAGCGCACGTATGACCATTCACAGCAACAGACGCCTCGGCGGTGCCGTCCTTGCCCTCTCCGGGGCTGCATTGCTGGTGGGCACGGCCCTCGCCCAGCCTGCCGCCGCGACTGAGATCCCTTGGGGCGAGGCCGGCTTCTACACCGGGAAAGACCTCACCGGCACGGTGTACCCCATCGCGGCCACCGACACCGAATGCCGGACCCTCCCGGAGCCTGCGCTTTCCGTGGCCAACTTCGCTTTCGCCGACGTCAAGGTGTATTTCCGCGAGGACTGCGAGACCGGTTCCCCCAGTGAGCCCGGCGACTTGTACTCGAACGTCACCGGCCTGCATTGGGGGAACTTGCCCTACCCGGCCATCAGCTACAAGGTCGTCCCCACCTACCCTCCGGCTTCCCCTGAGTGACTGTCCGCTTTGGGCACATGAACGAGATGTGCCGCTGCCCTGGAACGGCATGACATGAAGGCGGCAGAGCGGCGGGGCGGTGGCGATACCGCTGTCACCCCGCCCCTCGTTCTCCAGCTCCCGCGGGGGTGGAACGACATGCTCGGCGCGCTCATTTTCCCCGACCCGGGCTCGGCCCCGCTGTGAGCCGTCGCCTCAGGCTGCGCTGACGCTCGGCCGGCGAGGTGTAAAGCGTGCATGCCAGATGAGTCACGGGTCAGTGGCGATGCGTTGCAGCACTTTGGTGAGCTGATGCAGGTCTTCGCCCTGGACGTGGTCGAGGACGTGTCGGCGCACGCTGGCGAGGTGGATCGGCCAGGACTCCGTCAACGCGGCGAGACCGGCGTCGGTGAGGACGGCGTTCCAGCCGCGGCCGTCCTCGTCACACCTCATGCGTTTGACAAGACCTCGCCGCTCCAGGCGGTCGACGATGCGTGTCATGCCGCTGAGGGAGAGGTTGGACGCGGAGGCGAGTTCGCTCATCCGCATCGTCCGGCCCTCGGCTTCGGAGAGATGCATGAGTGCCGTGTACTCGCTGAGTGGTAGCAGCCCTCCGCGTGCCATGTCGTGCTCAACGGCGCGCGGCATCGCCAGCAGCACCCGGCTCAAGACGCGGATGAAGGCGTCCTCGGCCGCACTCATCGGCTCGGCCGGCTTCTTGCTGCTGCTCATGGACGAATCGTAGCGCTTGACTCTGCAAGCAGAAAATTGATTGGCGTAGCAACTGGGTCGGCGCCGGGTGCCGCGCGTGTGGGAGCGTCACCGACCTTCTGCTTGGCACGTCGACGGCAATCCAATGGCCCGGACGGTCTGCTGCCTGCGGGACCGCATGAGGAGGAGACCATGACGGCCTCAGAGGCGCGAGGCCAGCCTCTGCAGGATCTGGGTCGCTGGTTCGGCGGTGGCGTGGCGGTAGCCGACGCCGGCCCACAGGTTGATCCGCTCCGGATCCCGGGCGGCCACTGCGGCCCTGCGCATGGGGCTGGTCAGGTGGTGCAGTGCGGGGTAGCCGAAGGGCGCGAGATCGGTGTAGCGGTCGGTGAAGCGGTTGCGCAGCGCCCGTGCCGGCCTGCCGGTGAAGGCCCTGGTGACCACGGTTCCTCGGTCGGCCGCGTCGGCCAGCGCGGCTCGGTGGGGGAGCGAGGTCCCGGACTCGTCGGCTCGCAGCAGGGCGGTACCGACCATGGCGGCGGTGCCCCCGGCCTGCAGGACTTGGACGACATCGGTGGGCCTCGCCAGCCCGCCCGCGGCGATGAGGGGCAGCGACACCGATCGCCTCACCTCCCCCAGCAGCCGGGGGAGGGGCACGACGACCGGAGTCCACCGCGGGGTGAACGTGCCCGAGTGACCTCCCGCCGCCGAAGCCTGAACGACCAGCATGTCGACGCCGGCCTGCGCGGCCAGGAGCGCCTCTGCCGGTGAGGTGACGGTCTGGAGGACGAGCGTTCCCGCGGCGCGCAGCGAAGCGATGATCGCTGCGTCCGGGACGGCGAAGGTGAAGCTGACCACCGGCACGGGCTCGGACAGCAACAACTCGATCTTGTCGGACCAGCGGTCGTCGTCCTCGACGACTCCAGGGGTCAGGAGATCGATGCCGTGCGCTCGGGCTTCGGGCGAGATCATCCGGGCGTAGCGCCGGAACTCCGCCGGATCGACTGGCAACGGTCCGGGCGCGAAGAGGTTGACCCCGAATGAGATGCCGCTGGAGCGCACCTGGGTGATCTCCTCGCCCAAAGCGTCGGCGTCCTTGTAACCGCCCGCGAGGAAGCCCAGGCTGTTCGCCCGCGCTGCCGCGACGACCAGCGCGGGTGTGCTGGGGCCACCGGCCATCGGCGCGGCCAGGACGGGGGTACTCACACCCAGGGAGGCCAGTGCTGAAGCCACGGAAGGTGCTCCTTTCCTGTGGCGGGACAATGCTTGTCCCGACGCCGGGCAACGGTCGCCGATCGTCGCGCCCATGCGCGTGCAGGACTGGTCAATGACGCCCGGCGGCCCCTGCCATGGTCAGTGTCCGGCGGTCTGTCCGCCGTCGACGGGCAGGATCGCCCCGGTGACGAAGGGGGCGTTCTCCAGATAGATCACCGCATCGGTGATGTCGCCGACCTCGCCCATGCGACCCACCGGGTGCAGTTCGGCGAGCGCGGCGTGGTGCTGCTCGGGGTGCATCGGGGTCTTGATCGTGCCCAGGGCGACCGCGTTGGAGCGGATTCCCCGCGATGCGTACTCAATGGCCAGGGCCTTGGTGGCGGCCTGCAACCCGCCCATGTCCGGCGACTCGGCGATGCTGCGCGAAGTGGCGACGACGGCGTAGCCCAGCTTGCGGTAGGCGGCGACGAGCCCGGCTCCGATGCCCTGTGACGCGCCGGTGATGACGGCGACCTTCCGTCCCTGGGTGTCCATGGTGGCCTTCCGGGAGTGCGAGCGGTGGGGATTGCCGAAACAGCAGCCGACCGGCCACCTAAAACTAGACGACCGGTCGACTCCAGTCAAACATGGATCTGCGGTGCGAAGTGGCGCTGAGGCAGATGGTCGTCCTGACGGTGTTCACGCCGTCGCCAGCCCCAACCGCACTCGCACGTGGACGAGCAGGGTGCCCGGCCGGTGGGCGACGCCAACTCGCGCTGCCGCACGCATCAGGCGTTCGGTGTCGCGCGGTCCCCCCCCGGAAGACGCGGCGCCTGGCATGATCCCGTCGAACTCCGCAGAGCCGAAGGTGTGGTGCGCGGGCGGTCCGCCGGCGTTGACGGCCGGTCGAAGATGCCCGGTCGGCCCTTCAACGCCCACAGAGCTCCTCCGGAGCGGACATCGACGGTGGCCGTGTCGTACGGGCCGTGTGGCGGACGGCGGTGATGTGAGGTGGTCAGCCACCTTTGCGGCCGGCTCGGTCCGTCGATACCGCTGAGCGGCCTACGCATGCGGTGCTTCTTCCGGCAGCGCCACAGCTTCTGCCGCGGCGGGGGAGAAGGCGGTGCAGCGCTGCCATCCGGAGCCCCCCGCGCCTTCGCCGCGGGCGGGCCCCTGTGCCGGTTGGTGGCTCTGGCTGTCGGTCGGCTTCCGCTACGCGTGAGATTCGGTGAGCTACCAGGCGCTCGCGCCGCCGTCGACCGCGTAGTTGGCGCCCGTGATGTAGGACGCTCGCTCGGAAGCGAGAAAGGCGGCCAGCTCGACGATCTCCTCGGGCTGGGCGAAGCGCTTGAGGAGTGTCTTGCTGGTGATCGCGTCCCGGGCCGCCTGGTTGTCGCCGAGGTCGCGGTCACTGGCTGGGGTCAGGACGGGGCCGGGGCTGATCGCCACGGCACGGATTCCGTGCGGCGCGCCTTCGAGAGCGAGTTGCCGGGTCATGCCGATGACGCCGGCGTTCGCCGCGGTGTGTCCGACCATCGGGGGGTTCTCGCCAGCGATCATGCCGGCCATGGACGCGACGTTGATGATGACGCCGCCACCGCGCCGGACCAGGTGGGGCCATGCGAACTTCGACACGAAGAAGGGGATGTCGAGTTCACCGGCAATGGTGGCCTGCCAGTGTTCGACAGGGAAATCGGGCATCGGTCCGAAGCGCAGCGAGGCCGCGTTGTTGTAGACGACATCGAGCCCGCCATAGGCGGTCACGGCGTCCTCGACGACCCGCTGAGCCTGTTCCGGGTCGGTGAGGTCGATCGGCGCGACGCCGGTCATCTCGCCGCCCGCGCGGCGTACGAGTGCGACTGTCTCCTCGTTGGCATCAGCCCGGATGTCGCATCCGAGGACCTTTGCACCTTCTCGCGCGAACACCAGCGCCGCGACGCGACCCATGCCTGCGCCGGTGCCGGTGATCAGCACGACCTTGTCGTCAAGAGTTGCCATGGAATTTCTCCTGGTCAGTGGATTGTGCGGGTGGCTCTGTGCATCGCATTCGCGGCCGGTCCCCGGGTGCACCTTGTGTGCGGTGCGCGCGGAATAGGTCCGTCACCAGGCCTTGACCAGAGCACTCCGCCGCCAAGGCCGGGTCGTCGGCCCAGCGCTACTTGGCGCCGGGGGCGGTGGTGTCGGGAGGTGTCTCAGCCCGGAGCTCGTCCAGGAACCTGCCGAAGTTCCCTTCCGACCAGTGTTCGACGGACTGGCCGTGTATCACGCGGTCGATGGAGATGCCGCTGAGCCGGACCTCGCGGCCGGAGGCGGGGATGCCGAAGATTGTTCCGGTGTGGACGCCTCCCAGGCTCCAGCGGGTGACAACCTTGTCGCCTTCCACGATCTGGTCCAGGACGGTCATCGTGAAGCCGGTGAGTCCCGCCTTGATGTTGAGGTCGCCCTTGAGCCAGTCCTCGCGGCTTTCGGGGCCGTTGAACCCGTGGAGCACCAGGTCCTTCGAGATGTAGCGATCGAAGCCGGCGGCCAGGTCCCCGTTGTAGCTGGCGTAGAAAGCCGAGGTGACCTGCAACGGTGACCGGTAGTGGTGGTGGGTCGCCAGGCCGGACGAGGCGGCGCCGTGCGATCCCTGGTTCTGCGCCGAGGCCGGGACGGCCACGGCAGTGAGGGTGGCGGCGACGGCGAAGCCGGTCATGGCGCCGATCACCTTCTTGCGTCGTGTGGGCGCGGAGGTGGTGGCAGGGGCGGAAAGGGCCTCATGGGCCTTCCTGAAGATCACGGTGCAACTCCTGAGGGGCGTCGTCAGTGCCTGGAGGCACCGATTTACTTGTTGCGTCAAGCATGCATCGGTGCCTGACAAGCGTCAAGCAGTTCCGGACCGGGAGCGCACGCCGCCTTCGTGCCGTGGCCCGCATGAAAGACTTGGACCACGCGCCGAGGGATCACCTCGAAGGCCCGGCCGCCGGTGATCGGCCTGCGGTGCCATGTCCAGGCATCGCAGGAGACGACGAGCTCGACGGTCGGTGGAGCGTGCGAACGATCAAGATGAGGCCGATTGGTGCCGGACGGAGCGATGGCGGAGTGACCGACGGAAGGCAGCTAGAGGCATCGGAGGTGCCGGCGCGCGGGAAGTACGCTCCTGTCCTGCTGGATGAGAGCGAGATCCTCCGACGGGGTCTCGACACCTTCGCCGAGCTCGGTTATGCCGCGACCACCATGAGGGAGCTGGCCCGGCGGCTCGACGTCAGCCACAACTTCATCAACGACCGTTACGGGTCGAAGGGGAACTTCTGGCGCGCTGTCGTGGACTTCGCGCTGCTGGACGCCCATCCTGCGCTCGACCGGCTGCTCGCCCAGTGCCGCGACGATGACGAACGTCTGAGAAGCGTCATCGTCCAGCTCTACCGGCTGGCCGCGAACGCCTCGGAAATGAACCGGTTGATCCAGGATGAGTCAACTCGCGACTCCAGCCGCCTGGACTACCTGCATCAACGGTTCATCAAGCCTTTCTGGGACAGCATCGAGCCGACCATCAACAGCCTCATGGCGGCCGGACGCATTCCACGCGTGCCGACGCACATCCTGTACTTCGCCGTCACCGGCCCCGCGCTGGCCCTGGCACAAGACCCGATCGCCGACCGGCTGAATCCCGCCGCCGCGCCGACGACGGAGCAGGACAGAAACAGCATGGCCGACGCACTCTCAGGTCTCGTCCTCCACGGCCTGCTCCCGCCCTCGGATGGCGAGACGTCGAACGCCTAGTTGTTGCGGGCAGTGCGTCTGCGCCGGTGCGGCCCTCGGCTTCTGGCCGGGCGGCGTATATCACAGGCGCCAACTACGCGGTCGACTGCGGCGCGTCCGTCTGGTAGCTCTCCCGGAGCCTCGCCGCTGGTCCGGCCCTTGTGGCTCTGCCTCGGGGTCGGCGGCGCGGCCCGCCCCGTCCGGTCCGCCGTGCCGGTGCCTCCCGTCTTTCGGCGGGTGTCCGCGGCGGGTCGGCGCGGACGGTTGTGAGACCGGCCTGGACCGGCCGGTCGGTGTCACCGGTCGCGTCGGCTGCGGTACGTGGTGCGGCGTGGCCGGGAATCCCGCCGGACCGCAGTGCGGTCCGGGGTGGGCGTCAGACGGTGGTGGGCGGCAGGGGTTCCGACGCGTGTCACTTGAGTTGCTTGGCGACTGTCTCCAGTAGCTCGTCGGAGAAGTCTTGGTCGGCCACGGCCCGGGACATGAGCACGGCGCCGACCAGGGCGCTGAGGGTGAGCATTGCCTCGGCCCGGGCATCCGCGGCGTCGTCGTCCAGGCCTGCGATCAGCTCCAGGTACGTGCGGACCTGCTTTTCATAGGACTCTTTGAAGTGCTGGTCGCCGCGTCCGGCGGCGGCTCCCAGGGAGACGAGTGCGCAGCCGGTGGCCGGTCCGTCGCGGTGTCGCTTCGCGAGATAGCCGTCGATGAGACCGGCCCGTGCGTCCTGATCGTTCTTCCGTGCGGACCGCTCCATCTTCGCCGATCCCTCGGCCAGGGCGACGGCGGCGGCCTGGGCGATCAGATCGTCACGTGAGTCGAAGTGTTTGTAGAAGCCGCCGTGGGTGAGCCCGGCCTCCTTCATGAGGTCCGCGATGCCGGGGCGGCTGACGCCTTCGGCGCGGATCTTGCGCGACGCGATCCGCAGCACCCGTTCGCGGCTCGCCACCTTCTCCGCCTGTGAGTGGCCCATGCCGGCCCTGCCTTCCGTGGGGCGGCGCAGTGCAACCACCGCGCATCTGGATGATGTGCATCATACACCTTGGGCCCGTAGGGGCGATTCGGCGCTGTTCGTTTGACTTTCAGGATGACCGACGTAATCTTCAATCTGGATGTTATTCGTCATCCAGATTGGAATGGAACCCGTGCACCAGACCTGTGACCCCCGCCATACGGCCGTTTTGCTGGTCGACCCCTACAACGACTTCTTGTCCCAGGGCGGCAAGATCTGGCCGCGTTTGGAGCCCATAGCGGAGGAGGTGGGGCTGCTGCACCACCTGCGCTCCGTGGTCACCGCCGCCCGCGAGAGCGGTGTCCGCGTGGTGTTCGTTCCCCACCGTCGCTGGGAACCGGGTGACTACGAGACGTGGGACCACCCCAACCCCACCCAGCGCGCCATCATGGAGCGGCACAGTTTCGCCCGCGGTACCTGGGGCGGGGAGTTCCACGCCGATTTCCAGCCGCGGCCCGGCGACACCGTGGTGCAGGAGCACTGGGCACAGAGCGGTTTTGCCAACACCGACCTTGACTTCCAGCTCAAGCAGCACGGCATCACCCACGTCGTGATCGTCGGCCTGCTGGCGAACACCTGCATCGAGTCCACCGGGCGCTTTGCCATGGAGCTCGGCTACCACGTGACGCTGGTCCGTGACGCCACCGCGGCGCTCCTCCCCGAGATGATGCACGCCGCGCACGAGCTGAACGGCCCCACCTACGCCCACGCCATCACCACCACCGACGAGCTCACCGCCGCTTTCAAGGGAGCGCACGCATGACACTGACCGGAGAACTGCTGCTCGGAGCGGCAGGTATGCCCGCCACCGCGGGGACGATGAAGGCGCTCAACCCCGCCACCGGAGAACTCATCGAGCCGGAGTTCGCCTTCGGTGGCGCGGCCGAGGTCGACCGTGCGGTCCGCCTGGCGGACGATGCCTTGGACTCTTACAGCCACACCGGGCCGGCCGAGCGGGCGGCGTTCCTCGACCTCATCGCGGACAAGCTCGAGGCCGTCAAGGACGAACTCGCCGCGCGGACCGCGTTGGAGACCGGCCTGCCCGCCGCCCAGTTCGAGGGCGAGGTGATACGGACCGCCGGTGTGTTCCGCAAGTTCGCCACCGTTGTCCGTCAGGGCCGCTTCCTCCAGGCGGCCATCGACACCGCACAGCCGGACCGGCGGCCCGCACCGCGCATGGACCACCGGCTGCAGAAGGTGGCCCTGGGGCCCGTGGTGATCTTCGGCGCCAGCAACTTCCCGATCTCCTACTCAGTGGCGGGTGGCGACACTGCCTCGGCCCTGGCAGCAGGCTGCCCCGTCGTCGTCAAGGCTCACAACGCACACCCCGGCGCGTCCGAAATCCAGGGCCGTGTCATCCAGGAGGCCGTTGCCGAGGCGGGACTGCACGAAGGTGTCTTCTCCCTCGTCCGTGGCGCCGGCAACGAGATCGGTGAGGCCCTGGTGGACCATCCCCTGGTCCGGGCGGTCACTTTCACCGGCTCCGAGGGCGGCGGCATGGCCCTCTACCGCCGGGCTCAGCGGCGCCCCGACCCCATCCCCGTGTTCACCGAGATGACCAGCGTCAACCCGACCTTCGTACTGCCCGCCGCCCTGGCGGCCCGCGGGGCGGAGATCGGCGGCGGCCTGGTCCAGCGCGCCATGTACAACGTCGGGCAGGCATGCCTGAAGCCCGCCATACTCCTCGCCATCGACGGACCCGGCTTCCAGGAACTGCGTGACGCGGCGACAGCCGAGGTCGAGAAGGCGGCCGCACGGACCATGCTCACACCCGGCATCCACGACTCCTACACCCGCAACGTACAGCGTATGCAGGGTGAGGGCGCCACCCTGATCGGCGCGGGACCGACACCGACCCACGTAGGGGATGGGCAGTCCCTGCTGTACGAGGTCACCGGTGAGCAACTGCTGGCCGCGCCGGCCCTGCGCGAAGAGGTCTTCGGCCCCGCGATCCTGCTGGTCAGACTGACCGGCTCGGATCAGCTGCTCGAGACGGCCCGCGCCTTCCGCGGACAACTCTCGGCGACCGTGCATGCCGAGGCCGCCGACCGCCCCGGCGTCGAACGGCTCCTGCCGATCCTGGAGCGCCGCACCGGACGCATCGTGTTCAACGCCTTTTCGATCCCGCAGGAGGTCTCCTACGCCTCCACCCATGGCGGCCCGTTCCCGGCCACCTCCGACAGCCGCTTCACCTCCGTGGGCATGGGCGCGATCGAGCGGTTCGTACGCCCGGTCACCTACCAGAACTTTCCTGACGAACTGCTGCCGCAGCCACTGCGCGAGGCGAACCCGCTACACCTGTGGCGGCTCGTCGACGGAGAGCTCGCCCAGCACTGACCCTGGCCACGGGCCCCGTAGGCTCTCCCGAACGGGGCCCGTTCGCTCTCCTGGAACGAAGGGACCCCCTTTCCATGACCATTGCCGACCAACCGGCCGCGGGGCATGAACGCGAGGCCCGCGAAGAGGTCCGCAAGAAGCTGCTCGGCGCATGGCACCTCGTGTCCTACACCACGACGAGCACCGACGGGGAGGTCATCCACCCCCTCGGCCCCACCCCCTACGGCCTGATCGTCTACACCCCCCAGGGATACATGTCCGCCCAGCTGGGGCGCGGCGACCGCCCGCCCATGAGATCGGCACGTCTCGAGGACGCGTCGGCCGGTGAACTGGCCCGGGCAGCGGTCGGCTACGTTGCCTACGGCGGGCCGTTCGAAGTCATCGATCCCACAACCGTCGAACACCACGTCACCACCAGCCTCTTCCCGAACTGGATCGGACGGTCCCAGGTCCGGAAAGTGGGCTTCGAAGGCTCACTCCTCACGCTCGGCGTCGCCACTCCCACCCGCCTGTGGGGTGCGGAACGCACAGCCGAACTCACCTGGAGCAGGCCGGACTGACCATCGTGGACAGCGTCCGCCACAGCGGCCCAGTGACTTCGTGCGGCCGGCTGCCCGCCGAGCGTCTTATGGCCGCCGCCGTCGTCGGGGATACGGCCGAGTGTCTTGGCGTCGATGGGGATCAGCTCGCCCGGTTGGGAGCGTTCGTAGGCTTACGGCGGATCAACAGGGCCTCCTGGGCGCCGGTGGTAGATATCGCCATCCACACCGAACCCGGAGGCCGTCGCCCCGTTCAAGCACCCCCCTCACGGCGAGTCGCCCGTCACCAACGTCCCCGAACAGCGCATCCAGCCGGTCGCGCCCGGGTCGTTGGGGTGCGGCTGTACGGCGGTGACCACCGCGGTCATCCAGGCGGCAGGGGCAGGGTCCCCAGCGCCTTTGCGCGCAGATCCGCCTCGCTGTCGGCGCGCCACACACCGATGCTGCGAAGCTCGCCCACCGGGCGCCACAGCCGGACCAAGTGTCCGGCCGCCGCGCCGACGGGCTTGTGCCCAGCGGTCTGATCAGGCAGCGGTCTTGAGTGCGGTGGCCATCCTGACCGGGCCGGACCAAGCTCGCTCCCGGGCCGGCGGAGGCCCGGGCAGTGAGGCGGGTGGTGCGGCGTAAGCGCGGGCGGTGGGCAGGCGTGGGAGGCATTTGGACCGCGAACGCCCTCTCCTCGCGGCTCAGACGATGCGGTCGCCCCTCACCCCCACCCGGCAGCCCTTGGCGAAGACTGCTCAACCGTCATTCCAGACGCAGACTGACCTCATTTTGATCCCAGTCTTTGACGCGCCACGGCCCCCCCCCGAAAGGGTTGCCACCCCCAGCCGCGTCCTGTGATCGTTTACCGTGGATCAGCGCCGGAAGGTGTCCTTGATTTTCGAACCGGACTGCTTGGCGTTGCCCTTCACCTTGCCGCCGTGCCCTTCCGCCTGCATACGGCGGTTACCGGTGACCCGGCCGAGCGCCTTTTTGGCGCTGCCTCGGACCGCTTCGGCCGTGTGGGCCATCTTCTTCCCGACATTCATGAGTCACTGCCTTCCTATCGATGGGCGGTGCGGTGCCCGAATAGATGCGGTCGGCCATGGCGCCGAGTACCGCGGGCGGACTCGTCGTCCGCGGGCTCGTGTCTGCCAGCCACCGCATCGCGATCCCGGTCGACCGGCGCGGCCTCCCGGCGGTGCCGTGTGAGCCCTTGGCGCGCGGCGTGCCTGCGGCGCACGGCGGCCATCATCAGGCTCAGCCCGAGCAGGGCGGCGGCCCCGATCACGATCCCGGAGAGAAACACCGTTCCGGTGTAGCCGGCGCCGTTGAAGCCGAACACAGAGAAGCCATCGGTGAGCGCCTGCCCACCGCCGAGGTTGCCCAGCACGCCTACCACGCCGATGACAGCCGCCGCGGCCAGGATGATGAGCCCAATGAGCAGCATGTCGCTCTCCTTGCCCTGAGAACCTATGTGTCAAATGAAAGGTTGTGGTCCACGCCCGTCTCGCCGTCGTCCGCGGCGCATGCCGGGATCGTCCGTCGGCTGCCGCCCTCTGGTGCCCATTCGACGTCCCGGGCCGACGGGCCGTGCCGCGGGTCGAAGAAGGACGGCGGACGCTGCTCGGGTCCGGCGTGGACGCTGGGTCGGATGGGTCGAGGCCCATGTGGCTGAGCTTCTCGCCGTAGGCGGTGATGTCCTCTTCGACCGCGCCGCGTATCTGCTCGAGGTCGGCCCGCTCCCGCTCACGGCGGTGCTTGCGGCCGCGCCGCGTCAGGTACAGGCCGCCTCCGCCGAGCGCGGCCAGGACGGCCAGGAGGACCACCGCGACACCCGCTGACAGGCCGCTGGAGCCACGGTCGCCCTCGACCCCGTGGTCGCCCCCGCCGCCGGTCCGCCCAGCTCCTTCGTACGCGGGGCCGTCCGGCAGGACAGCGACGTAG
Source organism: Streptomyces sp. NPDC007875 (assembly GCF_042868035.1). Lineage (NCBI taxonomy): Bacteria > Bacillati > Actinomycetota > Actinomycetes > Kitasatosporales > Streptomycetaceae > Streptomyces > Streptomyces sp. NPDC007875. The sequence continues at coordinate 23,672 of NZ_JBIADZ010000027.1, read as the reverse complement.
GACGGCACGCCCGTGTCGCGGATGCTGCCTGCCGGCTCGCGCGCCTGCCCGGCGCTCAGTGCGCCGGACGCGCGATCCACGTGGACGAGACTGCTCCGCAGCGCGTGGGCGATCTTGTTCACGCTGGTTTCAGCGTGAGCCGCACCCCCGGCCGTGTGTGCTGCCGCCAGAGGGACGAGCACGGCCGGCGCGAGTGTGACCGAGCGCCACGGTTTGGTGGTCACGAGGGTCTTTTACCCGCAATTAGGGTGTACCTCACATAACTGTCGATTCTGGTGTGTGCCCGGGTCGCCGTCGGCAGACTGCCCGCGGTGACGCGGGCGACGGGGATGGGGATACCGGCGCCGCAGACCGTGTGGGAGCACCATCACGGCGCCCCGGGCGGCCGTAAGTACTACGTCCGTGCTGGTCACGCAGCATGTCGGTACTCGTGCAGGAGGCCGCCGAGGCGATCGCGTCGACGGGCACGGAGATGGGCGGGCTGGTCGGGGGCGGTGATCGGTTCGGGTAGGGGGGCGGAATGGCGCGGCGCCTGCGAGAGTGCCGTGAGGTCTGTGCTCGTTGTAGAACGCCTCGTACTCGCGCGGTGTGTGGAGGAGATGGCTGTGGTTCCAGATGAGAGTGCGGTCGAGGAGTTCAGTTCGGCATGACCCCACCCAACGCTCCATGATCGCGTCCATGTGCGGCATCCGGACGCCGGTCTGGACGACCTCGACAGCCTGGGCTTGCAGGACGGTGTCGGAGGATGCCGGGTAGCGAACGTCCCGGTCCCGGAGGAGGAAGCGCAGGGAGTCCATCCGGCACCCCAGCGTCATGGTGAGGCTTCTGGCCTGGTGGACGGTCCACTTTCGGCGGTGGGGCGTTCGGTGACGCCGGCGAGGCGTACGCGACGGGTGTCACCTCGGCCAGGCGCAGGATGCGCTGTTTGCCGGTGGGCGCGGTGGACGGTCTGCCGGGGGCGGCGGTGCTGGAGGAACGTCCCTTTCCGTGCCAGGAGCTGCCGGTGCCAGGCCAGCAGGGTGGTGGGGGTGACGGCGAATACGTGGCGCCGGCGTGCCCGCGGGACCAGCCGGGAGAGGACGGCGAGCCAGATTCGGTCGGCGGGCTCGTAGTGGACTCGGGCGATCTGGCGGCGCAACACCGCGTTCTCGTGCCGCAACGCCAAGGCTTCCGTGTCCTTGGCCACGCGGCTGCGCAGCACGGCAGCGGGCACCTTGATCAGGTTCCGGAGCAGCGCGGTGACGATCGACGGTGGCATCGACAGATCATCCCAGGCGCCGTGCAGGCCGCCGCCCCTGCGCGGAGAAGCTGCAGGCCAGAGATGGAATCGTATGTCCGAGCGGGACAGCGCACCTGCTCGACTGGATCGCGGTCTCGAGGGTTCGCGTCAGAGTCTTCGCCCGGATCGCTGGCGCAGCTTCTCGGCAGGGGAGGGCGGCGGCTCGGCGGCAGGTATCAACGCTCGGGAGAGAACTCCGGCAGCACGCCCTTGGTGAGCAGGAAGCATCCGTACGGTCTGTCCTCGCCCGTGATGACCACCGCAAACGCGGAGCGGGTACGCGCATAGAACGCCTGGCGTTCGACTGTCTCCACCGCGATGGGGCGGCCCGATGCGTCCTCGGCGGCGGCGATGAAGTCCGTCTGTACCGGCGGCTCGGCGGCGGCGTCGCCGACGACCTCCATCCTCGCGATGGGTTCGGGGATGAACGTGTCGAGCGGCAGCAGTCCGAGCACTGCCCGGCCCGCCGAGACGACGTCGGTGCCGTCCAGCCGAATCACCCGGTCGTTCACGGAGTGCGCGGGGAAGTTCCTGTCGACGATGGCGATCGTGTCTCCGTGTCCCATCCGCGCGAGCGCGTACAGCAGGTCCGGGGTCAGGAGCGGGTCGAGTCCTTTGAGCAAGGTGGATCAGCCTTCCGTGATCGAGGATGAGCGGGGACCGGAGTCGGAACCGTCCTGGGGCGCACCAAGGTCGGGAGTCGCGAGCGCGTGGCTCAGCAGCGGCGGCGCGAGCAGCCCGCACGGCTCGGGCCCGGCGCGGAGCCCGGTCCCGGCGTAGTAGCGGTTGGCTGCCGACGGCGCGACCCGGACGCGGAGTTCGTTCCCCCCGGGCCGCAGGGCGTCGGCGGGAATCGTGACGCGGTACGGCGCCCAGGCGCGCGCCCCCGCACGCACGCCGTTCACGGACACGATCACAGCTCCGGCGACAGCCGGGAGCGTCAGCTCCAGGGGGACCGGCGCGTCGAGCTCGATCTGCCGCACATAATCGGCGGTGCCCGCGAACGCCGGAAGGCCCTGGCGCTCCCAGCCGCACGTCACCGCGATGTCGCGGCGGGTGCCCGCCTCCTCGTACGCGTCCTCGGCGACCTCGAGCAGCCAGCCGGATTCGAGTGCCTCCGGCGCCGACCATTCGGGTGTGCCGTGACCGGCCGCGGCCTCGGAATCTTCCGTGGCGTGCGCCCGACCGGAAGCGGGCTCCGCGTCCCGGTACACACGCAACAGGCGCAACGCGTTCTGCTCCAGCCGCAGCGCGACCGGGTTCTCGGCCGCTTCGAGGGTGCGCACGGTACCGTCGGCGGCCTCCCACTCCTCGATCTGCCAGGGCCCGTCGGGCAGCAGGAGCTCCACCGTGCCCTCGGTCTCGGTGAAGCACGCGAAACGGAAGCCGTCGGCCCCGTCCGGGCCGCCGCGCCAGCGCACCGCCGAGCCGGCGGGGAGGCGAAGTGTCGGTTCGGCCGGCCCACGCTGTGCGACGAGCCCGCGCAGGACCGCCTCCTCGGGGACCGTGGCGAACATCTCCACGGCCGGGGCGAGGTCTGCCCAGTCCTCGGCGGCGGTCTGTGGGCCCTCCTGGTAGACGGCGGGCGTCGCGCCGCTCGCGAGCACCCGTACCCCCGATTCGGCCAGGCGGCGAAGCCGGCGCAGCGAGCGGGCCGAGCGCAGCGTGGTCACGGCGGGAAGCACGAGCACCCGGTACCGGCGGTCCCCGAAGCACACCGCGCCCCCCTCCACAGCGGCGGCCTCGAGATCGCGTTCGTCCACGAGGTGGAAGCCCACGCGGGCTTCGGTGAGCGCGCGGGCCCATTCGCCGATCGCCGACGCCTGCTCGCCGAGCTGACCCGCGGTCCACACCGTGCGCAACGGGTACAGGACCGCCACGTCGTTCTGTGGTGACACCGGTTCGAGGAATTCGCTCAGCCGCGCGCTCTCGAGCGCGAACCGAGGGTGATGATCGGTGAACCACGGCTCGAAGTTGATGCCCGGGGGGAAGTCGAAGCGCGGATTCCGCAGCGACTCGTGATCGTCTCCATGGCCGTGTGTCTGGTAGAAGCCATGGAAGATCATCTGTCGCATGCCCTGCAGATGGTGGTTGATCGCCGTGGTGCGCAACTCCTGCAGGGTCAGCCCCCAGTGGCCGGACCATGGGGTCCCGCCTTCGGGCGGGGTGACGAAGTACTGCTCGACCATCGTCCCGCCGCCGCCGTGGTGGCGGGCGACCGAGTCGCCGAACACGGGGCTGAGCTGCACCAGGGCGTCCTGCGCGTCCACCGCGGTGAGGTCGCGGTAGCCGTCCACGCCGAAGTGGTCGAGTCCGAAGTTCACGCGCAGGTCCCAGTTCGCGAACGCGGTGTCGAGAGCCCAGCCGCCGACGTGCCCGAGGACTTCATGGCCGGACTGAAGCAGGCCGTGGGCGTGGCTCCAGGTGCGCAGCTTGCCGAGGAAGGTTTCCATCGCGTAGCCGCTGAAGTGCTCGTAGAACTGGGCGCGGAGGCTCAGCCGCTCCGGGTCGTCCCCGTCGAGCACGGCGGCGAGCACCTGGGGGGTCCGCCCGCCCCAGCGCTCCCGGATCGTGACGGCCAGGCTCTCGTGGAACGGCATCGCCGAACGCAGGTCTCCTGTGCGCTCCGCCCAGTCGTAGTACACGGCGTGCGGCTGATCGAAGAACATGTAGGCGACGGTGGAGCCGAAGAAGTCGCCCAGAGCGTCGGCGAAGGGCTGGTAGCCGGCCTCGATGAAGCGATCGACCGCGACCGGGTCGACGGGGTTCACCAGCCGGGAGGTCGCGCAGCGGGCGGAGACGAACACGATCGCCTGCGCGCCGTCGGGCAGGGGCTCGACGAGGCGGACACGGCACCTGTCGGCGGCGCCGTCCACGCGGTCGACGAGTTCGGGACGCTCGGCGACCGCGCCCTGCGCCGCTTCCACGACGAGCGCGTACTCGACCCGCCAGTCGGTCCAGGCGACGACGCCGCCCTCGTAGTGCCAGTTCATCGCGGCCGGGCCGAGGTTCTCCGTCGCCGAGCGGATCCCGCTGAGCGAGCCGTCGCCCGCGCCCGCGGGGATCCGTATCCAGAACAGGTGCCGTTCGCGCAGCTCGTCGTGCCCGGTCACGGCCCGGCCCGCAGCGTGACCGGTCTGCCAGTTGTAGTCGTCATAGATGCCGACGACCATGCCGAGCTCGGCGGCCGTCCCGACCGCCGCACGGCACGCGGCGAGGTAGTCGTCGTCCAGGTAATCCCCGATCGGGTACGACAGCCGTGCCTGCACCTGGAAGCTGCGGATCCCGGCGTCGTACATCTGCCGCACCTGGGCGCGGATCGTGTCCTTGCCGGGTAGCCGGTGCCAGAACCAGTAGGCGGCGGGCGCATGCCACGGGTCCGGGTTCCGGAATCGCTGCAGCGCGGTCTCATGTGCGGACAAGGGGGTCAGCTCCTCGAGCGGCGGCGAGACCCGCGCGGGCCTCGCCGCCACGGGTCGGTCAGCGTTCCGTGCGGTCGGCAGCGTGCCTGCCGGCCGCGTCGGGAGTCGGTAGCTGCAGCCCGCGCTCCCCGCGAGCGGTGTCTTCCGCGGTCACGAGCGAGTAGTCGGGCTTCGGGTCCAGCCGGAGTCCGAAGGTGAGGATCGCGTAGAGCGCGGCGCCGAGCGTCAAGGCGATGACGATGCCGAGCCCGCTCGACCCGAACACGCCGGTGCGGCCCTTCTCGGTGAGGAGGAATCCCGTGATCTTTCCGAAGTTCGGGTCGGAACTCGTCACGAGGCCGAGACCGACGACGGTTCCGATGATCAGACTCACAATCGCCGTCCAGCGCCCGTCGCGGCCGCCGTAGCCACGAGGGTTCGCCATATCGGTGTTCCAGCCCATGCGGCGCTGCCGGATGAAGTCGATGAGCTGGATGCCGCCCATGGTGCCCATCATCACGGCGATGAGCGACAGGAACGACTGGAACGTGGCGAGGAACGAGGTGGAGATGAACAGCAGGTAGAAGGCGCCCGCCGCGATGATGATCGCGTTGATCGCGGTCGTCACGGAGCGGCGCAGCGGTACGCCGACCGCCATGAGCGCGAGGCCGGAGCTGTACATGCCGGTGATGGCGGCCGAAACGAGCGAGATGACGATCACGATGGAGAACGGAACGAAGAACCACATCGGCAGGAGCGCGGTGAGCGCCCCGATCGGGTCGGACGCTGTGGCGGCACCGAGCTTCGAATCCCCGCCGACGAGAAGCGCGCCGACGGCGAGAAGGATGACGACCGGCAGGCTGAGCCCGGCGACCGTCCAGCTGATCACGCCGCGCGCCGGGGTATCACGCGGGAGGTAACGGGCGAAGTCGCCGCCGTAGTTGAGGAAGCCGAGGCCGACGAGGGTCATCGCCATGATGATGCCGCCGATGAACACCAGCGGTCCGCCCGCAGGGGTGTCACCGAGGCGCGCCCACTCGATCTCGGGCACCATGAATCCGAGGAACGCGACCGTCATGATGCCGGTCACCCACGAGATCCAGACCTCGACCTTCATGATGAGCTCGTGGCCGAGGACGGAGACCGCCATCGTCACGGCGAGCACGAGCACGAACCACAGCACGATCGTGGACGTGGCGCTCGACCCGTCCGTCTCGGCGAACACCGAGGGCCACAGCTTCGCGAACAGGTTCGCACCGGTGGTCGAGGCAAGGGTGATGATTGTCACCTTCCAGCCCATATTGGACAGGTAGGCGAAGAACGCGGGGATCCTGTTGCCCTTCATGCCGAACGCGAAACGCGTCTGGGCGAGGGTCGGCAGTCCCGTGCGGGGGCCGCCGACCGCGAGGATGCCGACGAGGGTGGCCGAGATGAGGTAGCCGACGGTCCCGGCGACGATCGTCTGCCAGACGTTCAGGCCGAGGCCGAAGACGAAAATGCCGTAACTGATGCCGAGGATCGAGATGTTCCAGGCGAACCACACGGCGAACAAGCCGCGCGGCTTCCCGCGCCGTTCGGCATCCGGAACGGGATTGACGCCATTCGATTCGACGGTCGTGCCTTTACGACCTTGCTGAGCCTCATTGCTCATGGAAGGGCGCCTTTCGACGTATGGCGATGTGGGGAGGGGCGGGTGGTTGAGTTCGGGGAAGCCCTGGGTTCGCGTTCGAGGAGCGCGTCGACCGCGTCCGGGGTCGACGCCGCTCCGCGTGAGGCGTGCGCGGTGACGTCCGTCGCGGTCGCGGCGGATGCGGATACGGCGGTGAGGCGGACCGCTAAGCGGTGGGGTGGACCGCTAATCCGCCGGTGAGAGGGGCGCCGGGGGCGGCCGGGGCCGTCGCCGGCGCGAGGGCGAGCAGACCGGCGAGGGACTGGTGCGCGCCCTTGCCTCCGCCCGCCTGCGAGCGCCTGGTGGTGCGAATCCGCTCGGCTCCGCGCGGCAGGCGCGGCAGTGTGCGGCCGAGGCAGAGGTTCACCGATCCGACGACAAGCACTCGTCCGCCGCCCCCCGGGGCCTGTGGCGGGCGACGCTGCGGTACTCTCGCCGTCGGGAAAAGCATTTCCGAACCTAAGCACGCTGGCCCCTGCCGCGTCAACGGATCGCCGAGACCGCCCTGTTAGCATCGACGGGCAGGAGTCAGGGGAGATCAGGATGAGCGCGCGCATCGGCTTGAAGGACGTGGCGTTGCGCGCGGGGGTGTCAGTGCCGACGGCGAGTCGTGTGCTGTCCGGTGTTCAGCGCAATGTCGATCCGGAGCTGGCGTTGCGGGTACGGAACGCCTGCGAGGAACTGGGTTACCGGGTGAACGCGGCGGCGCGGGCGCTGCGGATTCAGTCGACGGATTCGCTGGCGCTTGTCGTTCCCGCGATCGCGAACGCGTACTTCGCGGAGCTGGTGTCGGCGTATTCGCGCCGCCTGGATCTTCAGGGCAAGCGGCTGGTGACGATCGACACGGGCGAGAGCCCGGAGACCGAGCAGCGCCAACTCGGCGCCATGGATCGTGTGCTGGTGGACGCGGTACTCGTGGTGCCTGCGGCGTTCGAGCGGAGTGGCGCGGCGATCACGGAGCTCGCGCGGTCCAACCGTGTCGTGCAGGTCGACCGCCGTGCGCGAGGCGTCGAAGCGCCGTCGGTACGGCTCGACAACGCGGCGGGGGTCCGCCTGCTTGCGGATCACCTGCGGGCGCGGGGCCGCCGCGGCATCCTGATGGTCGACGCCCAGGAAGACTCCTCGTCGAGCATCGAACGCACAACCGCGTTCCGCGCGCTCGCCGGGCCGGACGACCGGGTTCTGGAGATGCCGAACTTCACAGTGGCGAGCGGCATCGACGCGGCGAAGCTCCTGCTCGCGAACCCCGGCGCCACAGACGCGATCATCTGCACCGCCGACACCGTCGCGCTCGGCCTGCTGACGGCACTCCAGCACGCCGGTAAACGGGTGCCCGCTGAGTACGCGATCACGAGTTTCGACGGCACGTACATCTCCGACACCGCCGCGCCGGGGCTCACCACCCTGGGCTCGACCGCCGAGCGCATGGTCGAGGCATCCCTCGCCCTCCTCGACGGCGGCAGCGGTGATGTCGTCCTGAAGCCGGAGCTCGTGGTCCGCGGTTCCAGCGGCTGACCGCGAACCCGGGGTCGCACGCACAGTTGTGCGGCGGACACGGAGAGGACGGAAATGCCGGCGCCTGACCGGCACTGATGGGCGCCGGCCGGAGGCCGTGGCCACCTTCGCGGTGAACCATTTCTGGTTTCGGCGCCTGGCGGGCACATCCATGTAACACGCGGGCCGAGGCGGTGTGGTGTCGGATGCGAACGTTCCACCGCAGGTCAGGGCTGTGACGGTGACGGCCCTCCCCGGTGTCGCCGGAAAAGATCCGTGTTAACTCCGGGACCACCCCTTGCCAAGCGGAGATAGTACGTGTTCGGATTATCTCCGTCGGCCGGACAACGCAACCGGTCCGAGTCCGCTGCTCGCCATGTGAGGCGAGGGACCCCGCGCCCTGCCCGCTCTTCGCCATTCCCCTCGACCGTCGCCTTCAGGGCCTGGCCGCGGCATTCCCGCCGCCACCGCAAGGCCACGGTCGGTACCGCAAGCGACCTGGGAGGAAAACGTGTTCGATCTCTCTTCCGCCGATCTGCTCGACGCCTTCACCCGCGAGTTGCGACTGTGCAAGGTCCGCGAGGGCGAGCACGTGGTCGTACTGTCGGAGCCCGGCAGCCGGGGCGACTACGTGTCGGCGGCCTTCGGTGCGGCCAAGGCATGTGGTGCACACGTCATCGCGGCGACCGTGCCCGGGGGCAGCCCCGCGCCGATGCCGAGCACACACACCGGCGCGGGCCCCGGGCTGCTCTCCGTCCTCAACGACAGCACCGCCCAGGACCTGCTGAAATCCGCGGACCTGGTCGTCGACCTGACCCGCGAGGGCTTCATCCACGCGCCGGTACAGCAGGAGATCCGGCGGGCCGGCACCCGCATCATCTTCATCTGCGACGCGCCCGACGTGCTCATTCGCAATATGCCCAAGGCAACCGACAAGGCGGAGGTGCAGGAGGGCGTCGACCTGCTGAAGAGGTCGTCCGTCATGCGGGTCACCTCGGACGCGGGCACCGACCTGACCGTGCAGCTCGCGGGCGCCAAGCCGGAGTTCCAGTGCGGCTTCGCCGACGATCCGGGCCGCTGGGACCACTGGCCGAGCACCATGGTGCTGTGCTGGCCGGAGATCTCCAACGGACAGATCGTGCTGGATGAGGGCGACATCCTGCTGCCCTTCAAGGAGTACGTCAGCAGCCCCGTCACGCTTCAGGTATCCGACGGCCACATCGAGAAGGTCTCCGGCGGAGCCGAGGCCCGGATGCTGTCGACGTTCTTCGACGACGCACAGGACCGTTGGGCACGCAGCCTGTCCCACATGGGCTGGGGGCTGATGCGTACGGCCGACTGGTTCGCCACGGCGATGTACGGCAAGGACGAGCTGATGGGCATGGACGCCCGCGCGTTCGCGGGGAACTTCCTGTGGTCGACCGGGCCCCACCCGGTCCTGGGCCGCGAGTCGTACGCCCACCTCGACATCGCCATGCGGGGCTGCACCGTCTCGGTGGACGGCACCGAGGTCGTCACCGCCGGGACGCTCACCGACCGCTGAGCGCCTCCGGGGCGAGCCGCCGTACCGCCGCGCCGCACACAAGACCATGACGCGCCCGCACATTGGAGGAAGAGAGTGGCGTCCAGTCAGTCGTTCGAAGTCACCGTCGTCGGGGGAGGACTCGGTGGTCTGACCGCCGCTCTGGCGCTGCGCCACCGCGGCCTGCGGGTCACCGTCCTGGAACAGGCCGCCGAACTCGGCGAGGTCGGCGCGGGCATCCAGACCGCGCCCAATGCCAGCCGCGTCCTGATGGGTCTCGGGCTGCGCCGGCAGATGGAGGCCATCCACACGGAACCGCTCGACCAGGTGCGGCGCCGGTGGACGGACGGCCGGATCGTCGGCCTGACCTCGCTCGGGCAGCGCTGCAAGGACGAGTTCAACGCCCCGTACTGGCATTACCACCGGGCCGATCTGCACCGCATGCTGCTGGACGCCTGTGTGGACCCGGCGGGCCCCGGGCCCGTCGTGGCGGTCCACACCTCCAGCAAGGTCGTCGAAATGGACCGCACCGATCCCGTGCGGCCCGTGGCGGTCACCGAGGACGGACGGCGCTACGGCGCCGATGTGATCATCGGCGCCGACGGCGTCCGATCCCAGGTGCGCGACCTCATGGGCGCCCCCGACACGCTGCTGTTCTCCGGCGAGATGGCTTACCGGGCGCTGATCCCCGGTGAGCTCATCGCGGCCGACCCGGCCACCCGTTGGCTCGTGGACCGCTATCAGAGCACCATCTGGTACGGGCCCGACCGGCACCTCGTCCACTACATGATCCGGGGCGGCGACTACCTGAACGTCGTGGCGTGCGTCCCCTGCACGGACGCGGTCCGCGAGAACTGGACGCTTCCCGCCACCGTGCAGGACCTCGTCGACGCGTTCTCGGGCTGGGACGACCGTGTCCCGGCGATGCTGTCCAAGGCGAAGGACGACGTCCTGGCCTTCGCCCTCTACTACCGGCGCCGCGACCCCGTATGGCTTGACGGCCGCGTCGCCCTCCTGGGCGACGCCTGCCACGCGATGCTCCCGTATCAGGCGCAGGGCGCCTCGCAGGCCATGGAGGACGCGGCCGTACTCGCCGAGGAACTGGGTGCTGTCACCGCCTCCGGCATAGAAGGGGCGCTGCGCCGCTACGTCGACCGGCGTGCCAAGCACGCCGGGATGGTCCAGGACGCGTCGCTCGCGAACAAGACCTTCTACCACCTGCCCGACGGCCCGGAGCAGCGGGCCAGGGACGAAAGGCTCAAGAACTTCGACGGCGAGTCGGACGTGTCGTACGACTGGCTGTGGAGCGGAACGCCGCTCAACGACCCGGATCTGGGGGCGTTCTCCTACCAGTTCGCCCGCTGAGCCCAGCGCCAGTGGCGGGAGCCCCCGCGCACTGACGACCCGCACGCCCGAGCTGTGCGTACCACACCCGCAATGGCGCGGCATGCACCCGATACGCGACCACCGTGGAGTGAACATGAAAACCGGTGATCAGATCGTTCAGGAACTTCCCTGGAGATGGGGCGTCCAGGGACGCATTTTCATCATCGGAGGTCTCGGCTACCTCTTCGACGCCTACGACATCGCCCTGAACGGTTTCCTCATGCCGCTCCTGGGTTCGCACTTCGGCCTCTCGCTCGGCGGGCGCGGGCTCGTGGCGACCGCCAACCTCGTCGGCATGGCCGTGGGGGCCATCGCCTGGGGCGCGGTCGCGGACCGCATCGGACGCACGAAGGCGTTCAGCGTCACGCTGCTGATCTTCGCCCTGTTCTCGGTACTGGGTGCCCTCGCGCCCACGTACCCCCTCTTCCTGGCCCTGCGCTTCCTCGCGGGTGTGGGGCTCGGCGGCTGCATCCCCGTCGACTACGCCCTGGTCGGTGAGTTCTCGCCGCGGGCGTACCGCGGCCGGGTGCTCACCGCGCTCGACCTGTGGTGGCCGGTGGGTGTGACGCTGTGCGGTCTCGTCTCGACGGTGATGCTCCCCCTCGACGGCAACTGGCGCTGGATGCTGGCGACCATGGTGCTGCCCGCGCTCCTGCTGTTCTGGGTGCGCCGGGGCATCCCCGAGTCACCGGTCTACCTGACGAAGAAGGGACGCGAGGCCGAGGCCAGGGCCGTCATCGACGACCTCGTCGCCCGTACCGGCGCTCCGGCCGAGCCGTATGTCATCCCGGAGCCCGTCGCCGGGACCGGCCGGCGCGGTGTGACCGCCGCCGTGGAGCAGCTGCGCGACATATGGGCGCACAGCCCGCGCGTCACCTCCGTGGCCTGGTCGCTGTTCGCCACCGTGATGCTCGTGTACTACGCGGCTCTCAGCTGGATGCCCTCCATCCTCAAGGAGGAGGGCCTGGGGGACACCGCCACCTTCATGAACACCACCGTGATGAGCGGCGTCGGCATCCTCGGCGTCCTCGTCTCCACCGCCCTGGTGGACGTGGTCGGCCGCAAGTGGCTCATCGGCATCTCGGCTCCGGTCGCCACCCTCGCGCTGGTGGTGTTCGCGCTGGTGATGAGGGCGCCGACCGGGTCCGTCGTGGCGATCGCCGTGTTCGGCTTCGTCATGCAGCTCACCATCCCCGCCATGTATGCCTACGTCTCCGAGCTGTACCCCACGCCTCTGCGGGCCAGCGGCTTCGGCTGGGCCTCCTCGGTCAGCCGGGCACTCACCGGGTTCGCGCCGCTGCTGTTCGGGTCGGTGATGTGGCCGGCGCTCGGGCTCGCCGTGACGTTCGCCGTGCTCGGACTCGCGGTGCTGGTCGCCGTCATATGGATGGCCATCGCGGCGCCGGAGACGAAGGGCCGGGCGCTGGACGAAGACACCGCGGACGTCCGGGCTCAGGACCCTCGCGCGGTCCGCGAACAGACGGTGGTCTAGGCCGCCGGGACATGCACGGAACCGCACACGGGGCGACCCCCACGCAAGGGAGGACAGGAAACCCATGAAGCCCGCGCCCTTTCAGTATCACCGGGCCCGTGACGTAGCCGGCGCCGTCCGGCTGCTGGCCGAGCTGGGTGACGACGCCAAGGCCATCGCGGGCGGACAGAGCCTGGTCGGAATGATGAACTTCCGGCTGGCCCGTCCGCACCACCTCGTCGACATCGGCGGCCTCCGGGAGCTCGACCGCATGCACCGGGATGCCGACGGCGCCCTGCGGATCGGGGCGCTCACCACCCACCACACCGTGGAGACCGACCCGGCGGGCACACTCGCGCAGGGCTTCGAAGTATTGCGCCGGGCCATGGCCTGGATCGGGCATCTGCCGATCCGTACCCGCGGCACGGTCGGGGGCAGCATGGCCCACGCGGACGCCACCGCCGAATGGTGTCTGCTCGCGGTGCTCCTGGACGCCGAGTTCGTCGTACGCGGCCCGCTGGGCGAACGCGCGATCGCGGCCGGGGACTTCTTCCTCGGCTACTACACGACCGCCCTCGCCCCGGACGAACTCCTGGTGGAGATCGTCTTCCCACGGACGGCGCCGCACGCGGCGCTCACCGAGTTCGCCGAGCGACGTGGCGACTTCGCGATCGTGGCGGCAGCCGTGGACCTCGACGTCGTGGACGGCGCCGTTCGCGGCGGCCGGGTGGCGCTGGGGGGTGTGGCGGCAGCGGCGATCCGCGTTCCGGAGGCGGAGGCGGTGCTGACCGGCGGCGGCTCCTTCGACGCCTGTGCGTCCGCCGCGGCGGCGGCCGCCGACCCCCCGGGTGACGCGTCCTGCGGCCCGCGCTACCGCAAGGAACTGGTCCGGACCCTGGTCCGGCGCGCCTGTGAGGAGGCGATGTCCCGATGACACGTCAGGAAAGAGGGCGGCCGCTGGTGGGCCGGTCGGTCCCGCGCCGGGAGGACCGGCGGCTGGTGTCCGGGCGCGGCCGGTTCGTCGACGACATCGCCCTGCCCGGCATGCTGCACGCGCAGTTCGTGCGCAGCACGGTCGCGCACGGCGAGATCGTGTCCGTGGACCTGTCGGCGGTACGCCGCGTCCCGGGCGTCGTGGCGGCGTTCACCGCGGACGACCTGGCCATCGGAGACATCACCGCTCAGCTGGGACGGCCCCGGTCACAGTTCGTGCCGACCGCCATGCCGGTACTCGCCCGCGACAAGGTCCGCTATGTCGGGGAGCCCCTCGCGATCGTCGTGGGCCTCGACGCCTACGCCGCAGAGGACGGCCTGGAGGCGGCGCATGTGGAGTACGCCCCGCTGCCACCGGTCCTCGGCGAGGAGACGGCGCTCGCCGACGACGCGATGCTCGTCCACGACCAGGCCGCCCGCAACACCCTCGTGGACGTCTCGCTCTTCGCGACCGACGGGATCGACGACATCTTCGACGCGGCCCACCGCGTCGTCGAGGTGGACGTCACGACCGGCCGTCAGAACGCGCTGCCGCTGGAGACCCGCGGCGCCGTGGCGCACTGGGACGACCGCGAGGAACAACTTCTCCTCCAGACCTGCACCCAGGTCCCGCACCAGGTGAGAACGGTCGCCTCACGCTGCCTGCGCCTCGACGAGCGAGCCGTGCGGGTCGTGGTCCCCGACATGGGCGGCGGCTTCGGCCAGAAGTGCGTGGTCGGACGCGAGGAGATCGCGGCCGCCGCGGCCGCGCTGAGACTCGGGCGGCCGGTGAAATGGATCGAGGACCGCAAGGACGCCCTGTCCGCGTCCTTTCTCGCCCGCGAGCAGCACTACCGGGCGCGCGCCGCCTTCGACGCCGACGGCCGGATCCTCGCTCTCGACGCGGACGTGGTGTGCGACATGGGCGCCTACTCCTGCTACCCGTTCACCGCGGGCATCGAGCCGCTGATGGCGTCCGCCGAGATGCCCGGGGTGTACAAGGTGCCCGCCTACCGGGTCCGCGGCCGGGCCATCACCACCAACAAGGCGCCGACCGCACCGTACCGGGGTGTGAGCCGCCCGCAGTACGTGATGGTCGTCGAGCGGCTCTTCGAGCGCGCCGCCCGCGAACTCGGCCTGGACCCGGTGGAGATCCGCCGCCGCAACGTCATCACCGACTTCCCCTATACGGGCGTCAACAACATCACCTACGACCCCGGCTCGTACCTGGAGTCCCTGAACCTGTGCGAGCGGGTCGTCAGGGACGAGGGCTGGTACGACACGCGGGCCGCGGCGGCGGCCGAAGGACGGCACATCGGCATCGGCTACGCCTGCTTCAGCGAGCGCACCGGATACGGCTCCTCGGCCTTCGCGCAGCGCAAGATGCAGGTGGTGCCGGGCTTCGACATCTCCGAAGTACGGATGGACACCAGCGGCGCGGTGACGGTCACCACCGGCACGATGAGCCACGGGCAGAGCCACGAGACGACAATGGCGCAGATCGTCGCCGACGCACTCGGCCTCGACATCGCCCGGGTCAGGCTCCACCAGGGCGACACCGACCGTGTCACCTACGGCTGGGGCACCTTCGCGAGCCGGTCCATCACCGTCGGCGGCAGTGCGGTACGCCTGGCCGCCGAGCGACTCGGCGACAAGCTGCGCGCCATCGCCGCCGCCCTGTGGGACACCGAGCCGGAGCAGGTGGAGCTGGGGGAGGGCCAGGTGCGCCGCCGAGGCGGCGACGGTGCCCGTGACGTGCTCACCCACCAGGAGATCGCCGACGTCGCCTACCTTCGGGCGGACCTGCTGCCCAAGGACATCGAACCGGGGCTGACCGCGACCGCCACCTTCGACGTCTTCAACGACGGCACGTTCTCCAACGCCACCCACGGTGTGGTCGTCGAGCTCCACCAGGACACCGGGCAGGTGGAGATCCTGCGATACGTGTGCGTCGAGGACTGCGGGGTCGCGATCCACCCGCAGGTCGTGGAGGGACAGTGCCGGGGCGGGATCGCGCAGGGCATCGCCGGTGCCCTGTACGAGGAGGTGACCTACGACGCGGTCGGCGAGCCGTCGGCGACGAGCTTCATGGACTACAAGGTGCCCACGGCCCACGAGATCCCCGAGGTGTCGATCCACCACCTTGAGACCCCTTGCGCGTTCACCGCCACGGGAGCGAAGGGCGCCGGAGAGGGCGGCACCATCGGGGCGCCCGCCGCCGTCCTCAATGCCGTCAACGACGCACTGTGCCCCACCGGCACCGAACTCGACCACACTCCCATCACGCCACAGACCGTGCACCGCGCCCTGAACCCGGAGCCCGTTCCATGACCGATGACACCCTCATGACGCCGCGGGAGCCACAGCTCATCGCGTTGAATGTCAACGGCGAGCAGCACGAGGTGATCACCGAAGCCCGCCGCACCCTCGTCGACGTGCTCCGCCATGAGCTGCGCCTGACCGGAACCCACGTCGGGTGCGAGCACGGCATCTGCGGCGCCTGCACCGTGCTCGTCGACGACCGGCCCGTACGTGCCTGCCTTATGTTCGCGGCACAGGCCGAGGGCGCCCGCATCCGTACGGTGGAATCCCTCGCCGACGGCAACCGGCTGAGCGACCTCCAGCGGGCGTTCAGCGAGCACCACGCCCTGCAGTGCGGTTTCTGCACACCGGGGTTCCTCATGCTCGCCGAGGGCTTCCTCGCCGAGCGGCCCGAGGCGACCAAGGAGGAGATCCGGGAGGTCGTCGCCGCCAACATGTGCCGGTGCACCGGCTACCAGACCATCGTCGAGGCGATCGACGCTTGTGCGACGGCCCGCCGCCGGGCCTGCACGCGGGCGTGCCACAGCGAGGAGAACTGACCTATGCAGCTGACCAACTCCATTCCGGTCAAAGCCTCACCCGATGACGTCTTCGCCTTGATGAACGACGTCGAACGGGTCGCCTCGTGCATGCCGGGCGCCGCGCTCGAAGGGCAGGACGGCGACACCTGGAAGGGCAGCGTAAAGGTAAAGGTGGGGCCGATCACGGCCGCGTACGCCGGCACGGTCCGCTTCCTGGAAGTCGACTCCGAGCACCGGCGGCTGCGCGTCCACGCCCGCGGCGCCGACACGCACGGAAGCGGCGACGCGGAGGCCGAAGTCGTCCTCGATGTGCTGGGCGCACCCGAGGGCGCGCTGCTCCAGCTCGCCACGGATCTGGTGATCCGGGGCAAGATCGCTCAGTTCGGCAAGGGCGCGATCGGCGCCGTGTCGGAGCGGATCCTGCGGCAGTTCGCGCAGAACCTGGCCGGTCTGCTCGATCAGGACCATGCCGCCGGGCAACCCGGTCCGCTGTCCGCGGTGCCCGCCGCCCCTTCAGCCACCGCTCCGGCCGCCGCGCACCCCGTCTTCACGCCTGCCGCTCCCGCTCGGCAACCCGAACTCGACGGCCTGTCCATGGTGTTCGGCCCGGCCGCCGCCAAGTACGGGATGGTCGCCGGGGCGTTCGCGCTCGGTCTCGTCCAGGGCTGGCTCGTCGGCCGGATGCGCGCCCAGTCACGCGAACTGCGCACCCTGCGGAGGTCGTGGTGAGCGACGCGCAGTACGGGCAGGACACGGAACGCACCTACGAACGGGCGGGCTTCGGAGCGCCGGTCCGGCGCGGCGACCGGCCGGCGATCGTCGTGGTCGATCTGACGCGCGGGTTCACCGAGGACCGGTTCCCGTCGGGGGCCGATCTGACCGAGGTGGTCGCTGCGACGTCCGCGCTCATCGAGGCAGGCCGTCCCGCCGGAGTGCCGGTCGTGTTCACGACCATTGCCTACACCGCGGCCGAGGCGACCGGAGACGCGGTGACCTGGCTGCACAAGGCGCGAGGCATGCGAGGCCTGGTCGAGGACAGCGAGGAAGTCACGATCGATCCACGGCTGCCGCGTGGGGCACGGGACCACGTGATCGCCAAGAAGGGCGCTTCCGCGTTCTTCGGCACGGCGCTGGCCTCCTTGCTGACCGGGCTCGGCCGCGACACCGTGCTCGTCTGCGGGGCGACGACCAGCGGCTGCGTGCGGGCCACTGCGGTCGACGCCGTGCAGTCCGGGTTCTCGGTGCTGGTTCCGCGCGAATGCGTGGGCGACCGCGCGGCCGGTCCTCATGAGGCGAACCTGTTCGACATCCAGGCCAAGTACGGCGACGTGATCGACCTCGAGGACGCCATCGCCTACCTCTCGGCGCTCCCCGTAGCAGCGTCATGACCTTGCCCTACCCGCACCACCCGCCGTTGGAGGCCGCATGACCCCGTACCCGTCCCCGGCTGCCCGCCGCCTGCCGCAGAGCGCGCTCGCCGATCTCGCCGATGTGCCCGCCACGAGCCGCTGGGTGCACTCGGGCGCCACCCGCCTGCACGTCCTCGACTACGGCGGCACTGGTGTCCCGCTCCTGGTCCTGCCCGGCATCACCAGTCCCGCGATCACGATGGACTTCGTCGTGCGTGAGCTGACCGACCTCGTGCGTCCGGTGGTCGTCGACGTCCGCGGGCGCGGGCTGTCCGACGATGGCGGCGGCTATGGCCTGGAGGAGTACGCCGAGGACACGGAGGCCGTCGTCATGCGGCTCGGGCTCGACCGGCCGGTGCTGTTCGGGCATTCCATGGGCGCGCGCATCGCCGCGGTCACCGCGGCGCGGAACAAGGTCCCGCTCCGGGGCACGGTGCTGGGCGACCCGCCCATGAGCGGCCCGGAGCGCGGACCCTACCCGACCCCCGTGGACGCCTTCCTGGACCAGCTGGCCCAGGCCGTACGCGGCACCACCGCCGAGGAAGTGGCCGGGGCGTGGCCACGGTGGCCGCACCGGGAGCTGGAGTTGCGGGCCCGCTGGCTGTCCAGTTGCGGCGAGGAGGCCATCAAGGCCACCCACCGCGGTTTCGAGAGCGAGGACTTCTTCGACTGGTGGCCCTCCGTACCCGGCCCCACGGTGCTGCTGTACGGCGCGGACAGCCCCGTCGTCACCGAGGTGGGCGCGGCAGAGGCGGCCCGGAAGAACCCCACGGCCTCACTGAGCCGGATACCGGACGCCGGCCACATGCTGTTCTGGGACAATCCTCCCGCCGCCCTCGCGAGTCTGCGGGAAGCACTGCGCTCGATGCTCGCCTGACCGGTGGCCCCTCGATTCCCAGCCGCTCGATCCCCGTGCCGGGGCGATGACACGGCGTGCTTAAGTAGGCGCCATGGCTGACGAAACCGCACCCTCGACGTCCGCGCGGCCCCGGCCACCCGCCGCGCTGACGACCGCGCCCGGGTACCAGGTCCGGCGCCTGTACCAGGCATACCTCGCCGTCTGGATCAGGGCGGTCGACCCGCTCCTGACCGGCCCGCAGTTCGCGGTGCTCCAGGTCGTGGACGCGAGCCCGGGGCACGACCAGCGATCGCTGGCGTCAGCGGTCGCCCTCGATACGTCGACCATGACGGACGTCGCCCGCCGACTGGAGAAGCGCGGCCTGATCGTCCGCAGAACGGCCGCCGACGACGGCCGGCGCAAACTGCTCTACCTGACCGAGGAAGGCAAACGCACCCTCGACGACGCGAACCGCCGCGCCCGCCTGCTCGACGAACAGCTCCTGGAGCCGTACGGACCACAGCAGCGCGACGACATCACGCATCTGCTCGCATCCCTCGCCGACCACTGGGAGCAACTGACCCAGGACGGGTGAACCGCCGTGGCACGGCAGGCCACGGAACGGGCCCCGGGACGTCGGCGGGCCCCGTACACCGGACAACCGGAGGATTCCGTGACCGATCACCACGTCGGCCTGATCGTGCCCAGCTCGAACCTCACCATGGAAAAGGAGTTGCCCCGGATTCTGCGGCTGCGCGAGTCGGCAGTCCCCGAGGACCGGTTCGTGTTCCACAGCAGCCGGATGCGCATGCAGCATGTCACCCCCGAGCAACTGCGCGCCATGAACGCGCAGACCGAGCGTGCCGCGCTGGAACTCGCCGACGCACGGCCGGACGTGGTCGCCACAGCCTGTCTCGTCGCGATCATGGCCCAGGGCGCGGGGTACCACTGCACGGCGGAGGACGAGATCACCACGGTGCTGCGAGCCCAAGGCGCACAGGCACCCGTGGTGTCCAGCGCCGGTGCCCTTCTCGACGGCATCAAGGCACTCGGGGCCAAGCGGGTCGCGATCATCACGCCCTATATGAAGCCGCTCACAGGGCTGGTCGCGAACTACATCGAGGACGCGGGCATCGAGGTCGTGGACGCGCTGAGCCTGGAGGTACCGGACAATCTTGCCGTCGCCCGGCTGGACCCGGCGGATCTGCTGGACCACTGGCGACGCCTGGACCTGTCACGTGCCGACGCTCTCGTACTGTCGGCATGCGTCCAGATGCCGTCACTGCCGTCGATCCAGCCGGCCGAGGACGCGGTCGGCCTGCCCGTCCTGTCCGCAGCCACCGCCACGGCGTACCGCATCCTCACCGAACTCGGCCTGCCCCCGCACGTGCCGGGCACGGGCAGTCTCCTCGGCGGCCGCCTTCCCACCCCTGCCCGTAGTGCTCCGGAGTAGCTGTCGCCCGTCGCCGGGGCATCGGCGAGATCGGTGGTGGGCCGTTCGGCGTCGTAGCCGACCTTCCCCAGGCTCGCGGCGTGCTGGGCGGCCTCCAGGGTGGTGGCCACGACGACGGCGACCGGCTGGCCGTGGAAGTGGACCTGGTCGTCCTGGAAGACGCGCAGCCGCTCCCCCGGGAGGTTGAGCGATCCCGGGTTGTCGCGGTAGGGCAGCTTGGGGGCGTTGCGGTGGTGGATCACCTTCAGCACACCGGCCTGGGCTTCGGCGGCGCGGGTGTCGATGCCGGTGATCCGGCCTCGGGCGACGCCGCTGTCGACCACGATGGCGTGCACGACGCCGTCCGGCTCATGGTCGGCGGCGTACTTCGCCTGCCCTGTCACTTTCAGGCGCCCGTCCACGCGGGAGAGGGGTACGCCGACGGCTGCCTGCGTCCTGATCGGTGAACGCCTCCTGCAGCGGGTGGAGTTCGTCGCCCTCGGCCAGGCCCTCGACGGTGGTGACCTCGACGCCCTGCTCGACCTCGCCGCGCCCCAGCTCGTCAAGCACCCGGACACCAAGCGCGAACAGCAACCGCGCACACAGCCCTGACCAGCGTCGTGGACAGCGCTCGTGGCGTGGGGTCAGGCCGTACCACTCCTTCTCGACGGAGGGTTATGGGCCGTGCGGAGCCTGCTCCGTGTGTGCCTGCACGGCGGCCTCGAGGATGGCACCGATCGCCTCGGGGCTCATGGCCGACAGCCCGTCGAAGAGGTTGCTCGAACGCAGCGCGATGACGCCGATGAGGCAGGAGATCAGGACTTCGGCCCGGCCGACGGGATCGTCGGCGCCTTCTGCCGCCAGTCGGTTGGCGAGAGGTGAGATGAGCCGGGTGCGCATCTCGTCGGCCGCGGAGGCGCGTACTTCCGGGGCGCTGCTTCGGGAGAGAAGAGCCTGGACGAGCGGCCCCGGTGCCCCTCTGCGGTCCGCTCGGTGCAGTGCGTACGCGGTGAAGGCTCCCAGGTCCAGAGTCTCCGCCGGGGCGCTGACCTCACGGCTGTCCTCGGCCACGGCCGACCTGTAGACGGCGGCCTTGTTGCCGAAGTACCGCGCGATCAAAGAGGCGTCGACACCAGCGCGCTCACCGATGTCCTTCAGCGTCACGGCTTCGTACCCGTGGCGGCCGAACAGATCGCGGGCGGCGGTGAGCAAGGCGGCACGCGTGGCGTCCGAGTCTCGCTTCTTGCCACGCGAGCGATCCGTCTCCGAGCCCATCAAACGTCCTTTCCGGCCTGGTTCCCGTCACTGCGGGGAACCACGGCGGACGATACCCGACCGGGTCCCGTCGGCCGTGTGTCCACGGCCGGACCCCCTGCCGCCACGGCGGGCACCGCATCGGACCCGGTGCTTCGGCGCGGCGGAAGGACGACGGCGGCGATGACACCGAGGAAGGACGCGGCCGCGGTCACCAGGAAGGCCGTGGTGTAGGCGGTGCCGCGGGGCAGGTCGCCGCCGGCCGGAGTATAGGCCAGCATGATCGCGGAAATGGCGGCGCTGCCCATGGAGCCGCCGACCGTTCGCAGTACCTGATTGAAACTGGTGGCGCTTCCGGTTTCGGAGGGCGGTACGTGTCGCACGATGAGCAGGGGCATGACCGCGTACGCCGCCCCCACGCCGTTGCCGAGCAGGAACGTGCCGAGGACGAGGACGGCCACGTGGTCGCGACAGAAGGCGAGCAGGACGAGGTCGACGCAGACCACGAGTGCGCCCAGCGGAAGCACGCGGTAGAGCCCGACCCGCGCCACCAGAGCCGAGGCGACGCGGTTCGCCGTGAGGCTGCCCAGCGACAACGGCATCAGGACGAGGCCGGCAGCGGTGAGGGACAGGTGGAAGCCGTATCCGGCAGCGGCGGGGACCTGGGTGTAGAGGTTGACCAGGGACAGCACGCCGTACATGCCGATGCCCATGAGCAGGGCCGTCGTGTTGGCGGCCAGGACCGCGCGGTTGCGGATCAGCCGGATGTCGACCAGAGGGTGCCGTGCGCGCAGGGCCTGCAGCACCCACAGGGCGAGCACCACGACTCCCGCACCGAAACACCCGAGGGTGGCGGCCGAGGACAGGCCCCAGGCCACACCTTGGCTCAGGGCCAGCAGGATCACGCCCAGCCCCGAACAGAGCAGCGCCGCCCCCGCCACGTCGAGCGGACGTCGCGGAACCGATGAACCCACGGGCACCACCCACGACACCACCACCAGAGCGACGGCACTGAGGAGCGCCGCGAACCAGAAGCCCGCACGGTAGTCGAGATGCTGGGCGATGATCCCCGTGACGGGGTAGCCGAGTCCCGCTCCGACCGATGTGGTGATGGAGAGGGAGGAGATGCCGGAGCGCATGCGCTCCTTTGGAAGATGGTCGCGGGCGACGGCGATGGCGAGCGGCATCAGGCCCATCCCGAGACCTTGCAGGGCGCGTCCCACGAGCAGCAGCCCGAATATGGGAGCCATCGCCGCCAGGACGCTTCCGGCGAACACACCGGCCAGGGCTCCTTGGATGGCCCCGCGCCGGCGCGGCCCGTCCCCGAGCCTGCCGAGGACGGGGCCGGATATCGCCCCGGCCAGCAGTGTCACGGTCAGGACCCACTGGGCGGCGCTGAGGGACACGTGCTGTTCGCGGGCGATGGTCGGCACCATCGGCGCCCCCAGTGTGCTGATCACGGACACCGACAGGGCCGTGAACATCAGCGAGGGCAGCAGTATCGGGGGACGCCCCGCGCGGCTGCGGAGGCGCTTGGGATTCCTCCGGACACTCGCACGGCTGCATGTCATTGGTGGATGTCATCGAGCAATGACAAAGCTATCTGGCGATTGTTTCACCGTGACGGCAGGGCGGCACCCCGCCCGCGATCGAGCCGGGCGGGGCTGAGGGGTGTACTCCGCCGCTTATGGTTCAGGGCACTAAGTACCCTACTTCAGGGAACTTGGTTCCCTCTCTGTTCTTCCCGCAATACTTCGTCAAGTCGCTGGATGATCTGCCACCTCGGGGTGTTGCTCTTCGTGACCAGGACGAGAGTCTCGCCAGTGTCGCTCCATGTGCGATGGACGAGGTCGAGTGCCTGGTCCACGCCTGCGGCCGCGTCGCCGCGGGCTCCGGAGCGCAGCCAGGCGCGCAGGCCGAAGTTGTGTGCGGCCACGACGCTCGCGGCGACCGTGTACGCGCGGACGTCGCCGTCCGGCGATGTCGCGAACCGGCGTTTGAGGTAGGCCGCGAGGGCGCGCTCGTAGCGCCGCACCACGGACGTCTCGTAGGCATTGAGCGCCGCGACCTTACGGGTGAGCGCGTACCGCTTCACCGAGAACTCGGCGTTCTCCGCGTACATACGCATGACGAGCCGGGCGGCGCCACAGGCGCGACCGACCGGGTCGGGGTCCTGGGCGCCTTCTTCCAGGTAGCGAACCATGTCGGCAAGGGCTCGTTCGTGATCGGGGAAGACGACTTCCTCCTTGGTGGGGAAGTACCTGAAGAACGAGCGGCGCCCCACGCCGGCGCGGCGCACGATGTCGTCAATGGTCGTGCTGTCGTAGCCGCGTTCGGTGAAGAGTTCGAAGGCGGCCGACACGAGGAGGTCCCTGATGGGGACCTTCTCCTGGTCGTCTGTGGCTGCGGGGCCGCTCTCCCCGCCCCGCCCTGCTCCATCGTGCTGGTCATTCATGGGCACGAAACTACCGACTCCCTTTTGGCGTGGCACTCCACATGCATAATGAGGGTACTGAGTGCCATGTCTTAGGAGAGTACGTGTCGGATTTCGACCTGTATCGCCCGTCCGAGGAGCATGACATGCTCCGTGACGCCGTCCGCTCGCTGGCCGAGGCGAAGATAGCCCCCTTCGCCGCAGAGGTCGACGAGGGGGCCCGGTTCCCCCAGGAGGCGCTCGACGCCCTGGTCGCGAACGATCTGCA
>NZ_JBIADZ010000026.1:0-132123 GCF_042868035.1 Streptomyces sp. NPDC007875 | reverse complement strand
CCGTTCTATTCGACGGTGCTCGGTGAGCTGGTGGACACGGTCGGTCTGGATGCCGAGTACTGGTACCGGAACCTGCGGCAGACCGTCGAGCTGGAAGCCACCACCCGCACGTTGCTGGATGACGGTCACACCGTGTTCATCGAGGCGAGCCCGCACCCGGTGCTCACCCTGCCGGTGCAGCAGACGGTGGAGGCCGCCGAGGCGCAGGCGGTGGTCGTGGGCACGCTGCGGCGCGACGAGGGTGGTCCGGAGCGGTTCCTGACCTCCGCCGCCGAGGTGTTCGTGCGTGGCGTCACGGTGGACTGGACCGCCATGCTCGAGGGCCGTGGCGCCCGCCGCGTCGAGCTGCCGACCTACGCCTTCCGGCGCCAGCGGTACTGGCTGGAGGTGTCGGCCGCGGAGCTGCAGGCCACCGCCGACGGTCTCGCCGCGGACGCGGTGGACGCGCGCTTCTGGGAGGCGGTGGAGCGCGAGGACCTGGAGGCGCTGGTCCGCACGCTGGAGGTGGAGGACGAGGAGCAGCAGTCGTCCCTGACCGCGTTGCTTCCGGCGCTGTCGTCCTGGCGTCGTCAGCGGCGTGAGCAGAACACGGTGGACGGCTGGCGCTACAAGGTGGTCTGGAAGCCGCTGGCGGCCGCCACCGAGGCGGCCCTCTCGGGCACGTGGGTGGTCGTCCTTCCCGCGTCGCACGCCGATGACGCTCTTGTGACCGCCACGGTGAACGGCCTGGAGACGAGCGGCGCCGACATCGTCCGGGTGGTGCTGGAGGAAAAGGGCAACGACCGCTGGTCAGTCGCGGAGCGGCTGCGCGGGGCGCTCGACGAGGCCGGGGTGGAACCCTCGGGCGTGGCGGGTGTGTTCTCGCTGCTCGGGCTGGACGAGTCGGGGCATGCGACGTTCGGTGTGGTGCCGGCCGGGCTGGCGGCGATGGTGGCGCTGGTCCAGGGGCTGGGTGACGCCGGTGTGGTGGCTCCGCTGTGGTGTGGCACCCGGGGTGCGGTGTCGGTGGGGCGCTCCGACCGGCTGGTGAGTCCGCTGCAGGCCATGGTGTGGGGCCTGGGGCGGATCGTGGGGGTCGAGTACCCCCAGCGCTGGGGTGGCGCGGTCGATCTGCCCGAGACCATGGACGCCCGCGCGGTGGCCCGGTTGGCCGGAGTGCTCGCGGGCGCGGAGGGCGAGGACCAGGTCGCGGTGCGCGGGTCCGGCGTCTTCGCCAAGCGCATGGTGCGGGCCTCGGCGGCTGACGACGCGGAGAACCGGGGCTCCTGGCAGGGCCGCGGTTCGGCGCTGGTGACCGGTGGTACGGGTGCGCTGGGCGGTCATGTCGCCCGCTGGCTGGCGCGTACGGGTGCCGAGCATCTGGTGCTGACGAGCCGCAGTGGTATGGAGGCCGAGGGCGCCGCCGAGTTGAAGGCGGAGCTGGAAGGGCTCGGTGCCCGGGTGACGGTGGCGGCGTGTGACGCCGCGGACCGTGAGGCGCTGGCCGCGGTGCTGGACGCGATCCCGCAGGAGTTCCCGCTGACCGCCGTGGTGCATACGGCGGGTGTGCTGGACGACGGCGTGGTGGACGCCCTCACCGTGCGCCGGGCGGCCGGGGTGCTGCGCCCGAAGGTGGACGCCACCCGGAACCTGCATGAGCTGACCGCCGGGATGGACCTGTCCGCCTTCGTGCTGTTCTCCTCCGGTGCGGGCACGTTGGGTGGCCCGGGTCAGGGCAGCTACGCGGCCGGTAACGCCTACCTCGACGCGCTGGCGTTGCAGCGGCGTGCGGACGGCCTTCCGGCCACCTCCATCGCCTGGGGTGCCTGGGCCGGAGGCGGCCTCGGATCCGGCGAGGTCGGCGAGCGGATGGACCGTTCCGGCATGGTCGGAATGGTGCCCGAGCTCGCGATCTCCGGCATGCAGCAGGCCCTTGAACTGGACGAGACCTTCATGGTCATCGCCGAGATCGACTGGGATCGCTTCCAGCCGGAGTTCGTCGGTTCACGTCCGAGCGCGCTCTTCCGTGAGCTGCCCGAGCTGAACCGTCCCGCTGCCGCCACTGGCGCGGACACCGGCGACGGCGACGACGCCGTTTCCGAGCTGCGCCGGGAGATGGCGAAGCTGTCCCCCGCCGAGCAGCCCAAGCTCCTCCTGGAACTGGTGCGCAACCAGGCCGCCGACGTCCTCGGTTACGACAGCGCGGACGCGGTCGAGGCCGAGCGTGCCTTCCGTGACCTCGGCTTCGACTCGCTGACCGCCGTCGAGCTGCGCAACCGCCTCGGCGTGGTCACCGGCCTCCGACTGCCGGTCACCTGTGTCTTCGACTATCCGACCGCCACGGTTCTGGCCCGGTACCTGTACACGGAGATGTTCGGCGACCAGCCGGTCACCGAGGGCGGCCCCGCTGCCGCGGCCAAGGGATCGGACGGGCTCGACAAGCCCGTCGCCACCGATGAGCCGATCGCCATCATCGGCATGAGCTGCCGGTTCCCCGGCGGGGTGCGCAGCCCCGAGGAGCTGTGGGAGCTGCTGATGGCCGAGGGGGACGTGATCTCCCGGTTCCCCGAGGACCGCGGCTGGGACATCGACGGCCTCTACGACCCGGACCCCGAGAAGTCCGGCACCAGCTACGTCCAGGCCGGCGGCTTCCTCGACGAGGTGGGCCACTTCGACCCCTCGTTCTTCGGGATCTCGCCGCGTGAGGCGATGGCGATCGACCCGCAGCAGCGGCTGCTGCTGGAGACGTCCTGGGAGGCGTTCGAGCGCGCCGGTATCGACCCCGTGGCGCTGCGCGGCAGCCAGACCGGAGTCTTCGTCGGCTCCAACTACCACGACTACGGTTCGCGCATCCTGAGCGACACCGAAGGAGTGGAGGGCTATCTCGGACTCGGCAGCGCCCCCAGCGTCTCGTCCGGCCGCATCTCCTACACCTTCGGCTTCGAGGGCCCGGCCGTGACGGTGGACACCGCGTGTTCCTCGTCTCTGGTCGCCCTGCACCTGGCCTGCCAGTCGCTGCGCCAGGGCGAGGCCTCCGTGGCGCTGGCCGGTGGTGTGACCATCATGGCCACCCCGGGTACGTTCATCGAGTTCAGCGCCCAGCGGGTGCTGTCGTTCGACGGGCGGTGCAAGGCGTTCTCGGCGGATGCCGACGGCACCGGCTGGTCCGAGGGCGTGGGCATGCTCCTGGTGGAGCGGCTGTCGGACGCGCAGCGCAACGGCCACAAGGTGCTGGCCGTCATCCGGGGCTCGTCCATCAACCAGGACGGCGCTTCCAACGGTCTGACGGCGCCCAACGGCCCGTCCCAGCAGCGGCTCATCGAGCAGACGCTGGCCAGTGCCCGGCTGGTCTCCGCCGATGTGGACGTGGTCGAGGCCCATGGCACCGGCACTCCCCTCGGCGACCCGATCGAGGCGCAGGCACTGCTGGCAACCTACGGACAGGGACGTCCCGAAGGTGAGCCGTTGCTGCTGGGTGCCATCAAGTCGAACATCGGTCATACGCAGGCCGCCGCCGGTGTCGCCGGGGTCATCAAGATGGTGATGGCCATGCGCGAAGGCACCCTTCCCAAGACGTTGCACGTGGACGAGGTGTCGCCGCATGTGGACTGGTCGGCGGGCGACCTCGAGCTGCTGACCGAGGCGATGCCCTGGCCGGAGCGGGGTCACCCGCGCAGGGCGGCGGTGTCCGCCTTCGGCGTGAGCGGTACCAACGCGCACACCATCATCGAGCAGGCGCCGGCCGACGACGAGCCGGAGGCGCCGCGGGCCGCAGAGGCCCCGGGCTCCACCGCGGCCCCGGTGCCGTGGATCCTGTCCGGCAGGACCGACGCCGCCCTCCGGGGCCAGGCCGAACGGCTGCGTGCCCAACTCGCCACGGCCACAGAAGAGTTCATGCCCGCTGTGGACGTCGGTTATTCCTTGGCGACGACCCGATCGCTCTTCGACCACCGGGCCGCCGTGGTCGGCGAGGACCGCGCGGACATGCTGCGTGGCCTGGAGGCTCTCGCGAAGGGCGAGACCGCGCCCGGCGTCGTACGCGGGGTGGCGGGGGCGGCCGGCAAGACGGCGTTCTTGTTCTCGGGTCAGGGTGCGCAGCGCCTGGGCATGGGCCGGGAGCTGTACGACGCCTTCCCGGTGTTCGCCGACGCGTGGGACGAGGTGTGCGCGCATCTGGACGGTCTGCTGGATCGTCCGCTGCGGGAGGTGGTGTTCGCGGCGGAGGGGAGCGCGGATGCCGAGCTGCTGGATCAGACGGCGTTCACTCAGCCGGCGTTGTTCGCGGTCGAGGTGGCGTTGTTCCGGCTGCTGTCGGCGTGGGGTGTGGCGCCGGATGTGGTGATCGGTCATTCCATCGGTGAGATCGCGGCCGCGCATGTGGCGGGGGTGTTCTCGCTGGAGGACGCGTGCACGCTGGTGGCCGCTCGCGGTCGTCTGATGCAGGCGCTTCCCGAGGGTGGCGCGATGGTGGCCGTCGAGGCGTCGGAGGAGGAGGTCGCTCCGTCGCTGGCCGGTCGTGAGGCCGAGGTGAGCATCGCCGCCATCAACGGTCCGACCGCCGTGGTCATCGCCGGTGATGAGGAAGCGGTGCTGGAGATCGCGGGGCAGTGGGCGGAGCAGGGCCGCAAGACCCGTCGGCTCCGGGTCAGCCACGCCTTCCACTCGCCGCGTATGGACGCGATGCTCGGCGACTTCCGCAAGGTCGTCGAGGGGCTGTCGTTCGCCCCGCCGGCCATCGCGCTGGTCTCCAATGTGACGGGCAAGTCGGCGGGTGCCGATGAGGTGTGCTCGCCGGAGTACTGGGTCCGGCATGTGCGGGAGGCCGTGCGGTTCGCGGACGGAGCACGGGCGCTCGAGGCACAGGGCGTGTCCAGGTTCGTCGAGGTCGGTCCCGATGGCGTACTCACCGCGATGGCGCGGGACTGCGTGGCGGACCAGCCCGAGGGGACCACCGGGCCGGTCCTGGTGCCGGCGCTGCGCAAGGACCGTCCCGAGGCCCAGGCGCTGACGACGGCGCTGGCCGAACTCCACGTCCACGGCGTCGCAGTGGACTGGGAACAGCTCTTCGCCGGACGTGGCGCGCGGAAGGTCGAGCTGCCCACCTACGCCTTCCAGCGACAGCGCTACTGGCTGGAGGCCCTGTCGACGTTCGCCAGCGATGTCACCGCGGTGGGGCTCATCCCGCCGGCGCATCCGCTGCTGGGCGCCGCCGTCGAACTGCCCGACGCGGACGGCTTCCTGTTCACCGGCCGCCTCTCGCCGCAGACGCATCCGTGGCTCGTCGACCACATGGTCCAGGACACGATCCTGCTGCCCGGCACCGCCTTCCTCGAACTGGCCCTGCACGCCGCCGACCGGGTGGGATGCGACCGGGTCGAGGAGCTGACCCTCACGGCGCCGCTGCCGCTGCCCGAGCGGGGCGCGGTTCACCTCCAACTGGCGGTGAGCGGACCGGACGAGAACGGCGCGCGCACGCTGAATGTGTACTCCCGGCTGGAAGACCCCGGCATGGAGCAGCCGTGGGTCCAGCACGCCTCCGGCCTGCTCGCCCAGAGCGGCGCGCCGGACGAGACCGGGCGGGCAGACCTCGCCGTCTGGCCCCCGGAGGGCGCGGAGCGGATCGACATCGAGGACGTCTACGACCGGATGGCCGCGGGTGGCTTCGCCTACGGCCCGGTCTTCCAGGGACTGCGGTCGGTGTGGATCCGTGGCGACGAGGTCTTCGCCGAGGTGCGACTGCCCGAGGAGAACGCCTCGGACGCCGGGAAGTTCGGATTGCACCCCGCCCTGCTGGACGCGGCGGTTCAGGCCGTCATGTTCGTCCCCCAGGAGGAGGCGGGCCTCGCCAGGCTTCCGTTCTCCTGGACCGGTGTCTCGCTGCGGGCCACGGGCGCGGCGGAGCTGAGGGTGCGCCTCAGCTCGCTCGGGCCCGACTCGATCGGCATCGCCGTTGCCGACACCAACGGCCGTGCCGTGGCCACCGCAGAGTCCCTGGTGCTGCGGCTGGTGGCGGAGGGGCAGATCCAGTCGGCCGGTTCCCCGGCGGCCGGGCATGACTCGCTCTTCCGGCTGGACTGGACTCCCGTCCCCGTCGGCGCTCCGGCCCCCGCCTCCGAAGGCACCTGGGCCGTGCTGGGTACCGACGACCTGGGGGTGCTCTCCGGCTTCGCGGCCGAGGGTGCCGACGTGGCGGCGTACGCGGACCTGGCCGCGCTGCGCGAGGCGATCGACTCCGGGGCCACGGCGCCGGACGTCGTCATGGTGGCGGGCGCCGCGGAGGCGGTCGGCATCGACGACGGCGCGGACCTGGCAGGACGGGTGCGCGGCACCACGTACCGCGCGCTGGAGCTGGTGCGGACGTGGGTCACCGATGACCGGTTCGACGACTCCTACCTGGTGTTCGTGACCCGCGGGGCGATGGGCGCGCGCTCCTCCGACGAGGTGCGCACCCCGGCCGAGGCAGCCGTATGGGGCCTGCTGCGCTCCGCGCAGACCGAGCACCCCGGGAAGTTCCTCCTGGTGGACCTGGACCCGCAGGAGCACGGCGAGGTGTCCTCGGAGCTTCGGACGGCGCTGACCGCCGAGGAGCCGCAGGTGGCCGTGCGCGACGGTCGGGTGCTCGCGGCGCGCCTCGCCCGGGTGGCCCCGGCCGAGGACCGGCCCGAGCCCAAGACCACGCCGTTCGACGGCCCTGGCACGGTGCTGATCACGGGTGGTACGGGTGGTCTGGGCGCGCTGTTGGCCCGTCATCTGGTGGTGGAGCACGGTGTGCGGTCTCTGGTGCTGACGAGTCGTCGTGGCGTGGAGGCGCCGGGTGCGGCGGAGTTGGTGGCGGAGCTGGCCGGGCTCGGTGCGCAGGCGCGGGCTGTGGCCTGTGATGTGGCCGATCGGGCGTCGGTGGAGAGTCTGCTGGCGGGGATCGGGTCGGAGCATCCGCTGTCCGCGGTGGTGCATGCGGCGGGTGTGCTGGATGACGGTGTGGTGGAGTCGCTGACGCCGGAGCGGGTGGACAAGGTGCTGCGTCCGAAGGTGGACGCGGCGCTGCATCTGCACGAGCTGACCCGCGACCTCGACCTCTCCGCCTTCGTGGTGTTCTCCTCGGCCTCCTCCAACTTCGGTGGTGGCGGCCAGGCCAACTACGCCGCGGCGAACGCCTTCCTGGACGCCCTGGCGCACCAGCGCCGCGCGCTCGGCCTCCCGGCGGTCTCCCTGGCCTGGGGCATGTGGGAGCAGCGCAGCGAGATGACCGGGGATCTCGGCGAGGCGGACCTCCAGCGCATCGCGCGGGCCGGGCTGAACGCGCTCAGCTCGGAAGAGGGCCTCGCGCTGTTCGACGACGCGCTCGGGACCGACGAGACCGTGCTCGTGCCGACCCATGTGGACCTCGCCGCCCTGCGCGTCCAGGCCCGCACCGGTGAGGTGCCCGCCCTGCTGCGCGGCCTGGTGCGTGTCCCCCGGCGCCGCGTCACGGCGCAGGAGACCGCGCAGACCGGCACCGGATCGCTGCGGGACCGCCTGGCCGGTCTCTCCGCGGCCGACCAGTACCGGGCCCTGCTGGACCTGGTGCGGGTGCAGGTGGCGACTGTCCTCGGCCATGGCTCGCCGGAGACGGTCGAGCCCGACATGGCCTTCAAGGACATGGGCTTCGACTCGCTGACCACGGTGGAGCTGCGCAACCGGCTCAACGCGGAGACCGGGCTGCGGCTGTCGGCCGTGCTGGTCTTCGACCACCCGACCCCCACGGCGCTGGTGGAGCACCTGCAGGAGGAGCTCCTGCCGGACGGCGGCACGGGGGAGCCCATGGTCTTCGCCGAGCTGGACAAGCTGGGGCCGCTGCTCTCCAGCGTGATGGACGACGGTGAGACCCGCACGAAGGTGGCCGAGCGGCTGAAGGAGCTCCTGGAGAAGCTGGGCGAGGCTTCCGATGACGCCGACGCCACCGCGGAGGTGGCCGAACGGATCGGATCGTCCTCCAACGACGAGCTGTTCGACTTCATCGACAACGAGCTCGGGCTGTCCTGAACCGTTGTCCAGCGTCTGACCCTGACTGTAGAGAAAGTGACGGCAAACCAGTGAGCGAGACCAAGCTCCGCGACTACCTCAACAAGGTGACGACCGATCTGCACCGCACCCGTCTGCGCCTTCGGGAGGTGGAGGAGAAGAACCGGGAGCCCATCGCGATCGTCGCGATGAGCTGCCGCTTCCCCGGCGGGGTCAGCTCTCCTGAGGACCTGTGGCGCATGGTCGCCGACGGTGCCGACGGGCTCTCGCCGTTTCCGAAGGACCGCGGCTGGCACGAGGAGGTGTACAACCCGGACCCCGACAGTCAGGGCACGAGCTATGTGAACGAGGGCGGGTTCCTGCACGACGCCGCGATGTTCGACCCGGTGTTCTTCGGGATCTCCCCGCGCGAGGCGCTGGCGATGGACCCCCAGCAGCGGCTGCTGCTGGAGGCGTCCTGGGAGGTCCTGGAGCGGGCGGGCATCGACCCGCAGACCGTCAAGGGCACCACCGGCGGCGTGTTCATGGGCGCCGCGTTCCAGGGATACGGCGCGGCCGGCCCGATTGAGGCCGAAGAGGTCGAAGGCCATCTGATGACGGGGCAGACACCCGCCGTCACCTCGGGCCGGATCTCCTACGTCCTCGGTCTCGAAGGCCCCGCGGTGACGGTGGACACGGCGTGCTCGTCGTCCCTGGTGACGCTGCATCTGGCCGCGCAGGCGCTGCGCCAGGGCGAGTGCGACTTCGCCCTGGCCGGCGGCATCACCGTGATGGCCGGCCCCGGAACGTTCACCGAGTTCAGCCGTCAGCGGGGACTCGCCTCCGACGGCCGCTGCAAGCCCTTCGCGGCGGCCGCGGACGGCACCAACTGGTCCGAGGGCGTCGGCGTGCTGCTCGTGGAGCGGCTGTCCGACGCCCGCCGCCACGGCCACCCCGTGCTGGCCGTGGTGCGCGGCTCCGCGGTGAACCAGGACGGGGCCAGCAACGGTCTGACGGCCCCCAACGGCCCCTCGCAGCGCAGGGTGATCCGTCAGGCGCTCGACAACGCGGGACTCAACCCGGACGATGTCGACATCGTGGAGGCGCACGGCACGGGCACCTCACTCGGCGACCCGATCGAGGCGCAGGCGCTGATCGCGTCCTACGGCCAGGACCGGCCGGAGGACCGGCCGCTGTGGCTGGGATCCATCAAGTCCAACATCGGCCACGCGCAGGCGGCGGCGGGTGTCGCGGGGATCATCAAGATGGTGATGGCCATGCGGCACGGCATCCTGCCCAAGACGCTGCACGTGGACGAGCCGACCCCGCATGTGGACTGGTCTGCGGGGGCCGTGGAACTGCTGACCGAGGCCCGGCCCTGGCCGGAGACGGGCCGGCCCCGCCGGGCGGCGATCTCCTCCTTCGCGATCAGCGGGACCAACGCGCACACCATCATCGAGCAGGCCACCGAAGCCGAGGAGCCGGAATCGGAGGGTTCCGGAGCCGAGGCACCCCACCCGGTCGACTCCGCCGTCGTGCCATGGCTGCTCTCGGGCAAGGGCGAGACCGCGCTGCGGGCGCAGGCCGAGCGGCTGTACGCCCGTCTGACAGCTCAGGGTTCCGCCGAGGGGGACGATCTCGCGGCGGCGTCGGTGGCGGACATCGGCTACTCCCTGGCGGCGTCCCGGTCGGCGTTCGAGCACCGCGCGGCGGTGATCGGCGAGGACCGCGAGAGCCTGCTGCGCGGTCTGCGGGCCGTGGCCCAGGGCGAGGTGACCCCGGGCGTGGTCAGGGGACAGGCGGCGAAGGGACGAAGGACCGCCTTCGTGTTCCCGGGTCAGGGTGCGCAGTGGGCGGGAATGGCGGTGGGGCTGCTGGAGTCCTCGCCGGTGTTCGCGGCGGCGATCGGTGAGTGCGAGGCGGCGCTGTCGGCTCATGTGGACTGGTCGCTGACGGATGTGCTGCGCGGTGCCGGGGGCGCCCCCGGCTATGACCGGGTGGATGTGGTTCAGCCGGCGTTGTTCGCGGTGATGGTGTCGCTGGCGAAGTTGTGGCGTTCGGTGGGTGTGGAGCCGGATGCGGTGATGGGTCATAGCCAGGGTGAGATCGCTGCGGCGTGTGTGGCGGGTGCGCTGTCGCTGGAGGATGCCGCGAAGGTGGTGGCGTTGCGGTCGCAGGCGATCGCCGCCGGTCTGGCCGGTCGTGGTGGCATGGTGTCGGTCGGACTGCCGGCGGATGAGGTCAAGGAGCGCATCGCTCCTTGGGAGGGTGCGATCTCGGTGGCCGCGGTCAACGGCCCCGGTTCCGTCGTGGTCTCGGGTGACCCGGGTGCGCTGGATGAGATGGTGGCGCAGCTGGAGGGTGAGAAGGTGCGGGTCCGCCGGGTTCCGGTGGACTACGCCTCGCACTCCGCCCATGTGGAGGCGATCCACGACGAGTTGCTGAAGGTCCTGGCGGACATCACACCGCGTTCCTCGCAGGTGCCGTTCTATTCGACGGTGTCCGGCGAGGTGATGAACACGGCGGGCCTGGACGCGGAGTACTGGTTCCGGAACCTGCGGCAAACCGTCGAGCTGGAGGCCACCACCCGCACCCTGCTCGATGAGGGGCACAGCGTATTCATCGAGGTGAGCCCGCATCCGGTGCTGACCCTGCCGGTGCAGCAGACGGTGGAGGCCGCCGAGGCGCGGGCCGTTGTCCTTGGCACCCTGCGGCGTGATGAGGGCGGAACCGAGCGGTTCCTGACCTCCGCCGCCGAGGTTCACGTCAGTGGCGTCGGTGTCGACTGGCGAAAGGTGTTCGCGGGACATGGTGCCCGCCGGGTCGATCTGCCGACCTACGCCTTCCAGCGTCAGCGCTATTGGCTGGACGCGATGGCGGCCGGCGGCGACGTGGGGTCGGTGGGCCTCAGCGCGGTGGCGCACCCCATGCTGAGCGCCGCGATCTCGCTGGCGGGCGGCGGCGGAGTGCTGCTCAGCGGGCGGCTGTCGATCGCCACCCACGCCTGGCTCGCCGACCACGCGGTGCAAGGCGTGGCGCTGGTGCCCGGGACGGCCTTCGCGGAGATGGCCGCACAGGCGGGGGACCAGGTCGGGTGCGGCCGGGTCGATGAGCTGGTGCTGGTGGCGCCGTTGGCGATGCCCGAGCGCGGAGGGGTGCAGATCCAGGTCGAGGTGGGGGAGGCCGACGCCTCGGGCCGCCGTGACGTCAGCGTGTACTCACGACTGGAGCCGGCCGACGACAGCGCCGACCTCGAGCAGCCGTGGGTGCAGCACGCTCACGGTGCGCTCACCCCGCCCGCGCCGGCGGCCTCCTTCGACTTCGCGAAGTGGCCGCCCTCCGGCGCCAAGCCTGTCGACGTCTCCGGCGGCTACGAGCACGCCGAGGAGCACGGGCTGTACTACGGTCCCGCGTTCCGGGGGCTGCGGCGCGCCTGGAAGCGCGGCGACGCGGTGTTCGCCGACGTCGAACTGCCCGAGGACCAGCTCGGCGTGGCGAAGTACTTCGGTCTGCACCCGGCCCTGTTCGACGGCGCCCTCCAGGCGATCGGCGCGAACAACGCGCTGCGCGGAGGCGACGACGCACCGAGTGCGGGCAATCTGATGCCGTTCTCGTGGCGGGGCTTCTCCCTGGAGGCCGTCGGCGCCCAAGCGCTGCGGGTCCGGGTCGTCCCGGACGGGCGGCAGGCCGTGTCGCTGGCCATGGCCGACTCCTCGGGCCGCCCGGTGGCCACCGTCGATTCCCTGCTCTTCCGGCCCATGCAGGCCGCCGCGTTGCAGAGCAGCCGGACGGCCGGTGAAGCGTTGTTCCGCATGGAGTGGACAGCGGACGGGGCCAAGCCCGCCGAGGGCGTGGCACCTGGCTGGTGGGCGGTGCTGGTCGACGACTGCCTCGGCGTGGGCGACGCTCTGGAGGCGGCGGGCTTCTACCCCGCCGACGTGTACACGGACACCGCCGCGCTCAGTGACACCGTGGCGGCGGGCACGAGCATGCCCGGCATGGTGGTACTGCCCGTTGCCGCGAGCGGCTCCGATGTGGTGGACGAG
This sequence comes from Streptomyces sp. NPDC007875, assembly GCF_042868035.1. Taxonomy (NCBI): domain Bacteria; kingdom Bacillati; phylum Actinomycetota; class Actinomycetes; order Kitasatosporales; family Streptomycetaceae; genus Streptomyces; species Streptomyces sp. NPDC007875. The sequence goes on along the minus strand of NZ_JBIADZ010000026.1, from coordinate 120,118 downwards.
GTCCACACACGGGTCGCCGAGGTGCTGGAGACCGTTCAGTCGTGGGTGGCGGACGACCGGTTCGCGGACGTCCCGCTGGTGGTGCTGACACAGGGTGCCGTTGACACCGGCGACGGTGTGGGGGATCTGTCGGGTGCGGCCGCATGGGGTTTGGTGCGGTCGGCGCAGTCCGAGCACCCGGGACGGGTGGTGCTGGTCGACACGGATGATGTCGAGCGCGCGGTGGGACTTCTCGGGGGGGTGGTGGCCACTCGTGAGGAGCAGGTGGTGGTGCGTTCGGGCGAGGTCCGCGTGCCACGTCTGGCCCGCGCCCTGCCCGCGGGTGACGCTCCCGAGCCGGAGGTATTCGGTTCCGGCGCCGTGCTGGTGACGGAGGGCACGAGTGCTCGGGGCGGATTGGTGGCCCGGCATCTGGTGGCCCGGCACGGTGTCAAGAAGCTGGTGCTGCTGTCCCGTCGTGGTGCGGAGACGGACGGCGCGGCCGAGCTGCGGGCCGAATTGGAGGCCGCGGGCGCCACGGTGGTGGTCACGACGTGCAACGCCGCGGACCGTGACGCGCTTGCCGCGGTGCTGGCGGGACTGCCCGAGGAGTTCGCGCTGAGCGCCGTGGTGCATGCGGACGAGGTGCTCGACGACGGGCTGTTCGCATCGCTGACCCGCGAGCGGGCGAGCTCGATGCTGCGGACGAAGGTGGACGCGGCCTGGAACCTGCATGAGCTGACCGCGGGCATGGACCTGTCGGCGTTCGTGCTGTTCTCCTCGACCGCGGGTCTGTTCGGCGCGACCGGACAGAGCAACTACGCCGCGGCGAACGTGTTCCTGGACGGCCTCGCGTCGTGGCGTCGCGCTCGAGGACTGCCGGGTGTCTCGCTGGCGTGGGGCCGGTGGGCCCAGGACGGCGGCGCGGCACAGTCCGAGCAGGAGATGATCGACAACTGGCGCTATCAGGTGTCGTGGAAGCCGGTCCCGGACCCGGCCCGGAGGTCGCTGTCGGGGACCTGGCCGGTGGTCGTTCCGGCGTCCCGCGCCGGGGACGAGCTGGTCTCGGAGGTCGTCGCCGGGCTCGAGCGGCACGGCGCGCATGTGGTCTCGGTCGTGGTGGACGAGCGGGACCTCGACGCGGATGTGCTCGCCGAGCGGCTGCGCGAGGTGGCCGGGCAGGCGCCCGAACTGGGCGGTGTGCTCTCGCTGCTGGCCCTGGACGAGGAGCCCTGCCCGGGGCACCCGGCCATGCCGAACGGCTACGCGTTGAGCCTGGTGCTGGTGCGGGCCATGGTCGAGGCGAGGATTCCGGCCCGGCTGTGGAGTGGTACGCGAGGGGCCGTCTCGGTGGACGGTTCGGAGCGGCTCACCAGCCCGATGCAGGCGATGGTGTCGGCGTTGGGCCGGGTGGCCGCGCTGGAGCTGCCGCCGCTGTGGGGTGGTGTGGTCGATCTGCCCGAGTCGCTGGGCGAGCGCGGTGCGGCGCGGCTGGCCGGTGTGCTGTCCGTCGAGGGCGGCGAGGACCAGGTCGCGGTGCGCGGCTCCGGTGTCTTCGTACGCCGTCTGGTGCGCTCGGCGCCGCCCGTTGCCAAGGGGACGGCGTGGCGCCCGCGCGGCACGGTGCTGGTGACCGGTGGCACGGGCGGGCTGGGCGGTGAGGTGGCCCGGTGGCTGGTGCGCAAGGGTGCTGAGCACCTGGTGCTGACCAGCCGTCGGGGCCCTGAGGCGCCGGGCGCGGCCGAACTGCGCGAGGAGTTGGAGAAGCTCGGTGCCCGGGTGACCGTGGCGGCCTGTGATGTGGCCGACCGTGAGCAGCTGGCCGCGGTGCTGGCCGCGGTACCGGAGGAGTATCCGCTGACGGCGGTCGTCCACGTGGCGGGTGCCACCGGGGGGACGCCGCTGCTGGAGACCGGGTTGGCCGATGCTGCCACCCTCGTGTCGGGCAAGGTGGCGGGTGCCGTCAACCTGGACGAGCTGCTGGGCGACCGGAAGCTCGACGCGTTCGTGGTCTTCTCGTCCATCTCCGGTCTGTGGGGCAGTGGCGGCCTGTCCGCCTACAGTTCCGCCAACGCCTATCTGGACGCCCTGGTGGAGGATCGCCGCGGGCGGGGACTCGTCGGCACCTCCGTGGTCTGGGGCCCCTGGGCCGAGATCGGCATGGCGGCCGGGGACGACCAGGGTGAGCACTTGGAGCGTCGTGGGCTGCCCCGGCTGGCGCCACAGCCGGCGATGGCCGGTCTGGAGCGCGTCGTGGCGGATGACGACGGTGTGGTGACGGTCGTGAACGTGGACTGGGAACGGTTCGTTCCCGCGTTCACCGCGGGCCGGCCCAGCCCGTTGCTGAGCGATCTCTACGAGGTCCGGCGACTGGATGCGGCGTGGAACGATGTGGCGCGCACCGGTCTGGCGCCGCTCACCTCCGACGAGGGCCTGGAGCTCTTCGACGCCGGAGTCACCTCCGGCACGGCCGTGGTGATTCCCGCCCGGCTTGACGTGGCCGCGCTGCGCGCCCAGGGCGCCGCGTTGCCCGCCGTGTTCCGTCCCGTCGTCCCGGAGGCCCCCGTCCGGCGTGCGGCTCGGGCGGCGCAGTCCGAGGTGGACCAGCCCACCCAGCTGCGGCAACGGCTGGCGGGCTTGTCGGAGGCAGAGAGGGACGAGGTTCTTCTCGAAATGGTGCGCACCGTCGCCGCCGCGGTGCTCGGGTTCGCATCACACAACGACATCGACACCGGCCATGAGTTCATGGAGATGGGCTTCAACTCCCTTACGGCGGTCGAATTCCGTAATCAGCTGGCTGCCCTCACCGGCCTGAGGCTGAACACCACGGTCGTCTTCGACTACCCGAGCCCGGGCGAGATGGTGGCCCATCTGCGCCCCCGGCTCGCGGCCGAGATCGCGTCCGCTCCCGCCGACGGCCAGGTCCAGGAGCAGACCGCTCCGGCCGCTCAGACCGCTCCGGCCGCCGCGCCCGTGACCGAGCCCGTTGCCCCGGCGCCGCAGGGGAACGCGCCCGACACCCTCGGTTCCCTCTACCGGCTGGCGGCCCAGCAGGGCAAGTCCAGCATCGGCATGGAGCTGCTGGTGAGCGCGGCGAAGCTGCGTCCGACCTTCGAGGACCCGGCCGACTTCGAGGGGAACATCAGGCCCGCGCGGCTCTCCCGGGGCCCTGGGCGTCCCCGGCTGATGTGCTTCGCCTCCCATGTCGCACTGGGCGGCGTCCACCAGTACGCGCGGTTCGCCGCACCGTTCCGCGGCAACCGGGACGTGGCGGCCCTTCACACCGTGGGGTCGGTCGAGGGCGAGAGCCTTCCGGCCAACCTGGACGCGCTGTTCCGCTTGCAGGCGCGGGTCGTCGCCGAGTACGCCGAGGGCGCCCCGATCGTCCTGTGCGGCTCCTCGGCCGGAGGAATGCTCGCCCACTCGGTGGCCGCCGCCCTCGAGAGCCAGGGCACACCGGCTGCCGGAGTCGTCCTGATGGACACCTACCTTCCGTACACCACCAGGCTCGGCGGGGGAGTCGCGGACGCCTGGCTGGACGAAATGTACGAGCGGGAAGAGGTCGTCTCCATGGAGGGCGTCCGGATGTCCGCCATGGGCTGGTACGCGCATCTGATGGAGGGGTGGAAGCCGCCGGAGATCTCGGTTCCCAGCCTCCACCTTCGTGCGTCGGAGGTGTCGGCGGACCCGGACGCGCCGGCGGAGACATGGCAGGCCGACTGGCCCGCCGACACCGTCATCGACGTGCCCGGAAATCACTTCACCATGATGGAGAACTACGCGGACACCACCGCCCGGGCCGTCGAGGACTGGGTGGCCAACCTCTGACGGCCAGGCGCCCGCCCGGCACCGATGAATGCCGGGCGGGCGCCCACACCGATGCCGCGTTCAGCGCGGCACACAGCTTTGCCACAAGGTTTTTCCACCAAGCAGGAGATAGGTGAGCAGCATGTTGCGCGGGTCCAGCGACTCAGGCGAGTCCGGAATCCAGGCTGGGCCGGATTGCGGCGAGAGCCCAGGCGAACTTCCTTCACTCGCACCGGACTTCAGGGAACTGCCGGACCTCGAACAGCGCAGGGTCCTGTTCGACCTGGTACACGCACACGTCGCCGCGGCGCTGCGGTCCGAGTCACCGCGCACCCTCGACGCGGAGAGCTCGTTCCTCGACCTGGGGCTGGACTCGCTCGCGGCGGTCAATCTGCACCGCGGGCTGGTCGCCGCCACCGGGCTCACCCTCGATGTGTCGCTCGCCTACGACTATCCGACGCCCAGTGAGCTGGTGGACCACCTCCACCGGAAGATCTTCCCCGTCGCCGGGGATGAGACCGCTCCCGCGCGTGCCGTCGTGGGCTCGGACGACCCCATCGCGATCGTCGGAATGAGCTGCCGCTTCCCCGGCGGCGTCAACAGCCCCGAGGACCTGTGGAAGGTGGTCTCCGAGGGCGTGGACGCCATCACCCCGTTCCCCACCGACCGTGGCTGGGACCTGGAGGCGCTCTACAGCCCGGACCCGGACCAGCCCGGCACCAGCTACGCCACCGAGGGCGGGTTCATCCACGACGCCCCCGAGTTCGACGCGGAGTTCTTCGGCATATCGCCCCGCGAGGCGCTGGCCATGGACCCGCAGCAGCGGCTGCTGCTGGAGACCAGCTGGGAGGTCTTCGAGCGGGCCGGTATCGATGTCACCAAGCTGAGGGGGAGCCGGACCGCCGTCTTCACCGGCGCGGAGCACCACGACTACGGACCCCACCTCCAGAGCACCAAGAGCGGCCTCGAGGGCTATGCGCTGACCGGCATCGCGGGCAGCGTCGCCTCCGGGCGCATCGCCTACACCTTCGGCTTCGAGGGCCCGGCGTGGACCGTGGACACCGCGTGCTCCTCGTCGCTGGTCTCCCTGCACCAGGCGGCGCACTCGCTGCGCCAGGGCGAGTGCGATCTCGCGCTCGCCACCGGTGTCGCCACGATGCCGACCCCGGGTGACTTCATCCTCTTCAGCCGCCAGCGCGGGCTCTCCTCCAACGGGCGCTGCAAGGCGTTCGGCGCCGAGGCCGACGGCACCTCGTGGGCCGAGGGCGTCGGCGTCCTGCTGGTGGAGCGGCTCTCGGACGCCCGGCGCAACGGCCATGAGGTGCTGGCCATCGTGCGTGGCACCGCCGTCAACCAGGACGGCGCTTCCAACGGTCTGACCGCCCCCAACGGGCGCTCCCAGCAGCGCGTCATCCGGCAGGCACTGGCCAACGCCGAGCTGACCGCGGACCAGATCGACGTGGTCGAGGCGCACGGCACCGGCACCTCGCTCGGTGACCCCATCGAGGCGCAGGCGCTGATGGCCACCTACGGCGAGAGCCGCCCCGAGGGGCAGCCGGTCTGGCTGGGGTCCCTCAAGTCGAACATCGGCCACACCCAGGCGGCGGCCGGTGCGGGTGCCGTCATCAAGATGGTGATGGCCATGCGCCACGGCATCATGCCCAAGACGCTGCACGTGGAGGTGCCGACCCCGCACGTGGACTGGTCGTCGGGCGGCGTCGCGCTCCTGGCCGAGCAGCGCGCGTGGCCGGAGAACGGGCAGCCGCGCCGTGCCGGTATCTCCTCGTTCGGCATGAGCGGCACCAACGCACACGCCATCATCGAGCAGGCCCCGCCGCAGGATCCCGTCTCCGCGACCGACGACGCCGACATCGAGGAGACGGCGTCCCAGCCCATCTCGTGGCTGGTGTCCGCCAGGAGCGAGGAGGCGCTGCGGGCGCAGGCCGCGCGGCTGCGCGAGCACGTGGTGCGCGACCGCGACGCGAAGCCGGTCGACGTCGGATGGTCGTCCGCCGTGACGCGTGCCGCACTGGAGCAGCGGGCCGTGGTGGTGGCCTCCGACCGGGACGGGCTGCTGCGGGGACTCGCGGCGCTCGCCGAGGACACCGACGCACCGGGCCTGGTGCTGGGCAGGTCCAGGGCGCAGCGGGTGGCGTTCCTGTTCACCGGCCAGGGCGCCCAGCGGATGGGCATGGGCCGCGAACTCTACGAGACCTACCCGCTGTTCGCCGACGTATTCGACGAGGCGTGCGACTATCTGGAGGTACGCCTCGGCACCTCCGTGCTCGACGTGGTGTTCGGCCCCGAGGACGACGCCGCCGACGCCGGGAGCGCGTCCGGTGACCAGCTGAACCAGACGATGTTCACCCAGGCCGGGCTGTTCGCCTTCGAGGTGGCCCTGTTCCGCCTGCTGGAGTCCTGGGGCGTGCGCCCCGACTTCCTGATGGGGCACTCGGTGGGCGAGATCGCGGCCGCACACGTCGCCGGGGTGCTGTCCCTGGAGGACGCGTGCGCCCTGGTGGCGGCCCGTGGGCGGCTGATGCAGGAACTGCCCGAGGGCGGCGCCATGGTGGCCGTCCAGGCGTCGGAGCAGGAGGTCCTCGAGAGCCTGAAGGGCCGCGAGGACCAGGTGTCGCTGGCGGCGCTCAACGGTCCCACCTCGGTGGTGCTCTCGGGCGACGAGGCCGCGGTGCTCGAACTCGCCGGCCACTGGGAGGCGCAGGGCCGCAAGACCAAGCGGCTGCGGGTGAGCCACGCGTTCCACTCCCCCCGGATGGACGCCATGCTGGAGGAGTTCCGCCAGCTCGCCGACTGCCTGTCGTACTCGGCTCCGGCGATCCCGGTCATCTCCAACGTCACCGGCGATGTCGCCGGCGCCGAACTGGCCACCGCCGAGTACTGGGTCCGCCATGTGCGGGAAGCCGTCCGCTTCGACGACGGCATGCGCTGCCTCGCGGCCCAGGGAGTGACGACCTGCGTGGAGCTCGGCCCCGACGCCGTGCTGACCGCGATGGGCCAGGACTGCCTGGACGCCATCGACGCCGACGCGGCGTTCGTGCCCCTGGCCCGGTCCGGGCGCGCTGAAGCGCAGACGCTGGCGGAGGCCGTCGCCACCCTGTACACCAACGGCGTCGGCGTGGACTGGAACGCGGTGTACGCCGGGCGCGGCGCCCGCCGGGTCAGCCTGCCGACCTACGCCTTCCAGCACAAGCGGTACTGGCTCGAGGCGGGCGGCGCCGTGACCGGCGATGCCCGCAGCGTCGGGCTCGGCAGGGTGGACCACCCGCTGCTCGGCGGCCTCACCGAACTGGCCGACGGCGAGCGCACGGTGCTGACGGGGCGCCTCTCCCTGCAGACGCACCCCTGGCTCGCCGACCACGCCGTGGCCGGCGGAGTGCTCTTCCCCGGCACCGGATTCGTGGAACTGGGCCTGCTCGCGGGCACCGAGACCGGGGCCGGACGGCTCGGCGAACTCACCCTCGAGACGCCGCTGCTCCTGCCGGAGCAGGGCGGTGTCCGGATCCAGCTCGTGGTCGGGCCCACGGATGAGTCCGGGGTACGGCCGCTCGGCGTGTACTCGCGCTCCGACAGCGACGAGCCGGGCGAGGAGTGGGTGCGCCACGCCCAGGGCGTCCTCGAGGCGGACAGCGGCGCCGCGGTCACCGACAGCCTGCTGCAGTGGCCCGTCCCGGGCGCCGAGCAGGTGCCGATGGAGGGCTTCTACGAGGGCCTGGCCCAGGTCGGTTACGGATACGGGCCGGTCTTCCAGGGGCTGGAGTCGGTCTGGCGGCTGGACGGCGATGTCTTCGCCGAGGTGGCGTTGCCGGACTCGGCGGCCCAGGAAGCCGGACGGTTCGGCCTGCATCCCGCCCTGCTGGACGCCGCCCTGCACGCCATGGAGATGGGCGACTTCGGCGGCGAGAGCGGGCGGGTGACGCTGCCGTTCTCCTTCACCGGGGTGACCCTGCACGCGGTGGGCGCCGGACGGGTGCGGGTGCGGCTGCGCCCGCAGGGCAAGGACACGGTCGCGCTGCTGGTGACCGACGCCACGGGTGAGCCCGTCGCCTCGGTGGAGTCACTGGTGGTGCGCGAGGTGGCGCCCGAGCGGTTCGCCTCGGGTCCGCGCTCCACCGGTGGTGACGGAACGCTGTTCCGGGCCAACTGGGATGTGTTCCCCGCCGCGCGGGGCGGCGGCCTGACCGTGGACGGTGTGTCCGCGGCGGTCATCGGCGCCGACCGGGCGCGGGCGGGCGAGCTGCTCGCCGCCTCCGGCGTCGAGTACGCCGAGTACGCCGGGACGGACGAGCTCCTCGCCGCCATCGACGAGGGTGCCGCGCTGCCGGACGTGGTCTGGGCCTGGTGCGGCGCCGCGCCGGACACCGAGGACATCGCCGACGCCGCGCGGAAGTCGACCCACCGGGCGCTGGCCCTGGTGCAGTCCTGGCTGGCGGAGGACCGGTTCGAGGGGTCCCGGCTGGTGGTGGTGACCAGCGACGCGGTCGCGACCGGTCCGGGCGAGGGCGTCGCCGGACTGTCCGACGCCGCCGTATGGGGACTGGTGCGCTCGGCGGCCACCGAGAACCCGGGCCGGCTCGTGCTGGTGGACGTCGACCGCCACGCCGAGTCGGCCACCGCGGCCGCCGGCGTGGTGACGGCCGCGATCGCGGCGGGCGAGCGCGAGGTGGCGCTCCGGGTGGGCCAGGGACTGATTCCCCGGCTCGCCAGGAACGCCGCCGGGCGGGTGCTCGAGGCCCCCGCCGGCACCCCGGCGTGGAAGCTGGGCACCAGCGGCGGAGGCACTCTGGACAACCTCTCGCTGCAGCCCGACCCGGCGGCCGAGGCGCCGCTGGCTCCCGGGTACGTCCGGATCGCGGTGCGCGCCGCCGGTCTGAACTTCCGGGACGCCCTGATCGCCATCGGCATGTACCCCGACGACCACGCCACCATGGGCGGCGAGGGCGCCGGTGTGGTCCTGGAGGTCGGCCCGGGAGTGACCGACCTGGCACCCGGTGACCGGGTCATGGGCATGATCAACGCATCGTTCGGGCCCATCGCGGTCGCCGATCGGCGGCAGATCGTCCCCATGCCGCGCGGCTGGACGTTCGCGCAGGGCGCGTCGGTGCCGGTGGTCTTCCTGACGGCCTACATCGGCCTGGTGGAACTCGGCAAGCTGCAGCCGGGCGAGTCCATCCTCGTGCACACCGCCACCGGTGGTGTGGGCATGGCGGCCGTGCAACTCGCGCGCCACCTCGGCGCCGAGGTGTACGCCACGGCGAGCCCCGGCAAGTGGGACACCCTGCGGGCGATGGGATTCGACGAGAAGCACATCGCCTCGTCGCGTGACCTGGAGTTCGAGCGGCGCTTCATGGAGGCGTCCGGCGGCCGGGGCATGGACATGGTCCTGGACTCGCTCGCCCGCGAGTTCGTCGACGCCTCCCTGCGGCTGATGCCCAGGGGCGGGCGCTTCCTGGAGATGGGCAAGATCGACGTGCGCGACCCCGAGGTCGTCGCCGCCGAGCACCCCGGGGTGAAGTACGAGGCATACGACCTGGTCGTCGCCGACTACGACTGGGTCCAGCGGATGCTGGTCGACCTGGTCGCCCTCTTCGACCGCGGCGCGCTGCACCCCCTCCCGCTGACGGCGTGGGACGTGCGCCGGGCCCCGGACGCGATACGGCACATCAGCCAGGCCCGGCATATCGGCAAGAACGTGTTCACCATGTCCCACGCCCTGGACCCCGAGGGTTCGGTGCTGGTGACCGGTGGCACCGGCGGCCTGGGCAGCGAAGTGGCGCGCCATCTGGTGGCCGAGTACGGGGTGCGCAACCTGGTACTGGTCTCCCGGCGCGGGCCGGACGCGGCGGGCGCCGCCGACCTCAAGGCCGAACTGGCCGAGGCGGGCGCGTCGGTGACGCTGGCGGCCTGCGACGTGGCCGACCGCGCGTCGCTGGAGCGGGTGCTGTCCGCGGTGCCCGCCGAGCACCCGCTGACCGCGGTCGTGCACGCGGCGGGCGTTCTCGACGACGGTGTCATCGACACCCTGTCGCCGAAGCGGATCGACGCGGTCTTCGAGCCGAAGGTCGACGCGGCGTGGAATCTGCACGAGCTGACCCGCCATCTGGACCTGGCGGAGTTCGTGATGTTCTCGTCCGTCGCCGGTGTGTTCGGCAGCCCGGGACAGGGCAACTACGCCGCGGCCAACGCGTTCCTGGACGCGCTCGCCGCACACCGGCGCACCCTCGGTCTCCCCGCCGTATCGCTGGCCTGGGGTCCGTGGGAGCAGGGCGGCGGCATGACCGGCACGCTCAGCCAGGCGGACATGGTGCGCATGGCGCGCGAGGGCATGGCGGCCCTGTCCATGGCGGGCGGTCTGCGTCTGCTGGACGCCGGCCGGACGGGCGAGGACGCCCTGCTGGTGCCGATGCGGCTGGAGACCTCGACGCTCAGCGGCCAGGCCGACATCCCCACTCTGTTGCGCGGTGTGGTCCGGGTGCGGAGCAAGGCGGCGGCCGACGGCAAGGCGGCCGCTCCCGAATCGGCCAAGGTGAAGCTGGCCGGTCTCTCCGGAGCCGAACTCGACCGTGCGCTGCTGGACCTGGTGCGCGGCAGTGCGGCGATGGTGCTGGGGCACAGCGGTGCCCAGTCCATCGAGCCCGACCGCTCGTTCCAGAACCTCGGGTTCGACTCACTGGCGGGCGTGGAGTTCCGCAACCGGCTGAACTCGGCCACCGGGCTCCGCCTCCCCTCCACGCTGATCTTCGACAACCCCACGCCGGCGGCGCTCGCCGAGTACCTGCGTGGACGAGTGGCGACGGACAGCCCGGCCGAGCCGGACGTCGATCCGGAAGAGGCCAGGATCCGTGCCGTTCTGGCGTCGATTCCGCTGGAGCGCCTGCGCCGCGCCGGTCTGCTGGACACGCTCACGGAGCTGGCGAGCGGCAAGGAGCAGGCCGAGAAGGACGCCGAGGAGAAGGAGACGGACTCCATTGACGCGATGGACGACGACGACCTGATCGACATGATGCTCGGAGATCTCGACTCCTGATGCAGGCCGAGTCCCCCCGGAGACCTCCGGGGGGACTCGCACTCTCGGGCAACGTCCGCCCTCGTCGCGGGTGTTCCTCACCCCAAGAGCTTCAAGAAGAAGAAAGGCACAGTGAAACCCGATGACCGCAAAGCTCTTTACGACGGAAGCGGTGCACACGCTTCCCGAGTTCGAGCAGCGGGCCCTGGGCATCGCCGACGCGCTCCGCGAGCGTGGCGTCAGCGACGGCACCCGGGTCATGCTGAAGGCGGGCAACTCCGCCGGTTACGTGGGGGCCCTCCTCGCCCTGATGCACGTCGGCGCTTCGATCGTCATGGTCGACCACCAGGAGCGGGCGGAGGCGACACAGCGCATCTGTGACCGGGCCGGCGTCAAGATATGCGTGGTCGACGACGACACCCCGATGCCCGAGAGCGGCCCGGCCCGGGTCACCGTCTACGAGCTGCTCGTGGCGGCCATGGAGCAGTCCCCCGCCGAGCGGCGGCTTTCCTTCGACACCTGGTGCGAGCTGCCCGACGGCCTGATCATGTGGTCCTCCGGGTCCACCGGAGAGCCCAAGGGCGTCGTCAAGACCGGGGCGAAGTTCCTGAAGAACCTGGAGCGCAACGCCGAGCAGGTGGGCCACCGCTCCGACGACGTCCTGCTGCCGCTGCTGCCCTTCTCCCACCAGTACGGGCTGTCCATGGTGCTCATCGCCTGGCTGGTCAAGTGCTCGCTGGTCATCGCGCCCTACCGGCGTCTGGACCGGGCGATGACCATGGCGGGCACCTGCGGGGCGACGGTGGTCGACGCCACCCCGGCCAGCTACCGCAGCATGCTCAACATGATCGGCCGTAAGCCCGCCCTGGCGGACGAGCTGTCCGGTGTCCGCATGTTCTGCAGCGGGGCGGCCCCGCTGGACCCCGGCCTGGTCGGCGACTACGTCAAGAAGTTCGGGCTGCCCCTGCTGGACAGCTACGGCAGCACCGAGGCCGGAAACGTGGCCTTCGCGACCGAGGACAACGTCGTCGCCTGCGGGCGGGCCGTCCAGGGTCTGAAGCTGCGGATCGTGGACGACGAGGGCGCAGCCCTCCCCTCGGGCGAGGTCGGGGAGATCCAGGTCCACTCGCCCGACCTGATGGAGGGCTACCTGGCGGACGACGGCACAGTGGCCCCGGTCGACCCGGCCAAGACCGACTGGTACCCCACCGGCGACTTCGGCTACCTCGACAGCGGGGACAACCTCTTCGTCCTCGGCCGGAAGTCCGCGGTGCACCGCAACGGCCACACGCTCTACCCCGAGATCATCGAGCACAAGCTGGCCGCGGGCGGCTGTCTCGTCAAGGTCGTGCCCGTCCCCGACGAGCAGCGCGGTTGCCAGCTGGTCTTCTTCGTGGAGGACGAGCAGCAGCGGGAGTCGCGGTTCTGGCGGGAGCCGATCAGCTCCCTGCTGCCCGCCTTCGAGCACCCCAACCGCATTCACGTCCTGGAGCGATTCCCCCTGAACCGCAACGGCAAGCCCGACAAGCGACAACTCGAGCAGCTGGCTCTCGACCTGGCACCCGGAGCGAACGCATGACAGAGCCACAGGCGACCGAGCCCCAGACCACCGAGTCCCAGGCAACGGAGTCACAGCCGGGCCGCACGGCGTTCGTCTTCCCCGGGATGGGGCCCTTCCGCTTTACCGACGTGGGCGAGTTCCTGCTGACCAACCCCCATGCCCGGCGCCGGCTCGCGATCGCCGACGAGGTGGTGGGGTACTCGGTGTTCGACCGGTACCGCCAGTCGGACGGCGACGAGGAGGGGCAGTACGCCGCCCACACCCAGATCGCCTTCCTGACCGTCTGTCTCTCCCTCGCCGACTGGGCGGAGGAGACGCTGGGAGAGAAGCCCGAGCTGTGCGCCGGACCGAGCTTCGGCCAGCGGGCCGCGGTGACCTACGCGGGGTCCCTGCCGTTCGAGGAGACCGTGCGGCTCACCGCCGAGCTGGCCCGCTGCGAGGAGGAGTACTTCGCGCAGGAGCACCGTGAAGCGGTCACCCACTGCGTGATCCACACCCCCGAGGAGAGCCTCCGCAAGGCGCTGGGCGAACTGGACGACGAGGGGGAGTGGCACGACGTCTCCGGCCACATCGACCAGGGCTTCTACCTCGTGTCCCTGCGCGAGCCCGTGCTCGACCGGTTCAAGAAGCGGATCGGCGACCTCGGCGGCTACAACATGTACACGATGTGGCCGCCGGTCCACGCCCCCTCGTTCGGCGCCCTGCGCCGCAAGGCGGAGGAGGAGGTCTTCGGCAGCTTCGAGCTGGCCGACCCCAAGCTCCCGGTCGTCTCCGACCAGAACGGCGCGCTGCTGACCGAGGCGGAGGGGGTGCGCACCATGCTGCTCGACACCTTCAACTGCCCGATCCGCTGGCCGGACATGGTCGAGACGATGCGGGAGCACGGCATCACCAAGGTCTGCATCTCGGGTCCGGACAACCTCTTCGGCCGGGTGAACAGCACCGGGGAGAACTTCGAGGTCCTGGCCATCGACGCCCGCAAGGCGATGCGCCCGCGCGTCCGTCAGAGGAGTGCTCGCCGGGCGCGGCGGTGACGGCCGTTCCGCCCCCGGCCACGGCCGGCCCCGGATCGTCCTCCGCCGTCTGATGGAGGCGCTGCTCTCGGGCAGCGCCCAGCCGGCGGTCGTCGTCCGGGGCACCGCCTCCCCTTCAAATTGACTGATCGATCTCGAAAGGTTAGTGTGCCGGTATGGCACGGAGGAAGGAATTCGACCCCGAGGCCGCGCTGGACGCCGCGATGCGGCTGTTCTGGCGCAATGGCTACGAGGGGACGTCCACCAGCGACCTGGTGGATGGCCTGGGAATCGCGCGGGCAAGTCTGTACGGGACCTTCGGGTCCAAGCGCGGACTGTATCTGGCCGCGCTCGACCGCTTTCTCTCCGGCGCCGCGGCGCCGAGCCCGGCCGACATCCTGGCGTCGCGTGCGTCCGCCCTGGATGCCGTCCGGGATCTGCTGGAGACCAGCGCGGCGGACCCGAAACCGGGCACGCCCCAGGGCTGCTTCGCGGTCAACGCCACGGTGGAGCACGGGGATTCCGACCCCGAGATCTCGCGGCGCCTGGAGGGCAACCGAAGCCGCCTCGAGACCGCACTCTACGGCGCGCTGCTGAGGGCCCGCGCGCAGGGCGAGCTGGCGCCCGGCGTCGATCCGAGTTCGGCGGCGACCATGCTGGCCTCGCTCAACAGCGGCCTGAAGGTGCTGTCGTGTGCGGGCGAGGGCCAGCGTGACCGCATCACCACCACGGTCGACACCGTCATGGCGATGCTGACCTCCCCGACGGCCGCCGTCACCGACTGACGGCGGCGATCCGCGACCGCGCCGACGCGCAAGACACCCACGCCTTTGGGTGCCTTGTGTTTGCCCTAATTCAAGACTAATCAGTCCCGAATCATGGAGGGCTCATGCTTTTCGACCATCGTGGAGAACCTGTCCGCACCGGCCGCGCCCCCGTCAACGGCACCAAGCTCCATTACCGAACGGCCGGCTCCGGTCCGGTGGTGGTACTGCTGCACGGAGTGCCCAAGACCGGCTATCACTGGCGGCATCTGGTCCCGAAGCTGACGGCACGGCACACCGTCGTCGTGCCGGACCTCCGTGGTCTGGGCGACTCGGCCCGTCCCGCGGACGGATTCGACTGCGCCACCATGAGCGACGACATCGCCGCGCTCATGGCCCACCTCGGGCATGCGTCCTACACCGTGATGGGGGAGGACTGGGGAGCGGTGGTCGCCTATCAGCTCGCTGCCCGGCACCGTGACCACGTCGAGGCCCTGGTGTTCGCCGAGGCGCTGCTGCCCGGCTTCGGCTTCGAGGACCACGCCGCCCTGACCCACGAGAATGTCTCGGGCGGGATGTTCCTGTGGCATCTGGGCTTCTATTTCCAGCCGGACGTACCCGAGATGCTGATCGCCGGGCATGAGCGCGAACTCATCACGTACATGCTCAAGGATGAGCGCAGCTACCCCGACACCGCCACCGCCGACGCGATCGACGAGTATGTGCGCTGCTACTCGATGCCCGGTGGTATCCGCTCGATGCTGGCGATCTACCGGGCGATGCTCGTCGACGCCGAACAGAACCGGCAAGCGGCGCGCACGATGCTGGACATCCCGGTGCTGGCGCTCGGCGGCAACGCGTTCATCGGCGACCGGAACGAGACCCAGATGCGGCTGCTCGCCCACGACGTCACCGGCCATGTCTTCCGGGCCGGACACGACCTCGCCGAAGAGGTGCCGGAGGAGGTGGCCGATGTCCTGCTGCCGTTCCTGGCCGACCGGCTCACCTGACCCGAGTCGCGGACGTGGCCGGGGCCGGCCCTCCGCCTCCGTGGTCTCTTGTGGTGACTCGGGGCCTGTAGGAGAGTGGCCCCATGGGCACCAAGCAATACACGGGCTCGCCCGAGGACGCCGATCTGATGCGCGCGGACTCCTTGGCGCGGGAGATCTTCGCGGATGTCGCCAACAAGTGGGCGTTCCTGATCATCGAGTTCCTCGGTGAACGCACCCTGCGCTTCAGCGAGTTGCGGAACGAGGTCGAGGGCATCAGCCACAAGATGCTCACCCAGAACCTGCGCATGCTGGAGCGCAACGGCCTGGTCGGGCGGAAGGTGCACCCCACCGTGCCGCCCCGGGTCGAGTACACCCTCACCGAGGCGGGCCGGGCCCTGCGCGCGACGGTCGATGGCATGTGCGGCTGGACCCACACCTACCTCGGCCATATCGAGGACTCCCGCCGCCGCTTCGACGCCTGACCGGGGGAGCACTCACTGGGACCGCGCGGTGGCCCCGCCTCCTGCGGGGCCACCGCGCGGCCACGTCAGTCGAGGACCGCGGTGGCTTCGATCTCGACCAGATGCTCGGGGACGTCCAGCGCCGCGACCCCCAGCAGTGTCCCCGGCGGGACCGGGGTGACCCCCAGTTTTGCGGCCGCCCGTGCCGCCCCTTCCAGGAACAGGGGCATCTTGTCGGGCGTCCAGTCGACGACGTAGACGGTCAGTTTCGCCACATCGTCGAAGGAGCCGCCGACCTCGGCCAGGGCGATGCCGATGTTGAGGTAGCACCGCTCGACCTGAGCGGCGAGGTCGCCTTCGCCGACCGTGACCCCATCGGCGTCCCAAGCGACCTGCCCGGCGATATGGACCAGCCTCGACCCGGTCGCGACCGACACCTGCCGGTACACCTCGATCTCCGGCAATTCGCCGGGGTTCACCAGGGTGATGGCCATGTGCTGCCTGCCTTCTCGTCATGGGAGCCCACGGGCTCGCTTCCGGAGAGCCCAAGCGTGTGCGCTCTCCCTTGGTTACTCGGAAACCGTAGGAGAGTGGCCGCCGACATGGAAGAACGCACTTTCCGGTGACTGGGGAACCTTTTGGTGACCGAGTAGCCCAGGGGCTCGCGTACCGGTTCCGCGGCCGCCCGGCCTTCCGGGTTTGTCATGTACGGGCTACAGTTCTCGACAAGTGGGAGCGCTCCCAAGCTCTCGATCGTCCTGACCAGTCGAAGGATCCGCCATGACCCCCACACCACGCCGCGCCCTGGCCGCCGCCGCGGTGGCCGTGGCGCTGGCGCTGACCGCCCCGGCCGCGCCACGGGCCTCGGCACAACCGGCGGCCTGCGCCGCCAATGGCTTCTGCGAGGACTTCGAGTCCCAGACCGGCACCACCCCCGCGGGCCGCTGGACCACGGCCGTCGCCAACTGCTCGGGCACCGGCACCGCCACCGTGGACACCACGACGGCTCACGGCGGCACCACGTCGGTGCGGATCACCGGCAAGGCGGGATACTGCAACCACGCCTTCGTCGGCACCTCGCTGTCCGGTCTGCCGTCCGGCGGCGACCTGTACGGACGCTTCTGGGTCCGTCACACCACCGCGTTGCCCGCCCAGCACGTCACGTTCGCCGCCTTGCGCGACGCCAACGACAACGGCAGGGACCTGCGCATGGGCGGTCAGAACAAGGCGTTGCAGTGGAACCGCGAGTCGGACGACGCCACCCTCCCCGCCCAGAGCCCGGCGGGCGTCGCCCTCAGCACTCCGCTGCCTGCCGACACCTGGACCTGTCTGGAGTTCCGCCTCGACCGGACCGCGGGCCGCCTGGACACCTGGGTGAACGGGGGGCTCGTCACCGGCCTGGTGGTGGACGGCACCCCGACCCAGGACGTCGACCAGCAGTGGCTGAGCCGGGGCGGGTGGCGGCCCGCCCCGGGCGATCTGCGGCTGGGCTGGGAGAGTTACGGCGAGGGTGACGACACTCTCTGGTACGACGACGTGGCCGTCGGCACCTCCCGGATCGGCTGCTGAGCCACTGTCAGGGGCGGCGCCGGGCAACCGGGCCGGGGAGAAGGGCCGGAAGCCGGCCCGGGCGACCGGATCAGGGGTTCAGGGGGAAGCTGACCGACCGGGACTTCTTCCACTCCTCGTGCTCCAGGTTCTTGGCCTCGGTGCCGTCGCCGTACAGGTCGGCCGCGCCGCTGTCGGTGATGACCTGGGCCCGGGCGCCGGGGGCCGCGAGGTCGGGCACGTCCACCACGATCTCCCAGCCGCCCGGGTCGGCGGTCGGCAGGTCGAGCCGCTTGACCGGCTGGTGTCCGGCGACGCCGTCCCAGGAGTAGAGCGCGTACGGGGCGCTGTTGTCCTCGGCCGCCCAGGAGCCGGCCACGATCAGGTACTGGCCCTTGTCGTTGCGGCGGATGTCGCGCACGCTCAGGCCTCCGAGGTCGAGGGTGATCGGGGCGCCGAAGGTGGCGTGGGTGTCCTTGTCGCTGCCGGACCGGGCCAGCTCGTCGGCATTGGTGACCGGGACCAGCAGCGCCTTGCCGCCGTCGGCGGGCGGCACCAGCGGCGCCCGGAAGCCGAGGTACGCGGTGGAGCCGGAGCCGGGCGCGAACTCCAGGCCCTCGACGTTGAATCCGTCGATCTGCTTGGGCACCTGGCCGTCCGCGGTGCCCTTGGCGAAGCCGAGCCGGTCACCGTTGGCCTTGTCCCAGTCCACCAGGTCCTCGCGCAGGCCCTGGTACGAGCCGCCGACCTCGAGCTCGGTGTCGGCGCCCGAACCGGAGACGGTGGTGGTGAAGAGGGTGAAACGGTCCTCCTTCGGCTCACCGTCCTTGTTGTTGCCCAGCGAGCCGGTCCAGTAGATGGTGTCGCCGACGCGGGCCGCGGCCTCGATGTCGATCTCCTTGTCGACATCGAGGTCGGAGCTGACGTCCCAGGTGCGCACCGGCGCGCCGGACGCGTCGCGGCGGTACAGGCGCAGGACGTTGGACTCGTCGTCGGCGACGACCAGGTAGCCGTCGCCGACGTCCACGGCGGCGGAGGAGTCGCTGGAGCCGGTCAGGTAGCGGGTGTCGGCGGCGTCCCCCACGGCGCCGGAGGCGGCGTAGTGCAGGGTGGTGGTGGCGCTCTTGCCGCCGAGGCCGTTCACCTCGAGGGTGAGGTCGGTGTAGCCCTTGCCGCGTGCCCGTACGGCCACCTCGCGGGTGGCGCCGGTGCCGGTCACCGTGACGTCCCCGGTCTCGGCGACCGAGCCGTGGGTGGTGGCGGTCGCGGACACGGTGAGCGCGTCCGCGTCGGCGCCGCCCTGGCCGACCTTCACGGTCACCGTCGGGTCGCCGGTGGCGCCGACGGCGCCGGACAGGTAGGAGGTGGCCGGCTTGATGGTCGGCGTGCCGTAGTCCGCGTTCCCGGCCACCGCGGAGGCCGGGAGAGCGGCCAGCGTCGTGGCGCCGGCCATCAGCGCCAGCGCCGCGGCGTGGACGACCCGGCGGGTACGGCGCGGGGGAGCGGCATGGAACGGGACCATCGTGAGCAACCCTTCGTCAGCTGCGGGGCCGGTCGGCGGACCGGCACACCGCCCTGACGATGGATCATTTACATGGCGGGTGCATGAACGATTCCCGAACACGAACCACTTCCGGCCCAGGGGGCCGTCGCCGTCAGCAGACGCCGTCGCCCGGCTTCGGGTTCCCGAGCCCGAAGAGCGGCCGCAGCTTCAGCCCGGCCCAGGTGCCGAGGAGGGCGAAGCCGCCCCAGACCCAGCCGTGCAGGCTGCCGGAGGCGATGCCCGCGAGGTAGGCGCCGATGTTGCAGCCGCCCGCCAGCCGGGCACCGATGCCCATCAGCACCCCGCCGAGCACCGCCGCGGTCGCCGTCCGCCACGGCACGCCGCGGTGCAGGGTCCAGGTGCCGCCGAGCGCCGCGGCGAGGGCCGCGCCGATCATGATGCCGATGTCGGTGAGACTGGTCTTGTCGGCGAGCACCGGACCGGCGAGCATCTCCTTGTTTCCGGGCTGCTGCCACCAGCTCCAGCTCTCCGGGTGGCCGCCGAGCGCTCGCACCAGCTCCGAGCCCCACAGGCTGAAGGCACTGGTGACACCCCATGCGCCGCCCGAGACGAGCAGCACCCCGGCGCCCAGCACGGCCAGCGCCAGGGCGCCGACCGCCAGCGGCCAGGAGCCGCGCAGGACACGGGCGGCGGCACCGCGCGCGGAGGGCACCGCACCGATCGGCGGCGGGTTGCGGCGGGCCTGGACGCTACGGCTGACCAGGGCGATGGCGGCGAGCACGAGGATCGTCACCGCCCAGGAGCCGAACCAGCCGATGTGGTCCGCCATGACGACCGGCTCCAGCGACGGCAGGTCCTTCCACAGGTCGAACTGCCAGGCGGCCAGGGTCGCACCGCCGATGAAGCCGCCGAGCGTGAGCACGATCGACGTCTGTCCCGAGCCGACCGCGAAGAGGGTTCCGGAGGCGCAGGCCCCACCGAGCTGCATACCAACGGCGAAGACGAACGAGCCGATCAGCAGCCCGAAGCCCAGCGGCCCGCCCGAGGGCGCCGGTATGGATCCGAACAGCCCGGTCTTCGTGCCGATGAGCAGGGCGAAGAGCGTGGCCGTGGTGCCCAGCAGCAGGGTGTGGGCGCGCAGGCCGGTGCCGTTGCCGACGGCGACCAGTTGCCGCCAGGCGGAGGTGAAGCCGAAGCGGGAGTGGAAGAGGGCGATTCCCAGGGCGAGGCCGAGCAGCAGCAGAACGCCGGGCTTGGCCCCGTGGGCGGACCAGACATACGCGGTCAGCGCCGCGCCGAGCAGCCCGGACACGGCGAGCGGCACCCGGCGCACCGGCGGCGCGGCGGGCGCCTCCGGCCGGGGCACGGAGGTGGGTGAGGGGGACAGCAGCGCGGGTGTCTTCGCTGCCTCGGCGGGCGGGGCGGTGGTCACGTGCGGACTCCGGGAGACGTTCGGGAGGGGGATCACACTGGGCGGGCGGGCCCGACCGGGCGGCGCGGCGCCGGGCGGCGGCGCGCGGTGGGGAAACCGGCCGAATTCCGGCTCAGCGGCGACAGAGGCTGTCGTCGACGCACCACGCCGAGTTCGCGAACAGCGCGAGACACAGCGGATGGGCGGGTGCGGACATGTACTCGAGGATATGGTCCGGATTTCAAAAACTGGACCCTGGTCTCACCATGTGATCTGTGGAGTCAGCCACAGACGGCGGATCCTGAGGTGGTCAGTGCCCTGCCGGTGCCAGATGTGCGCGCTCTCCCTGGGCGCCGAACAGGGTGAGCACCTCCGCGGGCCGGCTGTCGGCGCTGCCGATCCAGTGCGGTATGCGGGTGTCGAACTCCGCCGCCTCGCCGGCCCCGAGCCGGAACTCCTGCTCGCCGAGCACAAACCTGGCGTGTCCGTCGAGGACGTAGAACCACTCGTATCCCTCGTGGGTCTGCAGCTTCATCGTGGGTGACCGGCCGGCGGGCGGATAGATCACCTTGTACGCCTGGATACCGCCGGCCCGCCTGGTCAGCGGCACCATCACCAGCCCGGATCGCCGCACCGGTCGCAAGTGGATGCGCGGGTCGCCGGTGGGCGGCGCCGCGACGAGATCGTCGAGCGGGACGCCGTGCGCCCGGGCCAGCGGCAGCAGCTGCTCCAGCGTGGGGCGGAGCTTGCCGTTCTCGAGGCGGGACAGGGTGCTCGCCGTGAGGCCGGTCTCGTTCGCCAGCGCCGCCAGCGTGGCGCTCCGCGCCCGGCGCAGGGCACGCAGCCGCGGTCCCACTCCGGCCAGAACGTCTTCCGCGGGGTTGTTGTCCATGGCCCGATGATGCGGATCCGCAACTTTTCTTGCAAGAGCGAAATGGCGGCGTCGAGGCTGTCGGTACATCACCGGCGTCGAAGGCGCGTATCGGATCGCGCTCGGCACGCCGGCCGACGAAGGGCGACTCAGATGGATTCCACGCAAGGCCGACGACTCACCGCCCACGCCGGGGATCAGGGCACGGCGGACGCGGACGCCGAGCAGTTCTGGGAGCGGCACTACGGCACCCGGCGCGACTGGGACGCACATGTCAACCCGCTGCTCGCCGAGACCGCCGCACCGCTGCGCCCCGGCGCCGCCCTGGATCTGGGCTGCGGCCCCGGCGGCGACGCCATCTGGCTGGCCCAGCAGGGCTGGCACGTCACCGCCGTGGACATCTCCACCACGGCCGTCGAACGGGTGCGGGAGCGCGCCCGCGATCTTGGCGTCGGGGACCGGGTCGCCACCGAACAACACGATCTGGCCGGCAGCTTCCCGGCCGGCCAGTTCGATCTCATCTCCGCCCAGTACTTCCACACCCCGTTCTCGCTGCCCCGCAGCCGAGTCCTGCGTACCGCCGCAGGGGCGCTGCGCCCTGGCGGTCTGCTGCTGATCGTCGACCACGGCTCCACCGCGCCCTGGTCGTGGAACCAGGACCCCGACATCCACTACCCCACGCCCACCGAGGTCGCCGCCGAACTCGATCTCGACCCCGCGCACTGGTCCGTGCTGCGCGCCGAGATGCCCCGCCGCCAGGCCACCGGACCCGCTGGTGAGACCGCCACCGTCATCGACAACGTCCTGCTCGTCCAGCGGCGCGACCACCGGATGGCCGCCTGAACCACACGACTTCACGACGCACAGGAGTGACTCGATGCAAGAAAGAAGTGCCCAGCGGTCCCGGACTCGGACGAAGGAAACCGGACCTCCGGCGACCGGCCCGGATGAGAAGGCCACCCTGCGGGGCTTCCTCGACTATCTGCGGAACTCGGTCGCGGACAAGGTCGCGGGCTTACCGGAACCGCAGGTCCGAACGGGCGGAGTGCCCTCGGGCACCAGCCTTCTCGGACTGCTCAAGCATCTGGCGTTCGTCGAGCGGTTCTACTTCCTCGGCGAGGATGCCGACGACTGGCCCGCGACCATGCGGCCGTCCGCGCAGGACACCGTCGACGGCGTGCTCGCCGACTACCGCAAGACCGTCGAGCGAGCGAACCGGGTCATCGACGCCTGCCCCGATCTGGCTCTCCCCGCTCCGCGAGCCCCGCGCCGGGGGTCGGCACCGTCGATGCGCTGGGTCCTGGTGCACATGATCGAGGAGACCGGCCGGCACGCCGGCCACGCCGACATCCTCCGCGAGCAGATCGACGGATCCACCGGCCGCTGACACCGGCCACCGCCCAGGAGGGCCGATCTCGCAGCCCAGTTCGGCGGCGAAGCCGACGAGCCGGTGGAGGTCAGCCGTCGTCGCCCCGCTCGGCGGTATCCGCGAAACCGACGTACATCGAGTGGTGGAGCTCGGCGACATGGTCCCGGAGGAGACCGGCCGCCGAGGTGGCGTCCCGCGCGCCGAGCGCGGCCCGGATGGCCTTGTGCTGCTCGTTGCTGCTGCGGAGGTAGCCCATCGGGTACGGCAGGAAGTACGCGTACAGCTCTCCGGTGACCCGCTGGTACATCCCCAGGGCGGCGGACAGCCCGGCGCCCTCGGCGAGGGCCAGATGGAACCGCTGGTCGCTCGCGTGGAACTCGGCCCAGCTCTCGGCCGAGTCCATCTCCCGGATGCACTGATCGAGCCGGTCGAGCCCGGTCCGATCGAGCCGTTCGGCGGCCAGATGGGCGAAACCGGCCTCCAGCACGATGCGTTCGTCGATCAGCCGGTGGACCCGTTCGCTGTCCTCCCGGTACGCGGCGACCTGCGCCACGGTGCGGCGGCGGGGCCGCTCCGCGATGAAGGTGCCGCCCGTGCGCCCAGGTCGCCGCTCGACGACGCCTTCGCGCTCCAGGGTGCCGAAGGCCCGGCGGACGGTGATCTCGCCGACCCCGAGCGCCGCCGCCGTGGCCTGGACATTGGGCAGCCGCTCACCGGGCGCCAGCAGGCCCAGGTCGACCGCCAGGGAGATCCGGGCCCGAACGGTGTCGACGGCGCTGGTACGGCGGATCGCGGCGAGGGCGCTGCTGGTCAGGGCGCTCGGTGCGCCGGACGGTTCCTGGGTCGCCATGCCCTCAGGGTAGGGGGCTCGCGGCCTCCCCAGGGCCTCGCACGGGGGCCGCCGCTTTGCGGAACCGTGACCTCCGGGGGTTTACCTGATCAAAGTGAGCATGTTTTTATGGCTCGCATTCACCCCTGGACGCCCACTCCAAAGGCACTGATGAAGATCTCCGGACTGCAGACGGCGGGAACGCCCGGCGACGTCGACGCCAACCTCCAGGAACTGGACGCGGCGTGCCGCAGGGCCCGTGCGGAAGGCGCCGAACTGCTGATCACCACCGAGTTGTTCGTCACCGGTTACGACATCGGGGACGCCGTCCGGGACCTGGCCCGAACGGACCTGCTGTCACCGGCCCGGGAGATAGCCGCCTCCCACGGCATCGCGCTCGTCCTCGGAGCGCCCGAGTACGGCTCCGGCGCCTACTACAACAGCGCCTTCTTCATCGATGCGGCCGGAGCGATCCTCGGCCGGCACCGCAAGAACCATCTCTTCGGCGAGCTCGACCGCAGATACTTCACCCCGGGCGACCTGCCCGCCCCCGTCATCGACTACGAGGGCGTCCGGATCGCGATGCTGATCTGCTACGACGTGGAGTTCCCCGAGAACGTGCGGTCCGCCGCCCTCGCCGGCGCGGACCTCGTCGCGGTCCCGACCGCCCAGATGCAACCGTACGAGTTCATCGCCGAGCACCTGCTGAGGGTGCGCGCCTGGGAGAACCAGATCTACATCGCCTACGTCAACCATGACGGCGACGAGGGTTCACTGCGCTACGTCGGCCGCAGCTCCATCGTGAGCCCGTCGGCGACCGTGCTGGACAGCGTCGAACACGGCAACCGGCTGCTGTTCGCGACCGTGGAACCACACACGGTCCGGCAAGCGCGCAAGGCCAATCCGTACCTGGCCGACCTCCGGCCAGACCTCTTCACCCCGTCCGCCCGCGCCACCAAGGACCCGTCATGCTGACCGACTCCGATGCGCACGCATCCACCCGGCAACCGGCACACGCGAATCTGTCGGGGCGGCTCGGCACCGGTGCCATCGTCTTCATGGTGATCGCCGCCGCCGCGCCCCTGACGGTGGTCGGCGGCAATGTCCCGCTCGCCATCGCCGGTGGCCCCGGCGCCGGAGCCCCCGTCGGCTTCGCCCTCGCATCGATGGTCCTGCTGGTGTTCGCGGTCGGCTTCGTCACCATGACGCCCCACGTTCCGCAGGCCGGCGCCTTCTACGCCTACGCCACCCGTGGTCTGGGGGAGCGCGTCGGAGTGGGCACGGCCGCCGTCGCGCTCGTCGCGTACACGGCGATCCAGGTCGGCGTCTACGGCTACCTGGGCTGGGCGGTCAACGATGTCCTGCACACCTTCGGCGGGCCGACCCTGCCCTGGTGGGTGTGGGCGCTCGCGGCCCTGGGCATCGTGGCCCTCCTCGGCTACCGCCATATCGACCTCAGCTCCAAGGTCCTCGGTGTCGCACTCGTCCTGGAGATCGTGGTGGTGCTGGTCCTGGACGCGGGGATCTTCGCCCGGGGCGGCGCCCACGGTGTCAACGTCGAGTCGTTCACCCCGCATGCGGCGCTCTCCGGACCGCTGGGCGTGGCCGTGCTGTTCGCGATCACCGGATTCATCGGTTTCGAGGCCACCGCCGTCTTCCGGGACGAGGCCCGTGACCCGGAGCGGACCATACCCCGGGCCACCTACCTGGCCGTCCTGATCATCGGCGCCTTCTACACGCTGTCCTGCTGGGCGCTGGTCCTGGCGGCGGGCACCGACGACGCCTCGGCCGTGGCACAGAAGACCCTGGACAGCCAGGGCAACATGCTCATGGACACCGCCCAGACCTACGTCGGCACCGCGCTGCGGGACGTCATGCAGGTACTGCTGCTCAGCAGCCTCTTCGCCTGCGTGCTGTCCTTCCACAACGTCATCGCCCGCTACACCTTCACCCTCGCCCGCCAGGACCTCCTCCCCGCACGGCTGGGCACCGTCCACCCGCGCCACCACTCGCCGTCCGTCTCCTCGGTCGTCCAGACCGTCACCGCGCTGGTCCTGGTCGTCGCCTGCGCCGTCATCGGACTGGATCCGCTGGTGGGTGTCTTCGGCTCCATGGCGGGGTTGGCCACGGTGGGCATGATCCTGCTGATGCTCATCACGTCCATCGCCGTGGTCGTCTTCTTCGCGCGCAACGCCCAGCTCTCCGCGGGCAGGCCCTGGCAGACCCGGATCGCCCCGCTGCTGGCCGTGGCCGGACTGCTGACCGCGCTATGGCTGGTGTTCTCCAACTTCACCCTCGTCACCGGTGGTGGCGTGGGCGTGAGCATCGTCCTCGGCGTCATCCCCTTCCTCGCACTCATCGCCGGCCTGGTCCGAGGGGCTCACGGCTCGCGGGGGCGTAGGTGAGGCGCGGGCTCCGCCCGGCCGTCGTGACGGCCGGGCGGAGTGTCAGACCGCGGTGCGCTCCACGGGGATCCACAGCTCCGCGTCCGCCTGCGCCGCGTCCTGCGACAGCCGGGTGCGCAGAATCTCCGGACCCGGCCTGCTCTGGTACGGATTGGACGGGAACCACTGGGTGAAGACGTCCCGCCACAGGTACTGGAGCGCCCGCGGGAACGGCCCGGAGCTCTCGAAGACCGCCCATGTCCCCGCCGGGACGACGAGCTCGTCCAGGTCCTTCGGGGCGGCGGCTCCCGTCACCACCGCGTGGTAGTAGTCGAGTTCGGTGCCCTCCGCCCGGCTCGGGTCGAGGTTGTCGCTCACTCCCAGGATCCCCTCCGGCTCCTGATCGGACAGGGCGGAGATCCGCCCTATCGTCTCCTGGTCAATACCTCGGATGAACTCCGCGATCCGCGGATTGACCCCCTCATGGACGAGCGGGACCCGGACCTTCTTGCCGACCACATGGAATCGCTCCTTCTCCACGACCCGGTATCGCATGCTGCTGCTCCCTTCGACAACGAGGCGGAAGGACATCCGCGGTTGGGAGCGCAGTACGGCACCTGCCCGCCGGGCGTCGCCCGGCCCCACACCGTGCATGGCCCGGAACGCACGCGCGAACGCCTCGCCCGAGCCGTAGCCGTAGCGCACCGCGATCTCCAGGAGCGTCCGCTCCCCGGCGAGCACCTCGGCCCCCGCGATGGTGAGCCTCCTGCGCCGGATGTACTCCGACAGCGGGATCCCCGCCAGTGCGGAGAACAGCCGGCGGAAGTGGTACTCCGACGTCACCGCGATCCGCGCCAACTCGGCCGTCTCGATCCGCTGATCGAGATGCGACTCGATGTGTTCCAGGGCCTCGTTCAGCCGCTCCAGCACCTCGGTCTCCTTCCCTGACGCCCCTCACGTTAGGAAGTCCGCACCCTGCCGGACCCGACATCCTGTGCCCGCTCCGGTCGGGTGTGCCGGATCGCCCCGTACGCCCGTTCGGTCACCGTTTCATCACAACGACGACCCGGCTCTCCCACCCCGCCGCCCCGGCGCCGCATGATGCACCCCACCATCGACGCCCCTGGGAGACATATGCGCACCCGCACCCTCGAAGCCGCGGCCGTCATCGCGATCACCCTGCTGCTGACCGGCTGTTCCAGCGGTGGTGACGCGGGCGACAAGCGCAACCCGAGCGGCACCCCGGCCGCTGCCGAGAAAGCCGAGGTCACCCAGCGCTGTGTCGATGCCATCGCCGACCGGGCCGCAGCCCACAAGGGCGGAGCGGTCCGCTCCCACCCCGTCCCCGGGCCGTGCGCCCGGCTGTCGGACGCCGACTATCTGGACGCCTACATGGCGGGTCTCGAGCAGGCGCACCGTGTCGGGCAGAAGGCGTCTCAGGGCGAATCCGGCAAGGCGGCAGACGGCGCGGCGAACTGACCCGCCGCCCGGGACTCGGCCCGGGTCAGATGGTCGGCGCAGGAATCCCGTGCACTCGACCGCGAGCCGTCCGGGCACAGGACGTTCTCCCAGCTCGTGGTCGAGATGACGGCCTCCTGCAGCCGCGCGCCGCGGAGATCGGAGTCGGACACCGTGGCTCCGCCCAGATCGGCGCCGCGCAGATCGGCTTTGATGAGGCCGACATGGGTGAGGGACGCCGCCCGCAGGTCCGCGCTGTCCAGCTGTGCGCGATCGAAGCTGACGTCGGTGAGCAGGCCCCTGCCGAGCTTGACCTCGCTCAGATCGGCGCCGCGCAGGTCGACCTGCGAGAGGGTGGCGGAGGTGAGGTCGGCCCGGCGCAGGTCGGCGTTGCGCAGGTCGACGTTGTCCAGGGACACACCGGCCAGCCGCGCTTCGTAGAGGTTGCCGCTGCGCAGGTTCGCCTCGGACACCAGCCCGGTCAGTGTGGAGCGTTCGAGGTTGACGCACCGCATCTTCTTCTGCCACAGGTCGCCACCGGAGACGGTGCGGCTGGAGAGATCCCTGCCCGGACGGCCGGAGCAGCTCCGGCCGTGTCTGTCCTCCCCGCACCCGACGAGCAGGGCCGACGACAGGGCGGTCACGATGAGGCAGGAGAGCGAACGGGGCCAACGCGTGGTCATGGGCCGACCCACCACAGCGGTCAGACGCCGATCAGGTCCACCAGATCGTCGGCATGCTCCTCCTCTTCCTCCAGGATCGACTCCATCAGCCGGCGGGTGGTCGGGTCGTGTTCGCCCAGCCAGCGGATGATCTCCTGATAGCTGGCGATCACGATGCGCTCGGCGAGCAGATTGTGCTCCAGCATCGCCTTCAGGTCGTTGTCGGGCGGTGTGGTGTAGTCGGTGTGGGCGCGCTGGGCCAGCGAGGCGGGGTCGAAGTCGGGGTCGGCGCCGAGCTGGGAGACGCGTTCGGCGGCGCGCAGCGCGTGCTGCATCTCCTCCTTCGCGTGCTCGGTGAACTCCGAGGAGACTTGGGCGCGGTCGATCCCGCTGGCGGAGATGGCGTGGCGGGTGTAGCGCAGCCAGCACACCACCTCGGTCGCGATGACGTCATTGAGGATGCCGATGACCCGGTCCTTGTCCAGACCGTAGGAGTCCGTCACCGGTCCGGCCGCCATCTTGCGGCGCGCCTCGTCGCGGATCTTGGTCACGTCCAGCACGAAGTCGTCGCTCATCAGTGCCCTCTCTGCTCTCCTCGGGTTGGGCGAGTGTTCCCCGCGGGGCCCGGAGGGCATCGGGCGGAGCGTGAAGATGACTGGATCGCCGTACAGCGCCAGCCGATCGGCGGTATCCGAGCCGACGAACGCAGCCGAGAGTTCGGCGCCGACCGGGCTGTGGGCCCGGCCGGCGCCGATCATTCGAGGGCGGGGTCAGCCTCGGTGGCCGGGCTCCGGCACGCTCGTCCCCGCCGACAGGACCCGGTCCGGGCGGATCGGCAGGTTGCGGTGGCGGACGCCGGTGGCGTGCCACACCGCGTTGGCGATGGCCGCCGCGGCTCCCACGATGCCGATCTCACCGACGCCCTTGATGCCGACCGGGTCGTCCGGGTCCGGGTCGTCCACCCAGTCCGCCTCGATGAGCGGCACATCGGCGTTCGCGGCGAAGTGATAGCCCGCGAGGTCCGGGCCGACATGGCCGCCCGAGGCCCGGTCCCGGACCGCCTCCTCGTGCAGGGCCATGGAAATGCCCCAGGTCATCCCGCCGACAAGCTGGTTGCGCGCGGTCAGGGGGTTGACGATCCGGCCCGCCGCGAAGATCCCGAGCATCCGCCGCACCCGGACTTCTCCGCTGGTGACGTCCACGGCCACCTCGGCGAACTGCGCCCCGAAGGAGTGCCGTTCCTTCTTCGAGAGGGCGCCGATCGCCTCGGAGGTGTCGGACCGCGCGGTGATTCCCTCCGGCGGGATGTCGCCGCCCAGGGCCAGCCGCTCGCGCAGTTCGCGCACCGCGATCGACACCGCCCAAGCCCAGGAGCGCATGCCCATCGAGCCACCGGCGATCATCGCCGGGCCGAGGTCGCTGTCCGCCATGACCACCCGGACGCGGTCCGGATCCACCGCCAGGGCATCCGCGGCGACCAGGGCGATGCCGGTCCGGGCTCCGGTCCCGATGTCCGCCGCGTTGATGCGCACGGTGAAGGTGCCGTCCGCCTCCGCCGTCACGCCCGCCGTGGACGGGCCGGCCCCGGAGTGGAAGCTGGCCGCCGCCATACCGGTCCCGAGCAGCCACCGTCCCTCGCGGCGCAGCCCCGGACGCGGATCCCGGTCCGCCCAGCCGAACCGGCGGGAGCCCTCCTCGTAGCAGGCCACCAGATTGCGGCTGCTGAACGGCAGGCCGGAGACGGGGCCCCGGTCGGGCTCATTGCGGACCCGCAGCGCGATCGGGTCGATGCCGGATGCCTCGGCGAGTTCGTCGAGCGCGCACTCCAGCGCGAACGAGCCCGGTGCCTCTCCGGGAGCGCGCATGAAGGTCGGGGTCGGCACATCGAGCCGTACGACCCGGTCGCTGGTGTGGTGCGCGTCGGCGTCGTACATCACGCGCCCCACCGTGGCGCTGCGCTCGATGAACTCGTGAACGGTCGAGGTGACGCACTCGGACCGGTGGTCCAGCGCGCGCAGCCGCCCCGACGCGTCGGCGCCGAGCCGGACCCGCTGCGCGGTGGGGCTGCGATAGCCGATGGTCGAGAACATCTGGCGGCGGGTCATGACGACGCGGACCGGACGGTCGAGGATGGTCGCGGCCATGGCGGCGGCCACCTGGTGCGGGCGGACCGTCTTGGAACCGAAGCCGCCGCCGACGTGCTCGGACCGCACCCGCACCGACTCCGCGTCGAGGGAGAAGATCTGCGCGAGTTCACCGGCCACGTACGTAGTGCCCTGATTGGAGTCGAGGACCTCGAGCCGGCCGCCGTCCCAGTGGGCCGTCGCCGCGTGCGGCTCCATGGGGTTGTGGTGCTCTTCCGGGGTGGTGTACTCGGCGTCCACGACGAACGTGGAGGCGGCGAGTTCGGCCTCGATGTCGCCCTTCGTCGTCTCCGCCGGCCCGAACGGCGAGTCCTCGGGGGTGTACACCTCGGGGTGTCCGGCGAAGAAGTCGATGTCGTGCGACTCCTGGTCGTACTGGACCACCAGCGCTTCCGCGGCCTCCCGGGCCTGCTCGGGCCGCTCGGCGACGACCAGCGCCACCGGCCAGCCCCGGAAGGGGACACGGTCGTGCTGGAAGACCCCGATGATCGGGTCGGGCGGCCCGATCATGCCCATGTAGTCCAGGCTGACGCGCGGGGCGTTCTCATGGTGGAGGACCGCGAGGACCCCGGGCATGGCGAGGACGGAGTCGGCCTCGACCGAGCGGACCCGGCCACGGGCGATGGTGGACAACACCAGCCAGCCGTGGGCGAGTTCGGGCAGCGGGATGTCGCCCGAGTAGCGGGCCGCCCCGGTGACCTTTTCCCGGCCCTCGACGCGGGTGCGCGCGGTGCCGAGGGCCCCCGTCGTCGTGGTGGTTCCGGTCGTCGTGGTCATCGGGCGGCCTCCTCGGTGAGTTCGGTCAGCAGGGCCACGACGAGGTTGCGCATCAGCGGCACCTTGTATCCGTTGTGGGGCAGTGCCTCGGCGGCGGCCAGCTCCGCGTCCGCGGCGGCGGCGAACGCCTCGGCGGTCGCCGGGCCTCCGGCCAGCGCCCGCTCGGCCTCCAGGGCCCGCCACGGCCGGGAGGCGACCGCTCCGAAGGCGAGGCGGACCTCGTGGACGACGCCGTCCCGGACGTCGAGGGCGGCGGCGATCGAGCCGATCGCGAAGGCGTAGGACGCGCGCTCGCGGACCTTGCGGTAGCGGGAGTGCGCGGCGACCGGGGCCGGGGGCAGGGTGACGCCGGTGATCAGCGCGCCGGAGGGCAGCGCCGTCTCCAGGTGCGGGGTGTCGCCCACCGGCAGATAGAAGTCCGCCAGCGGCAACTCGCCCGGCCCGTCGGCGGTTTCGTACCGCACGACGGCGTCGAAGGCGGCGAGCGCGACCCCCATGTCCGAGGGGTGGGTGGCGACGCAGTGCTCGGAGGCGCCGAGGATCGCGTGGTTGTGGTGCTCGCCCTCGATGGCCGGGCAGCCGCTGCCGGGGAGGCGCTTGTTGCAGGGCCCCGCCACATCGGTGAAGTAGCCGCAGCGGGTGCGCTGGAGAAGATTCCCGCCGACGGTGGCCATGTTGCGCAGCTGCCCGGACGCACCGGCCAGGACGGCCTGGGCGAGGGCCGGGTAGCGGCGCCGTACCTCGGGGTGGGCGGCGAGATCGCTGTTGGTGACGGTGGCGCCGATGAGCAGACCGCCGTCCGGCGTCGCCTCGATGCCGTCCAGGGGCAGTTCGCGTACGTCGACGAGGCGTCCCGGCCGCTCGATGCCGGTCTTCATCAGATCGACCAGATTGGTGCCGCCGCCGAGGAACCGTGCGTCGGGGTCGGCGCCGAGTACCGCGATCGCCTCGGACACGTCGAGGACGCGCTGGTAGCCGAACTCCTTCATGCGACGGCCTCCTCGGTCCCGGTCGCCTGCACCTCGGCCGCCTGCGCGACCGCCTGCACGATCGACACGTATGCGCCGCAGCGGCACAGGTTGCCGCTCATCCGCTCCCGGATCTCATCGGGGGTCAGTGGTGGGGGCCCCGCTTCGGGGCGGACGTCGGCGGTGGCCGCGCTCGGCCAGCCCGCCGCATGTTCCTCGATCACGGCGAGGGCGGAACAGATCTGCCCCGGGGTGCAGTAGCCGCACTGGTAGCCGTCGAGGTCGAGGAACGCCTGCTGCACCGGATGCAGCCGGTCGCCGTCGGCCACGCCCTCGATCGTGGTGACGTCGCGGCCCTCGGCTGCCACCGCGAGCTGCAGACAGGAGACGGCCCGGCGGCCGTCGAGCAGTACCGTACAGGCCCCGCACTGGCCCTGGTCGCAGCCCTTCTTGGTCCCGGTGAGGTCGAGATGCTCACGCAGGGCGTCGAGCAGGGTGGTGCGGTGGTCGACGGGCAGCGTGTACTTCTCGCCGTTGATGGTCAGCGTGATGACGCTGGACGTCGATGGGGCCATGATCAGCCTTCTTTCGCGGATGTGGTGCGCGTCGAAGTCATCCAATGAGGAGGTCCCGGGGGGGTGGGAATGAGTGAGAATGCCATTCGGCGCTCGGTTCCGGCCATCCCCACGGGCCGTTTCAGCCGGTAAGGTGTACCTAAGCGGACACTTGTCCGCTGTGCATGAAACTTAGCGGACAGCTGTCCGGTGGGCAAGGTCGGCGCTTTGGCGGTGTCCGGAAGGAGGACGAGTGCGGACAGAGAAGGACGCGCGTCTGCGCTCGGACGCGCAAGCGAACCGCGAGCGCATCCTGGAAGTGGCGCTGGCGGAGCTGACCCGTTCGGCGGATGTCCCGCTGAGCACCATCGCGAAGAAGGCGGGCGTCGGGCAGGGCACGCTGTACCGCAATTTCCCCAGCCGCGAGGCCCTCGTGCTGGAGATCTACCGCCACGAGATGCTGCAGGTCGCGGACATCGCGGCCGAGCTGCTCCGTACCCGCGCGCCCGATGAGGCGCTGCGGGAGTGGATGGGGCACCTCGCCCGGTTCGCCATGGCCAAGGCCGGTCTGGCCGACGCGCTGCACAAGGCCCTCAGCACCGCCTGCGGCCAGAAGAAACCGGGACACGGCCAGATGACCGAGGCCGTCGCGCTTCTGCTGAAGGCGAACGAGGAGGTCGGCACGATCCGCCCGGACGTGACCACCGACGACTTCCTGCTCGCCATCTCCGGCCTGTGGCAGATCAGCCCCGATGACGAGGGGCCGGTGCGCGCCAGACGGCTTCTGGATCTGGTCATGGACGGACTGCGCGTGGGCGCGCCCGCGGCGGCCCGGCCGGGGCCGACGGCCGACACGGAGAGCTGAGCCGGCGGCCGGGGGCAGGCCGACCGGCGGGGGCCCGCCGGCGACCGTGCCCCCGTGCGTGCGTGCTCAGCCCGAGACGCGAGCCGTGGTGCGGGGCCGGGGCGGGAACCCGGCGGTGCGGTAGCACGCGTCGATCAGGGACATGGTGGTCAGCGCGTCCTCCGCGTCCAGCGCAAGCGGCGCGCCGTGCCGCAGGTGAGCGGCGTACGCCTCCAGCTGGTAGGTGTACGAGGAGCGCTTGCCCAGCTCCTCGGTCCGCTCACCCGCGGCCGTGCGCACCAGGACGCGGTCGTCCAGGTGGGGCTGGACGAAGTTCACGGCCGTGGCCTCGCCCCGCGAGCCGACGACCCGGAAGCTCATCCGCCAGTCCCCGTATGCCATATGACAGCGGGCGGATCCGGTGGCGCCGTTCGGGAAGGCCAGTTCCGCGTCCAGCCACTCGTCGACGTCCGGTGCGCCCTGCCGTGCGCCGCCGCGGGCGGTGACCAGGTGCGGGGGACCACCGGCCCAGGGCGCGAGCATGGTTTGCGCGTGCAGGCTGTAGCAGCCCAGGTCCATGAGTGCGCCCCCGGCCAGGGGGAGGGACCAGCGGGGGTCGGACCCGGGCGGGGCGGGCATGGCGACCATCGTCTCGACGCGCCGCAGCTCCCCGAGTTCCCCGGAGCCCAGCAGTTCGTGGAGGCGGCGGGTGACGGGGTGGAAGAGGTAGTGGAAACCCTCCATGAAGACGGTGCCCGCCTTGGCGGCGGCGTCGCGGACCTCGGTGGCCTCCTCGGCGTTGCTCGCCGAGGGCTTCTCGCTCAGGACGTGCTTGCCCGCGGCGAGGGCGGCGAGGTTCCACGGGCCGTGCAGGCTGTTGGCCAGCGGGTTGTAGACGACCTCCACCTCGGGGTCGCCGATCACCTCGGCGTAGGAGCCGAGGACGCGCTCGACGGCGTGCTCGGCGGCGAAGGCATCGGCCCGGTCGCGGGTGCGGGCGGCCACCGCGACGAGGCGGGGGCCGCCCGCACGGGCGGGGCCGACGATGGAGAGCCCGGAGATCCGGGCGGCGCCCAGGATCCCGATGCGCAGCGGCTCGGCTGTCGTCATGCCTTCCGTACCTCTTCCATGCTCACGGGGCGGTGCTCGTGCAGGGACAGCGTGCACGCCTCGGCGATCCAGCCGGCCTCGACGGCGTCGGCGACGGTGCAGGGAGAGGGCCGCAGACCCGCCGCGACCTCGGTGAAGGCGGTGAGCTCGGCCCGGTAGGCGGTGGCGAAGCGGTCCATGAAGAAGTGGTGCGGTGTGCCGCCGGGGAAGGTGGCGCCCGGTTCGACGGAGCGCAGCGGCAGCTTGTCCTCCAGGCCTGCGGCGATGCTGTCCGTCATGCCGTGAAGCTCCAGGCGGGCGTCGTAACCGCGTGGATTGTGACGGGTGTTGGAGACCACGGCGAGGGTGCCGTCGTCCAGGGTGAGGAGGGCGGAGGCGGTGTCGACGTCCCCGGCGGCCGCGATGTATTCGGCGCCGCGGTTGGCGCCGGTCGCGTAGACCTCGGTGACCTCGCGGCCGGTGATCCAGCGGACGCTGTCGAAGTCGTGCACGGCGCAGTCGCGGAAGATGCCGCCGGAGACGGCCACATAGGCGGCCGGAGGCGGCTCGGGGTCCAAGGTGGTGGAGCGCACCGTGGTCAGCGGCCCCAGCTCACCGCTGACCACCGCCCTCCGCGCCGCCACATACCCGGGGTCGAAGCGCCGGTTGTAGCCGATGTGGACCTCCACGCCGCTGTCCCTCACCGCGCGGAGGACGTCGAGGCTCTCCTCGATCGTGCGCGCCACCGGCTTCTCGCAGAAGACCGGTAGGCCCGCCCGTACGGCGGCGAGGATGAGCTCGGGATGGGCGTCGGTCGCCGCGGCGATCACGACGCCGTCCACACCTGCGGCGAGCAGGGCCTCCGGTGAGGCGACCGCCCGGGCGCCGAACCGCTCGGCGGCGGTGGTGGCGGTAGCGGCGACCGGGTCGGTGACCACGAGGGAATCCACCGCGTCGAGCGTGGACAGGGTCTCGGCGTGGAAGGCGCCGATCCGGCCCAGGCCCATAATGCCGATACGCATGGGGAGTTGTGCCCTTTCTGATGGTGCGGGTGGTGAGGGCGCGGGTTTCTGACTGTGCGGCTTGTGGCGGTGTCGCTTGTGACGGTGCGGCGCGGCGGTCAGCCGAGTCCGCCGAGGACGATCTGGTCCCAGTCGATGACCGAGCCGGTGACGACGCCGCTGCGGTCGGAGAGCAGGAGGACGACGAATTCGGCGATCTCGTCGACCTGGCCGAGCTTGCCCATCGGCTGGGCGCGGGCCGCCTCCTCGCGCCAGTCGTCTCCGGCGCCGTGGAAGGCGCGCTGGATGGCGTCCTCGCCCTCGGTCTCGGTCCAGCCGATGTTGAGGCCGTTGATACGGACGCGGTCCCAGCGGTGCGCGTGGGCGGCGTTGCGGGTCAGGCCCGCGAGCCCGGCCTTCGCGGCGGAGTACGGCGCCAGGAACGGATACCCGCCGTGTGCGCAGTTGGAGATGATGTTGACGATCGTGCCCGGAGCCTTCCTGGCCACCATGTCGGCGACGGCCGCCTGCATGGCGAAGAACGGGGCGCGCAGATTGATCGCGATATGCGCGTCGAAGAGTTCGGGGGTGGTGTCCAGCAGCGTCCCGCGCGAGGTGAGCCCGGCGGAGTTGACCAGGCAGTCGATCCTGCCGTGGGCCGCCACCACCTCCTCCACGCTGCCCCGTGCCTGCGCGGGATCGGCCAGGTCGGCGCGGAGGAAGGAGGCGGTGGCCCCCTGGGCGGTGAGTTCCCCGGCCAGCGGCTCGCCGACGTCGGGGCGGCGTCCGGTGAAGGCGACCGTGGCCCCTTCACTGGCGGCGGCGCGGACGATGCCGGCGCCGACTCCCTGGCTGCCGCCGTTGACCAGGACGATCTTGTCCTGCAGTAGTCCCATGTGCGGTCCGTCTCCTTCAGCTCTCGCGGCGCTCGGCGCCGGCCCGCAGCTGGGCGCGCAGGGTGTCCGGGGTCCAGTCCTGCTCCAGGGCGCGCCGGACGATGTCGGCCTGGGAGTCCGGGGCGAGGCCGCCGACGGGCGGGTCGAGGTCGAGGTTGGTGGGGAAGGGGTAGCCCTCGGCACACGCCGCGACGACGTTGTGCAGCCAGTCCTCGGAGGCGCCTTCGGCCTTGCGCTGCCGCAGCACGGGGAAGACGGCGTCGACCACCGCCGCTCGGTCGACGGTCTCCATGGCGCGGCCGAAGGCGGAGGAGATCTGCAGCAGATTCGCCATCCGCCGGATGTCCGTGGAGTGATTGTGCCCGGCGGCGTGGAAGAGCGCGGGGTTGAAGAAGACCGCGTCGCCCGCCTCCAGCGGGAGCTGGACGTGGTGCTCGGCGAAGTAGGCCATGAACTCCGGGCGGCGCCAGGCCAGGTAGCCGGGCTCGTACGCTTGCGAGTACGGCAGGTAGAGCGTCGGGCCGGACTCGACGGGCATGGCGCAGTGGGCGACCGCGCCCTGCAGGGTCAGCACGGGGGAGAGCCGGTGGACATGGGCCGGATAGGCCGCGGCCCCCGCCTCGGAGAGGAAGCCGAGGTGATAGTCGCGGTGCACGCTCTGCGCCGCGCCGCCCGGGTTGACCTGGTTGATCTGTGAGGTGATCTGGTAGCCGGGGCCCAGCCAGGCGGTGGCCACCAGGGCGAGGAGGTCGTTGGCGTAGTAGTCGGCGAAGACCTCCGGCGCGCCCAGGGCCAGCTTCTCCAGCGCGTTCCAGACCCGGTCGTTGGTGCCGGGCTCGGCGAAGTGGTCACCGCGGGCCGAGCCCGCTGCCCGTTCCTCCTCGATCAGCGTCGTGAACGCCTCGGTGGCCCGGTCGAGGACCGACGGGTCGGGGAAGGCGCCCTTGAACACCACGATGCCGGGGCCGTCCAGCAGGGCGTCCACCAGTTCCGCCTGCGCCTCCCGGCGGCCGGACGCCGTGGCGGCCCGCGCGCGCAGGCGGTCGCCGTCGTAGACGGGGACGTGTCGCTCCACGGCGTCGGCGCCGGGGTGGTCGCCGGGGTCGGTGGTCCGCTCGACCAGGGTGCGGAAGGCGTCGAGAGTGCAGTCGGCCTCACTGAGCCAGACGTGAGACCTCGGAGCGACGAGGGACATGATGCTTTGCGATCCTTCCCGTGGGCTGCGGCTTTCTGTCAGTGTTGTGATCAGCCGAGCATCGGGCAATCCTCAGCAGTCCATCAAAAACCCCTCATGGAGGCGCGCCGATGTCCCATCCGTATCCGATCCGGGAGATCGCCCGGCAGGCGGGCCTGAGCGAGGCCACCGTCGACCGGGTCCTGAACAACCGGGGCGGCGTGCGCGAGAGCACCACCCGGGAGGTCCACCAGGCGATCAAGGACCTGGACCGGCAGCGGACCCAGGTCCGCATCGGCGGCCGCACCTTCATGATCGACATCGTGATGCAGGCGCCGGAGCGCTTCTCCCTGGCGGTCCGCGCCGCCCTGGAGGCGGAGCTGCCGGCGCTGCGCCCCGCGGTGATGCGGTCGCGTTTCCACTTCCGCGAGACCGGTCCGGTCGAGGAGCTGATCGCCACGCTGGACCGCATCGCCGCGCGCGGCGGCTCCCAGGGGATCGTCCTGAAGGCGCCCGACGTCCCGGAGGTCACGGCGGCCGTGGGCCGTCTGACCGCCGTGGGCACACCGGTCGTGACCCTGGTGACCGATCTGCCCGGCAGCGCGCGCCGGTCCTACGTCGGCATCGACAACCGCGCCGCCGGGGCCACCGCCGCATACCTCCTGGGACAGTGGCTCGGCGACCGCCCCGGCAATGTGCTCACCACCATCAGCCGCGGTTTCTTCCGTGGGGAGGAGGAACGCGAGATGGGGTTCCGCAGCGCCCTGCGCAACGCCCATCCCGGGCGCACACTGGTCGAGGTCACCGACAGCGACGGTCTGGACGCCACCCAGCGGGAGCTGGTCCTGCGGGCGCTGCGCCGCGACCCGGAGATCAGGGCGGTCTACTCGATCGGCGGCGGCAACACCGCCACGATTCAAGCCTTCGAGGAACTGGGCCGCGCCTACGAGGTGTTCATCGCCCACGACCTCGACCACGACAACACCCGGCTGTTGCGCGAGCGCCGGCTGTCCGCGGTGCTCCACCACGACCTGCGCCAGGACATGCGCCGCGCCTGCCAGATCATCATGCGGGCCCACGGAGCCCTGCCCGACGACGGCCCCGCCCTGCCCTCGCCCATCCAGGTCGTCACGCCGTACAACATGCCACCCGACGCGGCCTGAGACGCTTGCCCGCGGCACCCTCCGGCCCGCTGGCGATATTCCGTTGAACCATGTCGCTCGTGCCACTGGGAGCCGTTTCCACCCTTGCGTAGCGTCGGGACAGGGCCAGACAGACTGGCCATCACCGCATGTGAGGGAAGATTTCATGCTCGCCCAGATCGTCCTGTTCGACGGCTTCGACCTCCTCGATGTGCTCGCCCCCTACGAAGTGCTGGTCGCCGGTGGCATGGCTGCCGGGGGAGCGCTGCGCGCCGAGTTGGTGTCCGCCGAGGGACCGCGTGAGGTGGTGAGCGGGGTCGGCGGTGTGCCGCTGCGGGCCACGGCCGCCCTGAATCCCGCGACGGCCGACCTGGTGGTGGTCCCCGGTGCGGCCGGCCGGATCGGAGAACCCGGCGAGGTCCCCGATCTCGACGCGGACGCGGCTGCGGGCGAGTGGCGGGAGCACGAGTTCATTCCCGTAATTCTGGGCCGCGCCGTGAACACCGGCCTGCCGGGGCTGCTGAAGGCGGCCATGGACCGTCCGGAGGTGACCGTCGCCACGGTGTGCGGCGGTTCGCTCGTCCTGGCCATGGCCGGTCTGCTGGAGGGGCGCTACGCCACCACCCACCACATGGGCCTGGACATGCTGGACGCCACCGGTGTCAACGCGGTCAGGGCCCGTGTGGTCGACGACGGCGACCTCGTCACCGGCGCCGGTGTCACCTCCGGGCTCGATCTGGGCCTGTACCTGCTGGAGCGCGAACTGGGGCCGCGGATCGCCCACGCCGTCGAGGAGCTGTTCGCCTACGAGCGCCGCGGCACCCCCTGGCGCCACCACGGGCCGTCGCCCGTCGCCCTGTGACCACACCGCCTCCAGCGCCATCCGCCCCGATCCACCGTAAGGAAGCACACCACCATGTCCATTGAAGGCACCTGGGATCTGTCCATGTCCACACCCATCGGCCGGATCAAGGCCGTGGCCGAATTCCGCGACGAGGACGGCACCTTGACCGGTACGGCCCACGGCGCGGGGGAGGATGTCCCGCTGACCGATGTGGCGCTCGAGGGCGACCGGCTCACCTGGCGTCAGGCCATCACCAAGCCCATGCGTCTGAACCTCGCGTTCACGATGACGGTCGACGGCGAGACGATGACCGGCACCTCCAAGGCCGGGCGGCTGCCCTCCTCCAAGGTCACCGGAGAGCGCCGGGCCGCCCCCGTGGCAGCGGAGGGCTGAGCCTCCCCGTTTCAACGGAAACGCGCCGGGTCCGGGGCAGCAGCGGACACGCGGCTCGGCTCAGACGAACTGCTGGATCACCAGCACGGTCGCGCTCGCCACCGCGAGCACCATGGCGACGCCCCTGGTGCGCCGCATGTCCAGTCTGCTCGACAGCGGGCGGGCGAGCAGCACCCCGATCGCCGCGGCCGGGGCGAGCAGGGCGGTGTGCCACAGGCTGTACGTGTGCACCGCTCCGGTCGCCGCCAGGATGGCCAGACTCATCACGGAACCGGCCAGGAAGAACCCGCTCATCGTGGCGCGCAGCCGCGGCCCGCTCAGGCGCTGCCAGACCATGGCCATCGGCGGCCCTCCAATGGAGGTCGCCGTGCCCATCAGCCCCGACATCAGGCCGGCCAGCAGCACCGAACGCCGTCGCGGCGCCGGCACGAAGCCGCGCAGACTCACCGCGACGCCCGCGAGGACGACCACGGCGACGAGGAGGGCGAGTTGCCGGGCGGGCAGCACGGCGACCAGCGCCGCGCCGCCCACCGCGCCCGGCACTCGTCCGGCCAGCGCCCATCCCGCGCCCCGCAGGTCCAGGTGGCCGCCCTCCAGCACCAGGACCGCGGCCGTGACCCCGGTGGCGAGCAGCAGGACCACCACCGGGGTGAGCGAAGGGTCGAATATCGCGATCACCGGGGCGGCCAGCAGGCCGAGCCCGAAGCCGATGGAGACCTGGAACAGCGCCCCGACCGCCACCGCGATGAAGAGCAGGCTGAACTCCGGCGGGCTCATGCTTCCGTCGGCCCGGCGCCCAGCGGGAAATGACACAGGCCCTCATGCGGCTCCTGCCCGGGGTCCGCCGTGCCGTCACGGGTGACGACCGGAGGGGCGAGCTCGGCGCACCGGGCCTCGCTCTTCCAGCAGCGGGTGCGGAACCGGCAGCCGGACGGGATGTCGTACGGGGAGGGGATCTCCCCGCGCAGCTGGATCTCGTCGTCGTCCTGGGCCTGCCCGGAAACGCCGAGTGTGGGCGCGGCGGACATCAGGGCGGCGGTGTAGGGATGCAGGGGGCGGTCGAAGACGTTCTCGGTGGGGCCGTGTTCGATGACCTTGCCCAGATACATCACGGTCACCCGGTCGGAGACATGCCGGACCACGGACAGGTCATGGGAGATGAAGACGTAGGAGACACCGAGCCGTCCCCGCAGCTCGGAGAGGACATTGAGCACCTGGGCCTGCACCGACAGGTCCAGCGCGGACACGGGCTCGTCGCACACGATGAGGTCGGGGTCGAGAGCCAGCGCACGGGCGATGCCGATGCGCTGCCGCTGCCCGCCGGAGAACTCGTTCGGGTAGCGGTGGGCGTCGCTCTCCCGCAGCCCGACCAGCGACAGCAGCTCACGGACCCGTCGCTCCCGCGCCTGCGTCGTGGGCACGATGTCGCGGTGGGTGCGCCACGGCTCGCCGATGAGGTCGGCCGCGGACATCCGGGCGTTGAGCGAGGCGAAGGGGTCCTGGAACACCATCTGCACCCGGCGCCGCCAGGCCAGCAGTTCCTTGCCCTTGAGGGTGAACGGATCGGTGCCGTTGAAGCGCACCGTCCCCGAGTCCGGCCGCTCCAGCCCGAGCACCACTCTAGCCAGGGTCGACTTGCCGCATCCGGACTCGCCCACCAGCCCGAGGGTCTCCCCGCGCCCGACCCGCACATCGACTCCGTCCAGCGCGGTCAGGCGCCGGCGGCCATGGCCGAACGACTTGGTCACACCGCGGACTTCGAGCAGTGGCGCGGGAGCGGCCGAGCCATCGGTCCGCGGGCCCGCGGCCGTGGTGTCGGTGCGGGGCGTCTCAGGCACGGTCGAGCTCCTCGGAGAAGTGGCAGGCGGCCGAACGCGAGGCCCCGACGGACAGCAGACGAGGGCGTTCCCGGGCACAGCGCTCCTCGGCCAGCGGGCACCTGGCCTGGAAGACGCAACCGGACGGGACCGCGCTGAGTTCGGGCGGGCTCCCCGGCACAGCGGGCAACGGGCCGCCCCTGACGGCGTGTTCGGGCACCGAATCGAGCAATCCCTTCGTGTACGGGTGGCGGGGGCGGGAGAAGACCTCGGCGACCGGGCCGGTCTCCACCACATTGCCCGCGTACATCACCACGACATCGTCCGCGCGCTGGGCGACCACCGCCAGATCGTGGGTGATCAGCACGAGCGCCATGTCCCGCTCGGTCTGCAGATCCCGCAGCAGCCGCATGATCTGCGCCTGCACGGTGACATCGAGCGCGGTCGTGGGCTCGTCGGCGATCAGCACATCGGGGTCCAGCGCGACGGCCATCGCGATCAGCAGCCGCTGGCGCATTCCGCCGGAGAACTGATGCGGGTACGCACGGGCCCGCAGCCGCGGCTCGGGGATACCGACGCGGGCCATCAGCTCGACCGCCTTCTCCCGGGCATCGCGCCGCGAGAGCCCGCGATGGATCCGGAACGGCTCGGCGAGTTGTCTGCCGACCGGCTGTACGGGGTTGAGCGCGGTCAGCGCGTCCTGGAAGACGATCGACAGCACGGGCCCGGCGAGCTTTCTGCGCCCCGCCTGGCCCAACCGCAGCACATCGGTGCCGGACACCCGCACGGATCCGCCCGTCACCTCGGCCGTCGGGTCGAGCAGCCCGACGATGGACAGCGCGGTCATCGACTTCCCGCAGCCGGACTCGCCCAGCAGCGCCAGTGTGCGCCCCTTGCGCACGCTGAAGCCGACGCCGTTCACGGCACGGACAGTGCCGGAGGGGGTCCGCAGATCGACGCAGAGCCCCTCGACCTCGAGTGCGGGATCGCCGGTGGCGGCGGGCGCGGGCAGGGTGGAGGGCTTCACGCGATCATCTCCGAGGGAACAGCGGCGCGGCTGCCGCGCCGCTTCCGGGGCAGCGTCAGCCGCCAGCGCTGGGCGGGGTCGGTGGCCAGGCGGACCCAGGCGGCGAGCACCGTGGCCGACACCGTGGTGAGCACGATCGCGAAGCCCGGCAGCACGGCGATCCACCAGGCCGTCTGAAGGTACTGGCGCCCTTGGGCCACCATCAGCCCCCAGCTGACATCGGGGGGCTGGATGCCGATGCCGAGGAAACTCAAGGACGACTCGGTCAGCATGACGAAACAGAAGTCGAGCGTGGCCACCGTCAGCAGCGTGGGCAGCGCGATCGGCAGAATATGCCGGCAGATGATGTTCCGGCTCGGTGTGCCGAAGGTCCGGGCCGCGTCGACGAACAGACGGCTTCTGAGCTCGGCCGACTCCGCGCGGGCGGTGCGCAGATAGACCGGGACGCGCGCGATGGCGAGGATCAGCACGATGTTCATCGCGCTGGGCGCGAAGACATACAGCACGACGACCGCGATCAGCAGGGACGGGAAGCTGAGGATGACATCGGCGACACGCATCGCCACGTTCTCGCGCATCCCCCCGTGGTATCCGGCCCACAGCCCCAGCGCCGAGCCGATCAGCAGTGAGCACAGCACCGCGGGCACCGCGACAAACAGCGTGGTCCCGGCGGCGTCCACCAGCCGGGCCAGCACGCTGCGTCCCAGCACATCGGTGCCCAGCAGCCCGTAGACGCCATGGTCGAGGGAGGGCGGGCGCAGCGAGGCGCGGAGGTCCTGCCGCACCGCTCGGTCCCCGATGAACAGCCGGCCGAACAGCGCGACCAGGAACACCGCGGCGAGGACGACGGCCGCGACGGCCGCTCCCCGGTCCCGGCCGAGCAGCAGCCACCAGCGGGGCGGTCGGGTGGGTGACGGGGCGGCCTCGCCGGAGGGACGGCCGTCGGGATCGGCGGGCTCGGTCATGGTGGCTCCTTCGCTCACGCCGGCACCGCCTGGCGCACTCGGGGGTCGATCAGGGCGTGGCAGACGTCGACGACGATGTTCAGCGCGAAGATCGTCACCGCCGTGATCAGAACGGCGGCCTGCAACACCGCGAAGTCGCGCTGCAGAATCGAGTCGATCATGAGCTTGCCGATCCCCGGCCAGCCGAAGATCGTTTCCACGATCACCGCCCCGTTGACGAGACCGACGGTGAGATCCCCGGCGACGGTCAGCACGGGCGTGATGGAGTTGCGCAGGGCGTGCCCGAACACCACGCGCTTGGGGTCGGCTCCCTTGCTGCGCGCGACCTTGACATAGGGCGCGGACAGCGCGCCGACCATGCTGCCGCGCACCACCTGCACCAGCACGCCGAACGGACGGATCAGCAGGGTGGCGATGGGCAGCACCCAGATCTCGGGGCCGCCCAGGGTGCCGGAGGTCGGCAGCCAGCCCAGGCCCACTCCGAAGACCAGCACACCCATGATCGCGAACCAGAAGTCGGGGATGCTGGCCGCGGTCATCGACAGCAGACCGGCGATCCGGTCGATGAGCGAGTTGGGCCGGTAGGCGGCGAGGCTTCCGACCAGCAGCGCCCCGAGGATCGCCAGGAGCATGGTCATCCCGGCGAGTTGGAGCGTGACGGGGAACGCCTTGAGCACCATCGAACCGGCGGACTCCCCGGTGCGCAGCGAGGTGCCGAAGTCGAGTTGTGCGGCATTGGTGAGGTAGTCCCACAGCTGCACCGGAATGGAGTCGTCGAAGCCGTGCGCGGCGGAGAATTCCGCGCGCTGCTGGGGGGTCGCGCTCAGCGGGAGGTAGAGGTCGACGGGGCTGCCGGTCAGGCGGGCCAGGCAGAACACGCCCAGCACCACGAACACCAGGGGGATCGCGCTGGAGACGATGCGCTTGCGCAGGAAGGACGTCATGTCAGCGCCTCCCCGCCGTCGCGGGACTGACCTCGGAGAGCCGCATCTCGTCCCCGGTGGCGGAGTCCGGGCGGTACCGCACCGACGGCGACAGTCCGAGCAACCCGCGCATATGAGCCAGGTAGGCATACTGCACGACCGACGTGTTCTGGTAGGCGAGCACGTCGGCGAACGCCTTCTGCCGGGCCTTGCCGGACAGCGCGTCCGCCGCGGCGATGCGCCGGTCGAGGTCCTTGGTGCCGAAGGTGGACTGGGGGCCGTCGCTCTGCAGGTACTGACTCGTGGTGAAGGCCGCGTCCCCGGCCTGGTTGCCGTGCATGATCAGCAGCGCCACCGGCCCGACACCGCGGGGCAGCGGACGCAGCTGGTACTGAAGATGGGTGGCGGTGTCCGCCATGCGTATCCTCACGTTCAGCCCCACTCGCGCCATCTCGTACTGCAGGGCCTCGGTCACTTCCGCGATTCCGGCGAACATGCCGTTGCGCGCGACGAGGGTGATCCGCCGGTGGACCGGGACGCCGTCGGCGGCCGCCTGTTTCACCAGCGCGCGGGCGGCGGCCTCCTGGTACGGAGCGGGGGCGAGGTCATCGTTGTGGCCC
This sequence comes from Streptomyces sp. NPDC007875, assembly GCF_042868035.1. Classification (NCBI taxonomy): domain Bacteria; kingdom Bacillati; phylum Actinomycetota; class Actinomycetes; order Kitasatosporales; family Streptomycetaceae; genus Streptomyces; species Streptomyces sp. NPDC007875. The sequence goes on along the minus strand of NZ_JBIADZ010000026.1, from coordinate 75,303 downwards.
ACCACGCCGGGCGGGACCAATTGCGCGGCGGGCTTGGCCAGTCCGCCGAGAAGCGCGCCGATGATGCCCTTGCGGTCGACGGCCATGCCGATCGCCTTGCGCACCCGGATGTCGTTGAGCGGCGCCTCACGGCCGTCCAGACGCAGGGCGGTCGTCTCGTTGTTGGGGTAGGCGAGGGTGTTGCCCTTGTCGGCGCTCATGTGGTCCAGCGCCGTCGCGATATCGGCCTCGCCCTTGTCGATCATCGCCGCGCGGACGCTCGCATCGCTTCGCCAGACATACCTGGCCCGGGGATAGGCCGGAGCCTTCCCCCAGTAGTCGGCGTTGCGGGCAAGGGAGATCGAGACACCGGTCTGCCACGCCTTGACGGCGTAGGGCCCGGTCCCGATCGGTATGCGCACCTTGGCCTTGGTGTCGGTGGTGCGCGGCACGATCTCGACGAAGCTGAGCCGCAGCGGGAGGATGGGGTCGGTCTTCTCGGTGGTGACCGTCAGCCGGGTGGGGCTGACGGCGCGTACATCGAGTTTCGCGTCGCCGAAGACATAGCCGTCCACGTTGCAGGCGAGATCGGAGTTGACGGCGCGGTCGATGGAGAACACGGCGTCCTTCGCCGTGAACGGCTGCCCGTTCTGGAAGGTCACACCCGGGCGGATGTCGAAGGTCCACGTCGTGGGCTTCGTCTGCCGCCAGCCGGTCGCCAGCAGCGGCTCCAGCCTGCCCGAGGTGGGGTCCCGTTCCACCAGCGGTTCGGTGATGTTGGAGCGGACGACGACACCGGTCGCGGTGAGCGATGACTCACAGGGCTCCAGCGTCGGCGGTTCCTGGGTGAGGACCACCCGCAGGGTGCGCCCGTCCGCGCTGCCGGCATCACCCGCCGTGTCACTGTTCGCCACGGCGCACGCGCTGGTGAGCAGCATCGTGCCCGTGGCCAGAAGGGCGAGAACTGTATGGGCCCGGCCCCGTTCCTGGCGCGGACTGGAGGGTACGGAGGACTTCATCGTCGGCGTATCTCCGAGGGTGGTGGCGGGTTGCCGCCCGAGAACGACAGTCGACATGGCTGTCTACACTTGCGTACCCGGTCTGTATTTGTGGACGCTGAAGCTAAACCTGAGGCGCCGGGGCGTCAAGAGATCTGACAACAGGCGCAGGTGGACGGGGTGATAGTCGGGGCAACCGCAGCGTTGACAGCCTCACGAGCCCTGTGCAGGAATGAAAACAGCGGCTACATATGAGGACGGCGGTCATGGCCAGTATGCGCATCATGCTCAACCACCGGATCCTGAGCAGGTTCACCGAGCGGCTGAGGGCGCGGACCGAGGGCCCGCACGAGTGGCTGGACGCCTCCGACTGGGACGCGGCGCGGATCGCCGACGCCATCGCCGCCGTCGACGTGTATGTGGGCTCCCAGCTCACCGAGGACGACGCGCGGCGAGCCCGGCGACTCCGCCTCGTCCATGTCGTCGGCGCGGGCTACGACGGCATCCCCCTGGAGGCCCTGGGGCCGGATGTGATCGTGGCCAACACCCACCACCACGGCAGGTCGATCGCCGAACACGTCCTGATGTGCGTGCTGATGCTGTCCCGGCGTGTGCTCGCGGCCGACCGGGAGCTGCGCGCGGGACGGTGGCGGAACGTCGCCGTGGATTCCGCGCTGCCCTTCGGGGACACCTTGCGGGGCCGCCGTGTCGGAGTCATCGGCTTCGGCGAGACGGGGCGGGAGATCGGCCGGCTGTGCCAGGCGGTCGGCCTGGGGGTGCGGGCGGTGCGCCGCGATCCGTCGGCCCCCCTGCCGGAGGGCCTGCGCCCCGACTGGGTGGGTGGCCCGGAGCAGCTCTCGGACCTGCTGGCGGGATCCGACATCGTCGTGGTCACCGTTCCGCTGAGCCCCGCGACCCGCGGACTGATCGGCCCGGCCGAACTCGCCGCGATGGGCCCGCGGTCCCTCCTCGTCAACGTCGCCCGTGGCCCGGTCGTCCAGGAGGAGGCGCTGTACGAGGCGCTCTCGGCCGGCACCATCGCCGGCGCTGCCCTGGACGTCTGGTGGGCCGGCCCTCCGCACGCGCCGAGCCGCCTGCCGTTCCACACCCTGCAAAATGTGGTGATGACACCGCACAACTCGGGCCACACCGAGGAGACTTTCGCGGCCCGCGCCACGGATATCGCGGCCAACATCAACCGGCTGGACCAGGGGGAGCCCCTCGGCAATGTGGTGCGCGGCGGTCGTGAGCAGGCCGCCACGCCGGGCGGCGGTGACAAGACGGACTGACCTCGACCGACCTCCAGGAGGCGCGCCTGCCCGGCCTTGCCCTGACCCTGACTCACGCCGGGCGTCACCGGTTTGACAGGTGACGCCGGTCGTGGCAGGCTCCTCACCCATCGACACCGGAAGAGACGGGCGGGATGGGCGAGATGGGTCACATGATCAGCAGGCGGAATATGGGCAAGGCCGTCGGCGCGGGGGCGGGCGTGGCTTCCCTGTCCGGTCTGTTCGGCGCCTTCACGGCGTCGGCCTCGACAGCAGGGCCTGACGCGAAGAAGGGGATGGCCGCGCCCGCGGCCACACCGGGGACGAACACGTCCTTCACGTCGATCAAGCAGATCAAGGCAGGTGTGCTGGACGTCGGTTACGCCGAAGCCGGGCCCGAACACGGCCCCGCGGTCATCCTCCTGCACGGCTATCCGTACAGCATCCAAAGCTACGTCGATGTCGCGCCCCTGCTGGCGGCGGAGGGCTACCGGGTGATCGTCCCGCATCTGCGCGGACACGGCACGACGCGCTTTCTCTCCGCGTCGACGTTCCGGAACGCCCAGCAGTCCGTGATCGCCCTCGACATCATCGCCCTGATGGACGCTCTGGGGATCGAGAGGGCGCTCCTCGCCGGTTACGACTGGGGGTCCCGGACGGCTGACATCATCGCCGCTCTGTGGCCGCATCGCTGCAAGGCCCTGGTTTCCGTGACCGGTTACCTGATCACCAACCGCGAGGCCAATAAGAAGCCGCTGCCCCCGAAGGCCGAATGGGCATGGTGGTACCAGTACTACTTCGCCACGGAGCGGGGCGAGCTCGGACTGCGGGCCAACGGGCGCGAGCTGGCCAGGCTCATCTGGGAGTTCAACTCGCCGTCATGGGAGTTCGACGACGCGACCTTCGACCGCACCGCGACGGACTTCGACAACCCCGACTACGCCGACATCGTGCTCCACAACTACCGCTGGCGGCTAAGTCTGGCCGATGGCGATCCGCGATACGACGGCCTGGAGAAGCGGCTTGCCGCGGCCCCCGGCATCGGGGTGCCGACCATCACCCTCGACGGCGAGCTGGACCCCTTCACCCCCGCCGGGGACGGCGCCGCCTACCGCGACAAGTTCACGGGCATATACGAGCACCGCACTCTGAAGGGCATCGGCCACAACGTGCCGCAGGAAGCGCCCGAGGCATTCGCCCAAGCCGTCGTCGATGTGGACGGCTTCTGAGCCACCGTGAGCCGTCACGGGCAGCCATCGGGCGCCGCCACGGCGCGGTGCGTCAGGGGGCGATGGTGAGGTGGCTGATCAGGCCCTGGTACAGGATGAAGCGATAGTGAAGGTCGACGGTGCCGCCGGGGAAGTCACCCTCGAGGTGCTGGGTGACGGTGTAGCGGTCCGGTCCGTCGCGCTCGGCCCCGATGAGCGTGGTGGTGTAGGTGTACTCGGATGCGGCACGGTCCAGCCACCGCTCGATGGCCGGGATCCCCTTGTAGGTGCGGCCGTCGTCGGTGACGGTCGCGTCCGGCGTCAGCGTGGCCGAGACCGCGGGCAGGTCGTGCTCGTTGTGTGCTTTCAGATACCGCTTGACGACGTCGGGCAGGTCGGTGGCGTCGGAGGGCGTGGTGTCGTCGGTCATGGCTGCCTCGCTGATGGTGTTCTGCGGGATGGTTCTCGGGCCGTTCCCGGAGGGGATGGTGCTCAGAGCGCGGGAACAGTGCCGCCGTCGATGACGTGTTCGGCGCCGACGATGGCGGAGGCCCGGTCGGAGACGAGGAAGGCGACGAGTTCGGCCACTTCTTCGGGTCGGCTGGGGCGCCCGAGGGGGATGCCGCCGAGGGAATCCATGAGCGATGCCAGAGCGGATTCCCGGTCGCCGGTCTTCTGGGCGATGCGGTCGATGAGTGCGTCCGCCGCACTGGTCTGGATGAACCCGGGGGAGACCGTGTTCACCCGCACACCGAGCGGTGCCACTTGGTTCGCCAGGCCCTTGCTGTAGGTGCTGAGAGCCGCCTTGGCGGAGGCGTAGGCCAGCGTGCCGTTCCACAGTGGCATCCGGCGCTGGATCGAGGAGACGTGGACCACCGCACCCCGGCCCCGTTCGATCATGCCCGGGATCAGGGCGCGGTCCAGGCGGACGGCGGCGAGCAGGTTGTGGTTGAGCTCCTGCTGCCAGATCTCCTCGGACATCGCCTCGAAGCCGCCGGCGGGCGCGGCCGAGCCGCCGAGCGTGTGGACCAGGATGTCCGTGCCGCTGAGGCGCCGATTCGCCTCCCGTACGACGTGTTCGGCGCCTTCCGGTGTGGTCAGGTCGGTGCCGATGAAGTCTTCGTCGGGGACGTCCTCGGGTTGGGAGCGGGCGGTGACCAGCACGGTCGCACCGGCCGTACGCAGCCGGGCCGCGATCGCCGCTCCGGCACCCTTGGTGCCACCGGTGACGAGTGCGCGACGGCCGGCGAGAGAGTCATCGAGGGAGGTGAGCAAGACTGTCCGTTCCGGGACGCACGTGAGCGCGGCCCTTGCGACTGCTAAAATAGAAGCAAGTAACTTTCACTTTAGCAGTAACTCGGGAGGGTGTCGCGATGGCAAGCCGGATCAGGCTGGAGGACCGTGAGTGTCCGCTGTCGACCACGGTTCAGCACGTGGGGGAGTGGTGGACGCTGCTGATCCTCCACGACGCCTTCGACGGCTACACGCGCTTCGACCAGTTCCAGCAGAGCCTGAACATCTCCACCAGCATGCTCACCACGCGCCTGAAGGCCCTGGTGGCGGATGGCCTCCTGGAGCGGCGCCCCTACCAGGCCAACCCGGTGCGCCATGAATACGTGCTGACCGAACGCGGCCGTTCGCTGCGGCCCGTGGTTGTCGCCCTGGCCGCCTGGGGCAATCGGCACCTCGCGCCGGAGGAGCGCGCCATGATCCTGATCGACGCCCGGACCGGCGAGGAGGTGGAGCCCGTCGTGGTGGATGCGCGCACCGGCCGGAGCCTCGACGACGGCGAGGCCTTCGTATTCACCGCGGGGCCGGCCGCCAGCGACGCGATGCGTGCCCGGTACGTCGAACTCGAGCGGCAGCGTCCCGCGCGCGCCCCGGAGGCGCGCGACGGGGACCTGCCCGGCTGATCGGGCGTCTCGCCGAGGTGGCGTCCTGGCTGGCGGAGGGGAACGAAACGCGGATCAGAAGACCTGGGTGAAACAACCGAGGGCGACGGCCACGATGACCACGGCCACTGCGGTCGCCCTCAACACTCTGGCTGTCGGCACGGGATTCCTCCCTCGCGCGAGCGGCTGGCTCACAGGCAGTAGCGCACGAGCCACTCGTCGGGGTTGTACGTGTCCTTCGCGGGGTCCGGCGCTATGGCTGCCCGCTCCTCCACAGTGTCCTCCAAACGGATCCGCTCCGGCAGCTTGCTGAACCGGGCACGGCGCGCCGCTTCCGCGACATCTGGCACTTCCCGCTTATTCGACATTGCATCGTTCCTTGTCGTTTCGATGGTCCAACGATGGTTGCAGCCGCATGCGTCACCGGTCAAGTAGGTGACGCAATCTACTGTCCCTCAGATTGCCTCTGGATAGTTAAATTATATCTAGGGTGTAGGCTCATGAGCAGAGGATTGAGTCATGTCTGGCGGGAGGTGTGCGGTGTCGTCCGGGAAGAAGATCTCAGGGCCCGTCGATGACGAGCCGGCCTGTTCCATCGAGCGGAGCCTGCAGATTCTGGGTGAGCGCTGGTCTCTGCTGGTGCTGCGCGAAGTCTTCGCGGGCAGGCATCGATTCGCCGAGATGCAGTCGTCTCTCGGCGTCGCGCCGAATCTGCTCAGCGCCCGGCTCAAGCTCCTCGTCGAGGCCGGGGTGTTGCGGACGCGGACGTATCAGGAGCCGGGCAGCAGGCATCGGCAGAGCTACCACCTGACGCAGGCCGGTGACGAATTGCGCCTTGTGCTGGCCGCGCTTCAGCAGTGGGGCGACCGCCACCGCCCCCGCCCGTCGGGCCCCTCGTCTCTCCGGCGCACACGCTCCACCGGTGAGGCCGTGAGCGTGGGGTTCATCGATGAGGAAGGCCGTGAGGTGCCCTGCGCCGACGTGGCCTTTGTGGTCCATCGCGGGTCAGAGGACTGAGCCGCGCGAGCGAGCTTCTATTTGTATAGCCAGAGGAAAGAGAGAACACGATGGACATCAAAGGATCAGTCGCCCTGGTCACGGGGGCCAATCGCGGTATCGGGCGCGCGTTCGCCCGGGCGCTGCTCGAGCACGGCGCGGCGAAGGTCTACGCCGGTGTCCGCGATCCGGCCGGCGTGGTTGACCAGGGCCTCACTCCGCTGCGTCTGGACGTCACCAAGCCGGAGCAGATCGCCGAGGCCGCTGCCATCGCGGGCGATGTCAGCATCGTGATCAACAACGCGGGCGTCGGAGGCTCCGGCACGGGACTCCTGGAGGGCGACTTCGCGGCCGCCCGTCAGGCGATGGAGGTCAACTACTTCGGCACCTGGGCCGTTTCCCGGGCGTTCGCCCCGATCCTCGCCCGCAACGGCGGTGGCGCGCTGGTGAACATGCTGTCGCTGGCGTCCTGGGTCGGGCAGCCGGGCTTCCCCGGATACGCGGCCTCCAAATCGGCGCAGTGGTCATTGACGGACGCGCTGCGCAAGGGACTGCAGGAACAGGGCACGCTCGTGGTGGGGGTCCATTCCGGTTTCGTGGACACGGACCTCAGCTCCTGGGTGGACGCGCCTAAGATCACTGCCGCCGACGTGGCGGCACAGACCATGGAAGCCTTGGCGAACGACCGGTGGGAAGTTCTCGCCGACGACGAGACCAGGCAGGCCAAGGCCGCCTTGTCGCAACCTCTTCACGCCGAACCCGGTAGGTGATGTGTCGCGCCGGCCGCGCGTCGGCGCACGTGTCCCGCGACCGTCCAACGGCCGTTTCTCCCACCCCGACATCCCTCAGCGCAGCGAGCGAAGGCGGCGATCGTGTCAGAAGAGCGTCAGGAAGCCACGCCGGGTCAGGAAACCACACGGGTCGAGCTGATGAGTCGGCCCACGCCGCTGGAGGCCGCGCCGCGGCTGGCCCGTGCGATCGGGCTGGAGCCCGGTGATCTGTGGGTCAAGCGTGACGATCTGATCGGACTGGGCGGCGGGGGCAACAAGGTCCGCAAGCTGGAGTGGACGGCCGGGGCCGCCCGCGCCGAGGGCGCCACCACGCTCGTGACCAGCGGGGCCGCGCAGAGCAACCACGCTCGCCTGACGGCCGCGGCCGGGGCACGGCTGGGCATGGACGTGGTCCTTGTCCTCGCCGGTGCGCCGAGCGAGGGGATGACCGGCAACATCGTGCTCGACGGTCTCTTCGGCGCCCGCGTCGTATGGGCGGGGGAGGTGAGCGAGGCCGAACTCGCGGCGGCCGTGGAGGACGTGGCCGGGGACGTGCGCGAGCACGGCGCCCGGCCCGCGGTGATCCCCTTCGGCGGATCCAGTGTGCTGGGCGCCCGGGGCTACGCCGCGGCGGGGACGGAACTCCTGGAACAGGCCCCGGACCTGGCCACGGCGGTCGTGGCGATCGGATCGGGCGGCACCATGGCCGGTCTCGTCCACGCCCTCGGAGCCGAGCGGGTGCTGGGCGTGCACTGCGGAGCCATCGCCGATCCCGAGTACACCGTCGGCCACCTGGTCGAAGGGCTGGCCGGACGGCCCGCGGCCACGTCCCTGCGGCTGCGCCTGGATCAGGTCGGTCCCGGCTACTCCGCGCTCACCGAACCGGTCATGGACGCCATCACCACCGCGGCCCGCACCGAAGGCATCGTCCTCGACCCGGTCTACACCGGCCGTGCCCTGGCCGGTCTCGTCGCGGCCGTCCACGACGGTCAGGTGCGCCCCGGGGAGCGCACGGTCTTCCTGCACACCGGCGGTCTGGCCGGTCTGTTCGGGCACACCGAGACGCTGCGGCGGGCGCGTTCCGCCGTGGCCGACACCGCCGTACGGTGGCCCCGCGGCTGAGCGTCGCAGCCCGGGCCGGTCGGCCCGTGCGGTCCTGGACGGCCTTGTCCTGCCGGGATGGGCCGGCGCTACTCCGCGGGGGAGGGCGGCGGCGGGGGAGGGGCCGCCGCACGGGCCGACTCCGCACCCTCGGCGGGACCGGCGACCGCGTCGGCACAGGTGGCGAGTCGGTGGGCCAGGGCGCGCACATGGTCGCGCAGGGCGTCCGGATACTCGATCACGAACGGGAGATCCAGCCAGGCGAGCACGGAGGGCACCCACTCCAGCCGCTCGGCCCGCAGTTGGACCCGTACCCATCCGCCGCCTTCCCCCTCCGCGGACGTACGATCCGCCTCCGCCGCCGGGTCGGCCGGGAGCTCCCGCACCGTGGCGAGCCCGGGCGGGAGCCGATGGCGGACCTGCTCAACCGTGCCCTGGACCCGCAGCGACACCTCGTGCAGGTAGGGCACCCCGGCGAGCCCGGCCAGCACCCGGGCGGCCGGATCGAACCCCACGGGCACTTCGAACGACCCGGGCAGCACCGTCGCGTCTTCGATCCGGTCCAGCCGGAACGTGCGTACCTCGCCGCTGGCCGAGTCCGCCCCCGTCACATACCAGCGCCCGGAGTGCGCGACGATCCCGTACGGGTGCACGGTGCGTTCGCTGCGCCGCCCCTTCCAGGCGGTGTAGCTGACGGCGACCGGCCGGCGGTCCCGCGCGGCCTCCGCGAGCATCAGCAGCACGCTCGTCTCCGGGATGACCACGGGACGGGCGGGGGCGGTGAAGTCGGCGGTCGCCAGCAGCGCGTCCAACCGGCGGCCGAGCGCCTCGGGCAGCACCCGGCGCACCTTGGCGGCGGCGCTCTCCGCCGCCGCGACGGACGTGGTCACCAGCCCGGCCCGGCGCCCGGCGACCAGGCCGAGCAGCACGGCCAGCGCCTCCTCGTCGGTGAGCATCAGCGGGGGCATCCGGTAGCCGGGAGCGAGCCGGTAGCCGCCGTAGCGGCCGCGCACCGAACGGACCGGGACATCCAGGTCGATCAGATGGCCGATGTAGCGCCGGACGGTGCGCTCGTCCACGCCGAGCCGGTCGGCCAGGTCGGCGACGGTGCGGGTGCCACCGGCCTGCAGGATCTCCAGCAGGGCGAGCACGCGGGCGGTCGGTCGGGTCATGCCCGGAAGTATGGCGCGGATACCGGGCGGCCCCTGTCCGGTATCCCTCCTAGCGTGTGGGCCATGGCAACCTACGTACTTCTTCCCGGGTTCTGGCTCGGGGCCTGGGCCTGGCACCCGGTGGCGGCCGACCTGCGCGGCCGTGGGCACGACGTCCACCCGCTCAGCCTGACCGGGATGGGCGAGCGGGCGCACCTGGCCCGGCCCGACACCGACCTGGAGACGCACATCACCGATGTGCTCAGCCTGATCCGTTACCAGGATCTGCACGACGTGGTCCTGGTCGGGCACAGCTATGCCGGTGCGGTGGTGGTCCCGAGCGTGGCGGACCGGATGCCGGACCGGATCAACCGGCTGGTGTTCATCGACAGCGGTCCGCTGCCGGACGGGATGTCCCACGCGGAGTTCGCCCCGCCGGAGGAGCAGATGCGCAACGCCGAGCTGGTCCGCGAGGAGGGACACGGCTGGCAGCTGCCGCCACCGCCGTGGCATCAGCTGGCCTCCGGGGCGTCCGGGCTGCCGGACGGCACGCTCGAACGGCTGGTGCGGCTGTCGGTGCCGCAGCCGTGGGCCACCGCCACCACGCCGGTCCGGCTGACCGAGGCGTGGGAGAAGCTGCCGCGGCTGCACGTGCTGTGCGGCTTCCCGGTGGAGCAGGTCCGGGCGCGGATCGCCACCGTTCCGGCCTTCCGGCACATGGCGACCGAGAGTTCGGCGTACCGGGAGCTGCCCGGCTGGCACTGGCCGATGTTCGACCGGCCCGGTGAGCTGGCGGCGATCCTGCACGACGCGGCCTGACCCGGCACGACCCACGAGCGGGCGCGGTCCCCCGGGACGGCACCGCATGACCCCCGCTGCGATTCCCGTGCGTACGACCCGCCGCCTGGAGTCGGTGGCGAGCCTTGCGAAAGATCAAAATCACCTGTCAGGATGGTGACGTGAATCTGGAGCATGTCTTTCTGTGCGGGAACCCCGCTCTCGACTTCGCCGCGACGTTGCGCGCTCGCCGCTCGGTGCGGTTCGAGATGTTCGTATCACCGGACCGGCTGGACGCCTGGTACCTGGAGTCCGGAATCGTCGACACCGTCTCCGCCAGCCGGCATGCCGACGTCGAGCGCGCGGTGGCCGTACGGGAGGCCATCTACGAGCTGGTCACCGCCCGGGTCGCGGGGGATCCCTACGACAGCGAGGCGCTCGCCGTGGTGAATGACACGGCCCGCAAGCCTGCCGCGGCGCCGCAACTCACCGCGAGCGGGCGGCGGACGGACGCGACATCGCAAGAGGCGCTCTCCACGGTGGCACGGCATGCCGTCGAGCTCCTCAGCGGTCCGGATGTGCCGCTCCTCAAGGAGTGCGGCAACCCCGAATGCACCCGTGTCTACATCGACCGGTCGCGAGGCGGGCGCCGGCAGTGGTGCGCCATGGACCCCTGTGGCAACAAGCTCAAGGCGGCCGCGTACCGCGCCCGCAAGCGGCAGGGCCAGGAGCCTGCCACGGGGTGATGAGCACTCCGCCTGCCCACTGCTGATCACACGGCCCGCCCCGTGGCGGACGACCGTCGGCAGATGTATGTCTTGCGACTCTAGACAGGACTGGACATGTATGGCTAACTACCGGACATGCCTAAACAGGTCCTCAAGCATCAGCGCATCGCCCGCGTTCTGGCCCGTGAGATCCACAGCGGCGCCCTGGAGCCGGGCAGCAGGCTGCCCGGCGAACACGCGCTCACCCGGCGCTTCGCGGTCAGCAGGGCCACCGTTCGCCAGGCGCTGGACGAGCTCAGCAAGCAGGGGCTGATCTCCACCCACGCGGGTGTCGGCTCGTTCGTCACCTTCGACGGCGGCCTGCTGGACAACCGCCTGGGCTGGACCAGGGCGCTGGCCGACCAGGGCGCCCGGGTCACCACCGAGGTCCTCCGCCTCGAAGCGGTGCGCGATGCCCGGCTGGCCGGCGAACTGGGCATCGAGGGCGTCGAGTTCATGGCGCTGGACCGGTTGCGCGTGCTGCCGGAGGGCACCGCGGTCGCGCTGGAGCGCAGCAGGGTTCCGATGGCCCCGGCCCTGGCCGACGTCCCGCTCGGCGGGCTCCTCGACGGCTCGCTGACCAAGACCCTCGCCGCGGTCGGCATCCGCGCCACCCACGGGGACGAGTGGGCCTCCGTACGGCAACTGGCCGCCGATGAGGCGACACTGCTCCGCCGCCAGGAGGGCGAGGTGTGGCTCAACACCCGCCGGGTCAGCCGCGGAGCCGACGGCCAGATCGTCGAGCAGGTGACCAGCCTGCTGGACCCCGCCCGCTTCCAGCTGCACCTCGGCTTCGGCGAGCAGCCCCGATGAGAGCCCGGATGAGACCGCTCACGGCGCCCGCCCTCTCCGACGTACCGCCTCCGCGCACCGACAGGAAGTCCGAATGAACCACCAGCACGACCGCGCGCTCGGCGCCCTCTACGGCCTGGCGATGGGCGACGCCCTCGGCATGCCCACCCAGATCATGTCCCGGGCGTCCATCGTCGCCCGGTTCGGCACCGTCACCGGTTTCGAGCCCGGCCCCGAAGACAACCCGGTGAGCGCCGGAATGCCCGCCGGTTCCGTCACGGACGACACCGATCAGGCCGTCATCGTCGGCCAACTGCTGACCGGGTCCGGTGGGCGGATCGAACCGCTGCGGCTCGCGCACGAGCTCCTGGAGTGGGAGCGCGCCATGAAGGCCAAGGGCTCCTTCGACCTGCTCGGCCCCTCCACCAAGGCGGCCCTGGAGGCCGTGTCCCGCGGCGTACCGCCGGAGGAGGCGGGCAAGGCCGGTGCCACCAACGGCGCGGCGATGCGGATCACCCCCGTCGGCGTCGCCTTCCCCGATACACCGCTGGAGCCGTTCCTGGACCGGGTCGCGGAGGCGTGCCAGGTCACCCATGACACCTCCATCGGCATCGCCTCCGCCGCCGCCGTGGCCGCCGCGGTGAGCCGTGGCATCGACGGCGGCGATCTGGAGGACGCCTTCGGCGCGGCGGTCACGGCGGCCGCGGCAGGGGCCGAGCGCGGCCACTGGGTCGCCGGCGCCGATATCGCCGCCCGTATCGGCTGGGCCGTGGACCTGGTCCGCGGTCTGCCCGAGCGTCAGGCCCTGGACCGCGTCTGCGACCTGGTCGGCACCAGCGTCGCCAGCCAGGAGTCGGTCCCCGCCGCCTTCGCCGTGCTGGCCCTCGCCGAGGGTGAGCCGTGGCGGGCCTGTCTGCTGGCGGCCAACCTCGGCGGTGACTGCGACACCATCGGTGCCATAGCCGGCGCCATAGCCGGTGCCGTCAGCGGGGCCTCGGGCCTGCCCGACGAAGCCCTCGCCACCCTGCGCTCGGTCAACGGTCTCGCCCTGGAACCGCTGGCCACGGCCCTGCTCGCGCTGCGCGCCGGCACGGCCGAGTGACCCCCACCCCCGCCCTCACATCCGCACCGGAGCGCCCCCGGACAGAAAGACAGGTACCACCATGGCGGCTTCAGAGAACGACCGCGTCGGCTCCGTGGAGACCCGAGGCATCGAGCCGGTTCCGGACGCCGAGCGGCACGGCCACGCGAGCCAGATGTTCTGGACCTGGTTCGCCGCGAACATCAGCATCCTCGGTCTGCCGCTCGGCGCGGCCCTGGTCAGCTTCCGCGGCCTGAACATCTGGCAGGCGGCCGTCGTGGCCATTCTCGGGTCCTTCGGCTCCTTCGCCCTGGTGGGCGCCCTCAGCATCGCGGGGAAGCGGGGCGGAGCGCCCGCCCTCACCCTCTCCCGCGCGGTGTTCGGGGTTCGCGGCAACGCCGGCCCCACGCTGGTCACCTGGATGAGCCGGCTCGGCTGGGAGACCATCAACACCACCACGGCCGCCTTCGCCCTGCTGGCCCTGCTCGACGTCGCCTTCGGTATCCGGCGGAACACCGTCCTGACCGTGGTGTGTCTGCTGGTCTTCATCGGCTGCACGCTGCTGATCAGCGGCCTGGGCCACGCCACCATCATGTGGATCAACAGGTGGGCCAGCTATATCTTCGGCCTGCTCAACCTGGTCGTGATCATCTTCCTCGCGACCACCGTGGACTGGGACAAGGTCTTCCACGCCCCGGTCGGGTCGGTGAGTTCGATGGTCGTGGGCGTCGGCATGATCGCCGCCGGTACCGGGATCGGCTGGGCCAACACGGGCGCCGACTACGCCCGTTACCTGCCCCGGCGGATTCCGGGTGGCAGGCTGGTGGCCGCTTCCGCCTTCGGCGCCGGTATCCCGCTGGTCGTGCTGATCTCGCTGGGTTCACTCCTCGCGGCGGGAGAACCGAATCTCGCCTCCGCCTCCGACCCCGTCTCGGCGATCAACACGATGCTCCCGTCGTGGATGTCCATCCCGTATCTGATCGCCGCGTTCGGCGGACTGCTGCTCTCCAACCACCTGTCCGTCTACTCGGCCGGACTCACCATGATCACCCTGGGCATACGGGTCCGGCGCACCCTCGCCGTCGGCCTGGACGTGGTCGTCACCTTCGCGGGCGGGATCTACTTCATCCTGATCGCCAAGGACTTCTACGGCCCGTTCATCACCTTCCTCACCCTCCTCGCCGTCCCCATCAACGCCTGGGTGGGCGTCTTCGCGGTCGACCTGATACTCCGCCGGTCCTACGACGGCGGGGCGCTCATGGACGTCGGCAGGTCCAGCCGCTACTGGTTCCGGGGCGGTATCGCCTGGGCCGCGATGATCGCCTGGGCCGCGGCCATCGTGGTGGGCCTGCTCTTCACCGAGGCGAGCACCAGCGCGACCGACGTGTGGTTCTCCGGGCCGCTGTCCCACAGCTGGATCGGGTCCAACGGGCTGGGGTGGGTGGTGACCCTGCTGCTCGCCGCCGCCGTCTACGCCGTGCTGCGCAGGTTCGACGGCACCGTCCGCGAGGAGGCGTCCGGGCAGCGTCCCCAGCAGCAGGTGCTGCCCGCCCCGGCCGCGCGGGAGCTCTCATGAGCGGCCACGACGGCGCCCTCGGCGCCCCCGGCGAGGTCATGGGCGGCCGGCTGGTCCTGCTCGGCAACGCCATCGTCGACCTGGTGATGCGGGTGCCCGCACTGCCCGAACGCGGCGGCGACATCGTCTCCACGGACACCACCCTCACCACGGGCGGCGGATTCAACGTCCTCACCGCTGCCCGCCGCCTGGGCCTGCCGGCCGTGTACGCGGGCGCCCATGGCACCGGGCCGTTCGGCGACCGGGTGCGGGCGGACCTCGCCCGGGAAGGCATCGAGATGGTGCTGGCTCCGATAGGGGAGGAGGACACCGGCTTCTGCGTCGCCTTCGTCGACGGCGGTGGCGAGCGCACCTTCGCCACCAGCCTCGGAGCCGAGGCCCGGCTGACCGAGGCCCACGCGACGTCCGTGCTCGCCGCGCTGCGCCCCGGCGACATGGTGCAGATCTCCGGCTACGGGCTCGCCTACCCGGTCAACGGCCCGGTCCTGGCCTCACTCGTCGCGCGGCTGCCGGAACACATCCGGGTCTTCCTCGATCCGGGTCCCCTGGCCGACCAGATCCCGGAGGAGGTGCTGGCACCGGTTCTGGAGCGCTGCGACTGGGTCAGCTGCAACCAGCGCGAGGGGCGGCTGCTGACCGGCCGGGACGACGCCCAGGAGGCCGCGGCCGCGCTCGCCGCCCGGCTGGGCCCGCGCACCGGTGTGCTCCTGCGGGCCGACGCGGCCGGCTGCTGGCTGGTCCCGCCCGGTGGAGCGGCCCTGCACATCCCCGGCCGCCGGGTGACCGCGGTCGACAGCAACGGCGCGGGCGACGCCCATACGGGAGCGTTCCTGGCGCTCCTGGGTCGCGGCCTTGACCCGAGCACCGCCGTACGAGGCGCCAACGCCGCGGCCGCCTTCGCGGTCACCCGGCACGGCCCCGCCACCGGCCCGACCGTCGGTGAGCTGCTGGGCTTCCTCGACGGCGAGCCCCTCGCGGCGCGGCTGTCCTCGGCGCTCGGGCGGTAGCCCGCCCACGTGCTCGCGTCACGGAGGTTGGCCCCCCCCGTGACGCGAGCACGCGCTTCACTCGGCGGCTTCGGACGAGCCCTTCTCTTCGGGGGTGCGCCCATCGTCGCCGAGGACGTGGTCGCGTACGGCGGTCAGGATGCGGTCCGAGAGGTCGTCGCCCGCGCAGGCCCGTGACAGGACCAACGCCCCGATCATGCTGGACAGTTCGACCAGAATCGTCCTTTCGTCCGGCGAGTCGGCGCCGGACTTCCTGGTGAGTCGCTCCATTGCGTCGACCAGGTTGCGCATGCCATCGGTGTAGGCCCGCCGCAGCGGGTCGCCGGGCTCCGCGCGCGCGGCGTCCACCGCCAGTGCCGCGGCGGCGCACCCCAGCGCGGGGTTGTCGCGGTGGAGGGTGGACAGATAGGCCGCCAGGAAGGCCGCGCGGGCGCCGCGGCCGCGCTCCTCGCCCGTGTCTTCGCCCGCGTCAGGGCCCGCGTCCTCGCCCTCGGCGAGGTCATCCATGGCCGCGAGACGTTCGGCGAACGCGGCCGAGCACGCCTGGGCGATCAGATCGTCCTTCGAGGCGAAGTGGCGGTAGAACCCGCCGTGCGTCAGACCCGCCGCCGCCATCGCCTGGGGAACGCTCACCTTGTCGGCGCCGTGGGTGCGCACCAGCTTCGCGGTGGCCGCGATCACCTGCTCGCGGTGGCGCTCGGCCTCGGCTCGGGATGCTCGGGGCATGGTCGGTACTTCCTTCTGCGTAGGTTGCCGGACTCGGGTACGGGATGCCGGTACCGCACCGATGATATTTGCGACCCGTTATAGATGATGCTAATAATCTATTTTAGCGCACCGCAGAGACGGCGGCCTCACGGTCCGCCGCCCCTGCCGGTTCGAGCGCGCTCTTGGACAAGGAGGGTCCGACATGGTTGCGATCGATGGTTCCGTGGTGCTGGTGACCGGAGGTCAACGTGGCATCGGCAAGGCGTTCGTGGAGGCATTGCTCGAGCGTGGCGCGGCGAAGGTCTACGCGACCGCGCGGAAGCCCAGCCCCAGCGAGGACCCGCGGGTCGAGGCCGTTTCCCTGGATGTCACCGACGCGGACGCGGTCGCGGCCCTCGCCGACCGGGCCGCGGATGTGAACATCGTCATCAACAACGCGGGGGTGCTGCTGCCCTCGCCGCTGCTGACGGCGGACATGACCGATGTGGTGGCGACGTTCGAAACGAATGTCTTCGGGGCGCTGCGGGTGGCACGTGGCTTCGCCCCGGCCCTGCGGGCGAATGGCGGTGGCGCACTGGTCGACATGCACTCCGTGCTGTCCTGGGGCGCCGGCGCGGCCGCCTACGGCGCCTCGAAGGCCGCGCTGTGGTCGATGACGAACTCCCTCCGGGTCGAGCTGGCGCCGCAGGGGACCCAGGTCGTCGGTGTGCACCTCGGTTTCGCCGACACCGACATGGTCGCCGGAATTCCGGGCCAGAAGCTCTCACCCGCCGAAGTGGCCGGGGCGGTTCTGGACGGCATCGAGGACGGCGCCGGCGAGGTGCTCGTCGACGACGTGACCCGGCAGATGAAGGCGGCGCTCGCCGGGCCGGTGGAGGGCCTCACCGTCCCCCTCGGTAGCTGACCGCCACGGCGACCTCCACCGGTCACCACCGTTGCCTATGGCCACCATCATCGTCTTCGAAGGAGCGAGCCATGCCCCTGTGGCACATCTACCATCCGGTCGACGCCTATTCCGCCGAGCAGAAGCGGCAGTTCGCCGCGGACGTCACGGACTACTACACCCAGGTCGGTCTGCCGAAGTTCTACGTCGTCACCCTCTTCCATGACATCCCGGAGTCCTCGTTCCTGGTCGGCGGCGAGCCGTCGAACCGCACCGTCAGGGTCGTGGTCGAGCACATCGCCCGCCACTTGTCGGACCCCGACACGAGGAAGAGGTCCGTCGAGGGGCTGGACCGCGTGCTGGCCCCTCACACCCGGGACCGCGGGCTGTACTGCGAGTTCCACATCGACGAGACGCCCCGGGATCTCTGGATGATCGACGGGATGGCGCCTCCGCCAACGCGCAGCGAAGCGGAACAGGTCTGGGCGCGTGAGAACCGGCCGCTGCCGTACTGATCGGCCGACCGTGACAGCACCACGGCAGCGCGAGGCCGCCGACGGTGATCGGCGGCCTCGCGGGAGATCCCATGGCCGAGTGGGGGCGGGTCTGGTTGGATCACGGTATGGCCCATGCAGATACGCGGAAGATCGGGATCCTGCTGTTCCCGGATGTGGAAGAGCTCGACGCCATCGGCCCATGGGAGGTGCTGTCGTACTGGACGCGCACCTTCGCCGAGGACGGGTGGCAGGTGTTCTGCCTCTCCGCCGACGGCAACCCCGTGACCTGCGCGAAGGGGCTCACCGTCGAGGCGCATCAGGCGATGGCCGACCTGCCCGCACTGGATGTGCTGCTGCACCCCGGCGGCCGGGGGACCCGGCCCCAGCTGAAAGATGAGCAGCATCTGGAGTGGGTCCGGTCCCAGCGGCGATCGGTTCCCCTGATGACCAGCGTGTGCACGGGCTCGCTGGTCTACGCGGCGGCCGGGCTGCTGGCCGGGCGGCCCGCGACCACGCATTGGGGGTCGCTGGACCTGCTCGCGGAGCTCGACCCGACGATCGACGTACGGGCCGACGAGCGGTTCGTCGACGACGGTGACGTGATCACCTCCGCGGGGGTCTCGGCCGGTATCGACATGGCTCTTCACCTGGTCGCCCGGCTGGCCTCGCCGGAGCGCGCACGTCAGGTACGACGTGGCATCCAGTACGACCCGCAGCCACCGGTGTGAGCACACCGCACCGGCGGAGCGGCAGGGGTCAGCCGGGGCTCGAGCGGCCGTGCCGCCAGTACCCGAAGAACGCGATGTCCGGCTTGGGCACGCCGCGTTCCTGCACCAGATGGCGGCGCACCCCGGTGGCCAGCCCGGCTTCCCCGGCGACCCAGGTGTAGAACCGGCCGGGCCGCAGCGACGACGTCTTGACCGCGTCGAGGGCCAGCCTGCCGGGCAGCGCGTCCACGCCGTCCCGGGCCAGCCACCGCACCCGTACGCCTTCGGGAGCGGTGATGTCCGCGCGGATGTCGGCGGTCTCCGGCACCTCCAGGAAGACCTCCGCGGCCAGCGACGCCGGAGCGTGTTCGAGGATGGCGAGGATCGCCGGCACGGCGCTCTCGTCCCCGGCGAGCAGCTGCCATTCGGCATGAGCAGGCGGCAGGTAGGTCACGCCCATGTCGAAGATGCCCGCCGGGTCTCCGGGCCGGGCGCGCCGGGCCCATGCGGAGGCCGGGGTGTCGCCGTGCAGGGCGAACTCGATGTCCACTTCGCCGAGTTCGGGCCGGGCGCGGCGGATGGTGAAGTTGCGCACCCAGGGCCTGCGTGACTTCGGCAGCAGGAGAATCTCCGCCATCCACGCCTCGCTGGAGAGCTTCGGCATTCTCAGCCTGTCCTGCCCCTCGCGGGGAAAGAACAGCCGCACGGTCTGGTCGAAGCCCGCGGGCTTCAGATGCTCCAGTTCCGGGCCGCCGAGCGTGATGGTCGAGAAACCGGGTGTCAGGCTGGTGTTCCCGCGTACCTCCAGCGTGATCATTCGCCGTGATTCGGGTGTGCGCACCTTGGGCAGCACGTCTTTCCTCGCCTTCGGTTCGAGTCCGCTCGCCGTGGTGTCACAGGTCCACGACGAGCCGCGGGGACAGGGCGCGGGACACACAGGCGTACATCCGGCCCGCGGGTGCGCCGATGTCGTCCCGGTGCTCGGGCTCGCCGTCGACAACGGCGAGTTCGCAACTGCCGCAGACCCCTTCGCGACATGCGGACGCCACGGGATATCCGGCGTGGGTCAGGGCGTCCAGCAGCGACTCGTCGGGCGGCACCTGAACCGTCCGCCCCGACCGCGCACACACTGCCTCGAACGCCGTGTTGGGGGCGAACGACCTGGGCACCGGGCGGAACCGCTCCGTATGCAGCCGCCCGGCCGGGAACATGGCCTCGGCCGCGTCGAGCATCGGCCCGGGGCCGCAGGCATAGACCACGGCACCGGGGCTCAGCTCGGCTCCCAGAGCGGCGAAGTCCGGCCTGCCCTGCTCTCGGGTGGCGACGATCCGTACCCGATCGCCGTAGGAGGAGCGCAGTTCGTCGGTGAAGGGCATGGACGCCACCGACTGTCCCACGTACACGAGCGACGCCGGGACGCCCGAGGTGACCGCAGCCCGCAGCATCGGCAGGATCGGGGTGATGCCGATCCCGCCGGCGAGGAAGAGATACTCCGGCGCGGGGAGGAGCGGGAAATGGTTCCGCGGCAGCGACACGTCGAGATTGCGGCCCTGGCGCAGAAACCGGTGGACGTACTCCGAACCGCCCCGGCTGAGGCGGTCGTGCCGCACCGCGACGCGATAGGACTCCCGGTCCGCCGGGTCGCCGCACAACGAATACTGCCGGGTCAGCCAGTTCGGCAGGGCCAGGTCGATATGGGCCCCCGGCTCCCAGGGCGCCAGCGGACCGGTGGTGCCCCGCAGGACGAGGGAGACGACGTCTTCGGCGACCTGCTCGATGTGGTCGACGACGGTCTGTTGCATCGTTGATTCACCTTGCGCCGTGGTCAGTAGAGTTTCCGGTAGCCCTCTTCGAGAGCGTGTGTGAGCGCCATCGGGTCGATGTCCATCCCGAATTGGGCGGCGGCGATCTCACCGACCGACGGCATCTCGTCGGCCAGGGCCTGGCTCGCGGGATCCCACAGCCGGGAGCGGATGAGCGCGCGACCACAGTGGAAGTACGCCTCCGCCACCTCGACGACGATCGCCAGCACCGGATCCTTGGCCTCGGTCTGCATCCGGGCGAGCACATCGGGGTCGTCGGTGGGGTAGGCGCGGCCGTTGACCCGCAGGGTCTCCCGCAGTCCGGGGATGAGGAAGAGCAGCCCGATCCCGTCGTTCTCGGCGAGGTTGCGGAAGGAGTCGGCGATTTTGTTGCCGGGGCGGTCGGGAATCGCGAGCGTGCGGTGGTCGAGGACCTTCACGAACCCCGGGTAGTCGCCACGGGGCGAGCAGTCGGCGCGCCCCGCCGCGTCCGCCGTGGCCAGGGTCAGGAAGGGGGAATGCGCGATGAAGAAGCGGAAGTGCTGGTCGATATGGTCCAGCTTCTTGCCCTTGACCATGGCTTCGGGCTCCCCGAGCAGGGCGTGGACCTCGGCCGGCGACAACCGCCGGGGGCGGGTGCTGGTCTGCGTCACGAAGACTCCTTCCGGGAGGGGGGAGCGGCGGGCGCGCGGGGGCCGTGCCGGTTGCCTCCCGCTCCCTGCCGACGACGGTGGTTCACCGCTCCGCCGCAGTTCATGGCACCATTGTGAGTAATTACTCAGGTCTTGCGCCACTCGCTTTCCCGGCGCCGCCCAGGAGGTGTCATGACGACCGGCCGTCGCGGACTTCAGCCACGTAAACAGCCACGCCAGGCCCGGGCCGAGCTCACCCGGCAGCGCATCCTCACGGCCGCTGCTCACATTTTCGCCGAATACGGCTACGCCGCCGGGACCACCAACCGCATCGCCGAGCACGCACGGATCTCGATCGGCTCGCTGTACCAGTACTACCCGAACAAGGATGCGATCCTGGCCGAGCTGGTGGCCCGTCATCTCGATGCCGGGGCGGCCGCCATCCGGGACCGCCAGGACGAGGAGGAGCCCGATTCCATCGAGGAGATCCTCCGTGGTTTCGCGCGGACCGTGATCGAGAACCACCTCGACGACCCGCAGTTGCTCCGCGTCATGGGCGAACAGGCCCCCCGCTCCCCGGAGTTGTTCGAGAAGATCGCCCGCCAGGAGCGGGAGCGGGTCGCCTACACCCAGGACTTGCTCGAGCGCCATCCCGAGGTCCGGGTCGAGGACACCTACGTCGCCGCCCGGCTCATCGTGTCCACGGTCGAGCTCGTCGTCCACGTGCTCATCGCGGCGCCCGACTCCATCGACACCACCCGGCTGGAGAACGAACTCGTCGCGATGCTCACCCGCTACCTCACGGCCGCGCCGTCCGGGGCCACGGAACCTCCGGCGCGCGAGGGGGTCTGATGCGAGGCCACCGGGACGACGGACGGGGACCTGGTGGGCCAGGTCCCCGTCCGTCTCTGTCTCGGCGTGGTCGAACCGCGGGTGTCAGTCGAGCGTGATGGTGGGCTTGCGCAGGTCCATCCATGTCGCCAGGTCCAGGGCGCGTTCGATGGTGGCGCGCTGCTGGGTGGTGATGTCCTCCGCCGGTGCGGCGATCGCCTCCTTCAGCGTCTCGGCGCGGCACAGTTCGAGGGCCTGGTGTCCCGAGGTGATGAGATCGCCCGCCTGCTGCTTGATGGCGGAGAGATAGGCGGGGTCGAAGCTGCCGGGGTAACCGCTCTTCTTGCGGTTGGCCACGGACTCGGGCAGCACATCGCGGGTGGCCTCGCGCAGGATGCTCTTCTCCCGCCCGTCGAATGTCTTCAGCGACCAGGGGGTGTTGAAGACGTAGGAGACCAGGCGGTGGTCGCAGAACGGCACCCTGACCTCCAGGCCGACGGCCATGCTCATCCGGTCCTTGCGGTCGAGCAGGGTATTGACCATGCGGGTGAGGTGCAGGTAGCAGACCTGCCGCATGCGCTTCTCCAGGCCGGTCTCACCGTCCTTGAGGGGGACTTCGTCCAGGGCGCTGAGGTAGTGGTCGCGGAGGTAGGTGTCCAGGTCGAGCTTCTCGGTGAGGTCCTGGGACAGCAGGCTCTTGGTGTCGCCGAGCGTCGCTCCTCCGGCGAGCCACGGGAAGGTGTCGGCCTCGCGCCGCTCGTCGTGGAACCACGGGTAGCCGCCGAAGACTTCATCGGCCGACTCGCCCGACAGGGCCACGGTCGACTGTTCGCGAACGGCCTTGAACAGCAGGTAGAGCGAGTTGTCCCGGTCGCCGAGCCCGGTGGGCAGATCCCTGGCCGCGATGGCCGCCTGCCTGACGGCCGGGTCGGACAGGGCGGAGCCGTCGAGCATGATGTCCCGGTGGTCGCATTTCACATGCTCGGCCACGGCGTGCACATACGGGGTGTCCACGCTGGGCGCCACATCGATCGCGCGGAAGTTCTCCGCCTGCCCGGGGAAGTCCACGGCGAAGCTGCGGACGGTCTCGCCGTGCTCGCCGAGCTTGCGGGCGGCGAGCGAGGTCATCGCCGAGGAGTCGAGCCCCCCGGAGAGCAAGGTGCAGCGGGGCACGTCGGCGACGAGCTGCCGGGCGATGATGTCCTCCAGGAGCTCCCGCACATGGGCGACGGTCGCGTCCTGGTCATCGGTGTGCTCGGAGACCTCCAGACGCCAGTACGCCTGCTCGCGAAGTCCATTGCGGTCGACGACGGCGATGTGGCCGGGGCGCAGCTCCTTCATGCCCTTCCAGATCGCATGCCCCGGTGTCTTGGCGAAGGAGAAGATTTCCCGCAGCCCGTCGACGCCGACCTCGGGGGCGGCGAGCGGGTTGGCGAGGATGGCCTTGGGCTCGGATCCGAAAAGGACGCCGTCGTCGGTCTCGTAGTAGTAGAACGGCTTGATGCCCATCCGGTCCCGGACCATCACCAGCTTCTCGGTGCGGGAGTCCCAGATGGCGAAGGCGTACATGCCGTTCAGCTTCTCGGTGAGGGATTCGCCCCACTCCACGTAGCCGCGCAGGACGACCTCGGTGTCGGAGTCGGTGGTGAAGCCATGGCCCCTGCGGCGCAGTTCGTCGCGCAGTTCGGTGAAGTTGTACGCCTCACCGGAGTAGACCATGCTCACGGGACCGTCGGCGGTGTCGACGGTCATGGGCTGTGCCCCGCCGGGCAGGTCGATGACGGCCAGCCTGCGGTGGCCGAGCGCAGCCCTGCCGGTCACCCACGCTCCGGCCGCGTCCGGGCCTCGGCAGGCCATGGTCTCCGTCATGGCGTCGAGGACCTGGCGGTGGGAGGTCAGATCGCGGCGGTAGGAGACCCAGCCGGTGATGCCGCACACAGTGATCATCCCTTTCACTCAGCAGAGATGGTTGCCTGTGAAAACCATCTACCTCTCCGGAGGCGGATCGCTACCGGGCGCTGATCCCTGGGGGAGTGGTATTTCTCACTGGTAAATTCCTGTTAATGGTAAGTTTCGCGGTGGTCGCTGGCCGAAAAACGTCGCCCACTAAATTCCTATTTTACGGCCGATATCCACGTCGCAATTCATAAGTGAAACACCGGGCCGTATACGAAAGAGGGTCGGTCTCGGCGAGCCGAGGCACCGTCACCCGCGGGCGTACTTCGACGGGCTTCGCGCCACCCGGGCCGATCTGGCCGCCGGGAGACCATCGCGTTCGCCGAGATGGCCATCGAGGCGAGGCCGAGGATCGCTCACTGGTCGCCGTCGGGGGTGCCGGGTGGCTCCGTGACCTGGGGGGTTAGCATATGAGCGCCACCTAGCTCGAAAGATGGATTTGTGACTCTCAACGAGGACTCGTTCACCAACTGGAAGCACCGCGAGGAGATCGCGGAGTCGATGATCCCCGTCATCGGGAAGCTGCATCGGGAGCGGGACGTCACGGTCCTGCTGCACAGCCGCTCCTTGGTGAACAAGTCGGTCGTCAGCATCCTCAAGACCCACCGATTCGCCCGCCAGATCGCCGGTGCGGAACTCTCGGTCACCGACACCCTGCCCTTCCTGCAGGCGCTCACCGCGCTCGACCTCGGCCCCTCCCAGATCGACATCGGCATGCTCGCCGAGACGCACCGGGCCGACGACCGCGGTCTCTCGGTGGAGGAGTTCACCGCCGAGGCCGTCGCCGGTGCCACGGGTGCCAACAAGATCGAGTGCCGTGAGGGACGCGATGTCGTCCTCTACGGGTTCGGCCGCATCGGCCGCCTCGTCGCCCGCCTCCTCATCGAGAAGGCCGGGTCCGGTAACGGCCTGCGGCTGCGTGCCATCGTCGTCCGCGGGAGCGGTGGCCGGGCCGGTGAGGATCTCGTCAAGCGTGCCTCGCTGCTGCGCCGCGACTCCATCCACGGCCAGTTCCAGGGCACGATCACCGTTGACGAGGCGAACAGCACGATCATCGCCAATGGCAACGAGATCAAGGTGATCTACGCCGACGACCCGACGTCGGTGGACTACACGGCGTACGGCATCAAGGACGCCATCCTCATCGACAACACCGGCAAGTGGCGCGATCGCGAAGGGCTGTCGAAGCATCTGCGCCCCGGTATCGACAAGGTGGTGCTGACCGCGCCGGGCAAGGGCGATGTGCCCAATGTCGTCCATGGCGTCAACCACGACACGATCAAGCCGGACGAGCAGATCCTGTCCTGCGCGTCCTGCACCACCAACGCCATCGTCCCGCCGCTGAAGGCGATGGCGGATGAGTACGGCGTCCTGCGCGGCCACGTGGAAACCGTCCACTCGTTCACCAACGACCAGAACCTGCTGGACAATTACCACAAGTCCGACCGCCGTGGCCGCTCGGCGCCGCTCAACATGGTCATCACCGAGACCGGTGCCGCCTCCGCTGTCGCGAAGGCCCTGCCCGACCTCAAGGCGAAGATCACCGGCAGCTCGATCCGCGTCCCGGTGCCGGATGTCTCGATCGCCATCCTCAATCTGCAACTCGCGCGCGAGGCCACCCGCGAGGAGGTCCTGGACCATCTGCGCGATGTGTCCCTGACCTCGCCGCTCAAGCGCCAGATCGACTTCACCAGCGCCCCCGACGCGGTCTCCAACGACTTCATCGGATCGCGCCACGCCTCGATCGTCGACGCCGGTGCCACCAAGGTCGAGGGCGACAACGCGATCCTCTACCTCTGGTACGACAACGAGTTCGGCTACTCCTGCCAGGTCATCCGCGTCGTCCAGTACGTCTCCGGGGTGGAGTACCCGACCTACCCGGCCCCGGTGGCCTGACGCTCCGCCGCCGACGACCTCGGCGGGCTCCCCGGCCCGCCTATCCCTCCGCTCCGGGCTCGTCGGCCAGCAGCCGTGCGATGCCCGCCGGCCCGAAGACGTCCCGCGCGGCGAGGGCGATGCCACCGTGGAGCCCGGAGCGGCCCTTGAGCTGTGTCGCCGTGATGGTCAGCTTGCGGGTGGCCAGGGGGAGGGCGCGCTGGTGCACGGCGGCTCGTACGGCGGAGACGAGGTCGTCGCGGAGTGCGCTCAGCGGACCGGCCAGGATGATGCTGCGCGGATTGAACATGTGGACCAGTACGGCGACCACCTCCCCGACCTCCGTGGCCGCCTGGCGTACGGCGTGCGGGGCGGCCGGGTCGCTGTCGGCGACGCGCTGGGCGAGCACCCGGGTGCCGTACGGAGGGTCGTCGTCGGTCGACTCGGGGATGCCGAGGCCGCGCAGGGCTGGGACCCCAACGGCGGCCTGTACATGCGCTGACGCTCACCTGAGAGCACCGCGACCGCTCGAGCGAATCCGAACCGAACCAGGAGAGGAGGGGCACCGCCGTGACCCCGACCGGTCCCAGTTCCGGGAGGCGATGGCGCATCTCCCGGCGGCCGTCAACACCCTGACCACCGACGGCCCGAACGGCCGCTGTGGCATCACCGTCAGCGCGGTCTGCTCCGTGACCGACGATCCGCCGACCGTTCTGGTCTGCGTCAACCGCGGCAGCGCCATGCACGATGTGCTCCGGGCCAACGGAAGGATCTGCGCCAATGTGCTCGGCGGCGCCCAGCAGGGACTGGCCCTGCACTTCGCCGGGGCCACGAAGGTGCCGATGGCCGAGCGCTTCGACCTGGGACGTCCGGGACCGTGCCCACGATGTGCCGGTCCTGAAGGACCCCCTGGTGAGCGCCCTCGGCACGATCACATACGCCGTCCCGATGGGCTCCCACAGTGTGCTCTTCGTCGACATCGAGCGGATCCGCACCCGCTCGGGCGGGCAGAGCCTCGTCTACTTCAACCGCGCGTTCCACCGTCTCGACGCCACACCCCTGGTGCCGGAGGGCACCCGGTCCTGAACCGGGCGACGCGGTGGGGTACCGCATGGGCCCGTCCGGCCTTGGTGGCCGGCCGGGCCACGGCGTCAGACGCCGGTCTTGGCTGTCGTGGCGCGCGACCGGCCGCGCGGGACGGCGGCCGCACGGGCGCGCAGCCGTTGCAGCGGGGTGGGCGGAAGCGCCCGCGCGGTTCCCCGCGCGTAGTACCGCTCGACGTAGAACTGTCCCGCGCTCAGCACGGTGGTGACCGCGATGTACCAGAGGGTCGCCACCATGAGCAGCGGGATGACCTGGTAGGTCTGGTTGTAGACCAGCTGCACCGAGTACAGCAGGTCGTGCACGGCCAGCACGCTGACAATGCTGGTGCCCTTGAGCGTGCCGATCAGCATGTTTCCAGCGGTCGGCACGATGGAACGCATCGCCTGCGGAATGACGATCCGGCGCAGTGTGCGCCGTTTGCTGAGCCCGAGTGCCTGGGCGGCCTCGGTCTGGCCGGAGTCCACGGACAGGATGCCGCCGCGTATCACCTCAGTGGCGTAGGCGGCCTCGTGCAGGGTCAGCCCGATGACGGCGGTGAGGGTGGGGCCGAGCAGGTTGACCGTCTTGACGGTGACGAACTGCGGGCCGAAGGGGACGCCGAGGCCGAGTGTCGGGTACAGAGCGCCGATGTTGAACCAGAACAGCAGCTGCACCAGCAGCGGCGTGGAGCGGAAGATCCACACATAGCCCCAACTCAGAGTGGACAGCACGGGGTTGGTGGACAGCCGCATCACCGCCAGCGGGATGCCGAGCAGGAAACCGAGCACCATCACCGCGCCGGTCAGCCACAGGGTCAGCAGCAGTCCGTCGAGCACGGCGCTGGTGGTGAAGTACCGGCCCACCACGTCCCACTGGAAAGCGTCATTGCGCACAACGGAGTTGACCACCATCGCGAAGACCAGCAGCGCGGCTGTGGCGGTCAGCCAGCGGCCGATGCGTCGGCGCGGCACGATCCGCGGCAGGTCGCCGGGACCGGGGGCGGCGCCCGTATCGGGGCGCTTGTCGACGGGGACGGGCACCGCGTCGGGAGCGGTGGTATGGGAAGGCGTGGCCATCGGGAGGCTCTCCGGGTGAGGGGGCACGGGCGTCGGCGACAGCCCGGTGGCACGCGCACACGGACACCCGAGAAGGCGGTACGCGGGTACGGTGCGGCCGGGCTCGGCGTCATCACGCTCACCGCGTCCCTCAACGCGGCCGGACAGGGCTCCGCGCGCGGCGGGCCCATCCGTCTCCGATCGTAAGTAGCCAGCGCATGCATCTGTCAAGAACACGTGGGAACTGGTCAACGCGGTCCGGAATGCGGGCGGTGGTTGACGAGAAGCGTTGTGTACTGCCTAATTGCTCCCATGAATACCGAGCAGCGCCTGGTCACCCGTGGCCACATCGACTTCGGCCGGGTGTGGTCGGCCGCTTGTTGCGCCTGACTCGGCAGCGGGCTGTCTGACCGGCCCTTCCCTCCCTCGGTGACCCCGTCGCGGGCCGAGCTCTCTCGTCGTATCACCGCCGTACGCGGGCGCTGACCCGCGTTCGGACACGGCCCTGCGAGCGCCCGGACACACGCTGCCGCCACCCCTTCTCCTGACGCCCCGGAGTCGTCACGCCTGCTCCAGCCAGTGACATTTCCCCGCTGCCGTCACGTACGGCCATGCGATGGGCCCGTCCGGCCTGTCCGCGTGCGGCCCCCTGTCCTCCCGAAAGGCCATTCCCATGCCCGTGGAATTCCTCGGCATCGCCGCGACCCATGACGGTTCCGAGACCACCGCGCGCTCCGCTGGCGCATTCGACAAGGAGTACACACTCCGGCTTGCCAGGGCCCACGAGGACCATGGCTGGGACCGGGTGCTGTTCGCCTACGGATCCGGATCGCCCGACCCCGCGCCGGCCGCCGCGTACATCGCGAGCAGGCTGGACAGGCTCCAGATCCTGCTCGCCCACCGGCCCAACGTGTCGTATCCGACCTTCGCCGCCAAGACCTTCGCCACTCTCGACCAGATCAGCGAGGGGCGGCTGACCGTGCACTTCATCACCGGCGGCAACGACCACGAACAGGGCCGTGAGGGCGACACGCTCACCAAGGACCGGCGCTACGCCCGCACACGCGAGTACATCCAGATCGTCAGGAAGATCTGGACCACTCACGAGCCCTTCGACCACGAGGGCGAGCACTACCGCTTCCATGACTTCGTCAGTGACGTGTTCCCGGCCCAACAGCCCCGCCCGGACATCTCGTTCGGCGGATCGTCCCCCGCCGCGTACGCCGCGGGGGGCGCCGAGGCCGACATCTACTGCCTGTGGGGCGAGCCCCTGGAGAAGACCGCCGAGCAGATCGAGGCGGTGAAGGTCGCCGCGAAGGCCGCGGGCCGCACCGACGTCCCGCGCATCCAGGTGGCGTTCCGTCCGATCATCGCCCCGACCGAGGAACTGGCCTGGGAGAAGGCCCGCCGCACGGTGGGCGCCATCGAGGCCCGCAAGGCGAGCGGCGAGCCGGTCACCAGGCGCCACACCGGGCAGGCGCACCCGCAGAACTCCGGCTCACAGCGGCTGATCGCCATCGCCGAGGCGGGGGAGCGCTACGACCGCGCGCTGTGGACACCGACCGCCGCGGCGACCGGTGGGGCGGGCAACTCCAACGCCCTGGTCGGCACCCCCGAGACGGTCGCCCAGGCCCTCCTCGACTACTACGACCTCGGCGTCGACATCCTCTCCGCCCGCGGTTACGACCTCCTGGGCGACGCCATCGACTTCGGCCGGCACGTGATCCCGATCGTCCGTGAGGAGGTCGCCAAGCGTGATGCCGAGCGTGCGGCGCGTGGCGCGCAGACCCTGGCCGCCGTGCGCGGATGACCTCCGTCGCACAGCCACACGTGTATTCCTATCGCCGCCACCACGGCGCAGAACGGAAAGGCCCTCAGCTGTGAACCACCCCGGGACCAGAACCCGGCCGCGCATCGCCGCGCTGACGCTGCTGTCACTCCTGGCGCTGACCGCCTGCGGCGGCTCCGGTGGCACGGACGGCACAACGCCGGCGGGAGCCCAGGCCTCTCCCGCGCCCACCGACGACCCGGTCGCCGTCGTACGGAAGGTGGACTCCGTCGCCGCCCTGCTACCCACCGGCGTCGCCAGGTCCGGCACCCTGAGAATAGGCAGCTCGATCGGGTTTCCGCCGGGCGCGTACTACCCGAACGGCCCGGACAAGAATCCCGCGGGCCAGGACATCGACATCGCGGACGCGGTGGCCAAGGTGCTCGGCGTCAGGCTGGAACGCCAGGACGCCTCCTTCGAGACGATCCTGCCCGCCCTCGGCAGCGGCAAGTTCGACGTGGGCACCGGCAACTTCGGCGTGACCGCCGAGCGTCTGAAGACCATCGACTTCGTCACCTATATCAACGACGGTCAGGGCTTCGCGGTCAAGAAGGGTGGCACGGCGCTCAGCCGGAAGGTCACCGATCTGACCGAGCTGTGCGGGCTGACCATCGGCACCGGGGCCGGCACCACCTTCGAGGCGACCCTCACCCGGCAGAAGGGGGTATGCGCCAAGGCCGGGAAGAAGCCGTACGACGTGAAGGTCTACGCGGAAAACGGAGCCGTCCTCACGGCCCTGCAGCAAGGCCGCATCGACGTCGTCATGTCCACCATCAACGGGCTGCGCTACCAAGCCGCCCAGTCCGCCGCCCATACCTCCTTCCTCGGCGAGTACCACCGCCTCGACGTCGGTTTCGCCTTCAAGAAGGGCTCTTTGCTCACCCGCGCCTTCCAGGCCGCGGTCAACGAGTTGATCGAGAACGGCACCTACGCCCGGATCCTCAAGAAGTGGGGCACCAGCGCCTCCGCCATCGACGCGTCGCGGATCAACCCGGCCGAGCACACCTGAGCTCACGTGACCTGGCCGTTGCGTCCCAGGAATCGGAAGGTGCTCCTCTTCGCCCGGAACAGGAAGTACCCCGTGCCCTCCACGGCTCGGGTGCTGTCGGTGGTGAAGCGGAGGGTTTTGGCGAGTCCCCGGTAGGTGACGTGGAGCAGGCGCTGGGCCACGCCCCGGGTTCGATGTCGCGCGTTCCGCCCAGCTCCTCCAGGGCGCGTGCGGCCGGCCCCACGGCGTCGTACGCCTCCGGGGACCAGCGTCCGGGTGCCGTGCCGCATCTCGCGCGGTAGGCGGTCCGGAAGGTGCGGGACACGCTGCCGGGGTCGGTGAAGGGGGTGCCGAAAAGCCGGTCCTGGCCTGCGGTTCCGGCCTGCTGGAGGAAGCCCGGGCGCATGATGTGCCAGGTGCCCAGGCGCGGTCCGGTGAAGCCCGCGTCGGCGAGTGCGCGGGCGCAGCGTGCGGCGCGCTCGGGCGATATACCGCTGAAGACGACGGCCTGCGCCTTGGCGGCGAGGGCGGCGGGAGCGAAGTCGTCGCCGCCGGCCGCCACGGGGTGGACGCTGTCGGCGGCCGCCTGCTTCGCTCGTGCCACATCGACGTCGGGCGTGTTCGCCTCGCCCAACACCTTCGTTTAGTTCGGTTACCTCGAACAAGAGGCGGTTGTTCATTTTTCTTGCGAACCAATAGCGTCTTAAAGGAAGGCTGGTGGCCGCTGATCCACGGACGAACTGGGGGCTACGGCTCGGTGCGGTATGCCTCGATCACCGAAAGCCGGGTGGTGACGGTCTCCGAGGCGGTCCGCAGCGCCGCGAGCGTACGGGGCACGTTCTGGCGTGCCGTGGGGGCGACGACCGACAGCGCGCCCAGGTAGGCGCCGTCCCGCGGCCCGCGCACGGGCACGGCCACGGCGGAATAGCCGAGCCGGTGTTCCTCGCAGTCGGTGGCGTAGCCCTGTTCCTGGATGCGGACGAGTTCGCCCGGGAGCCGGTCGGCGGTGAGGGTGCGGGCGGTCATCCGGCGCATATGGGGGGCCAGCCGCGCCAGCGGGTACTGCTCGGGCAGCAGGGCCAGGGTGAGCTTTCCCGGGGCCGTGCTGTGCAGTTGGAGCAGCCGTCCGCCGATCGAGGCACCGGCCCGGTTGCGGTGGCGGCCCGCGTTGTCGATGCACAGCAGGTCGCTGCCGTTCGGCACGGACAGGCTCACCGGGCTGTCGAGGGCCTGCGCGAGGTTCTCCAGGGCCGGCCGTGCGGCGTGGCGCAGGGTGCGCTGCCGGGGCGCGCGCAGGCCGATCGAGTACAGCAGCAGGCCGAGCCGGTAGTCCGAGCCGTCCCGCTCCAGCATTTCGCAGGCGACGAGGTCCTGGCAGAGCCGGTGCACCGTGGCCTTGGCGACCCCGGTGCGCGCCGTCAGCTCCGTGAGGCTGAGGGCGAGGTCGCCGTCGCCGAAGGCGGACAGGATGAGCCCGACCTTGCCGAGGACCGACCTGGGGGACCGCCCGTCCGGCCGGGCTTCCTCGCCGTTGCCACGAGGGACCGCTGCAGTCGTCACGACATGCCCTCCTCGCCCGCTGGTGTGCCTCGACCAAGGACACCATTAGTTCTGAGGATGGACAATATAGAGATTTTTTTTTGCCTGGTAGGAATGGTGTGAGTGGTCAGAATCCGGCGGGGGTCACGGGATGGAGCGCCACGTCCGGTGCGCTCACCGGCCCCCTACCAAGGCGGTGTCGGCACCCAGCGGGCCGACCGCCCCGGCGCCACCGGGGGTGCCCAGCGGGGCGTCCCGGCCGGGCAGGACCTCCTCGAAGAACCGCCGGTTGTCCGCGCGGTGCTCGGGATCCGCCTTCCGGTCCACGGCGATCGCCTGCTCCGGGCAGGCGACCTCGCAGGCGCCGCAGTCGATGCACTCCACCGGGTTGATGTAGAGCTTGCGCTCGCCCTCGTAGATGCAGTCGACCGGGCACTCCTCCATGCAGGACCGATCCATGATGTCAACGCAGGACGCGCCGATGACGTAGGCCATGTCAGTTCTCCTTCTCGGTGGAATGCCCGGGGAACAGCGCCGCCTCCGGGTCGATGACCGTGGCGGCGTTGTTGACGGCCGTGGCGGCCTCGCCGAAGCCGACGGAGATCAGGCGCACCTTGCCCGGGTAGTCGGTGATGTCGCCGGCCGCGAAGACGCGGGGGAGGTTGGTGGCCATGTGGGTGTCCACGGCGATCCGGCGTGCCTCCAGGGTGAGGCCCCAGTCCCGCAGCGGGCCGAGGTCGGCGATGAAGCCGAGGGCCGCCACCACGGTCTGCGCGGGGAGGCGCGTGGTGTCCTTCGTGACGCGGTGGCGGATCTCGACCTCCTCCAGCAGCGCGCCGCCGTACAGGCCGCTGACCTCGGAGTCGGTGAGGATCTCGATGCCGAGTGCCCGGACCTTCTCCACCGACGCGCGGTGGGCGCGGAACCGCGCGGTGCGGTGCACCAGCCGGACCGAGCGCGCCATGGGGGCCAGCAGGGCCGCCCAGTCGAAGGCGCTGTCGCCACCGCCGACGACCACCACGTCATGGCCGGCGTGGGCGGTGGGGTCGGGCACGAAGTACACCTGGCCGCGACCAAGGAAGTCCTCCCCGGCCGGCAGCGGGCGGGGGGTGAAGGTCCCCACGCCCCCGGTGATCACCACCGCACCGGCCCGTACGGTCGTCCCTCGGTCGCTGCGGACCACGGGCAGGCCGTCGGCGTAGGACAGCTCCGTCGCGCGGTGGCCGAGGAGATAGCGGGTGCCGTGTGTCTCCGCCTGCGCGACCAGGTTGTCGACCAGGTCGCGGCCGCGGACCGAGGCGAATCCGGCGATGTCGAAGATCGGTTTCTCCGGGTACATCGCGCTGATCTGGCCGCCCCGCTGGGGCAGCACATCCATCACGGCGACACGCAGCCCGCGGAAGCCCGCGCAGTAGGCGCCGTACAGGCCCGACGGGCCGGCGCCGATGATCAGGATGTCCGTCTCGACCACCGCCGCGTCCTCCGCGGCGACCGGCTCAACGTTGAGAACGCTCATGGAAAAGGAGCGTAGGCAGGCCCGGATCACGGTCCAATGGAATCGGTCCGCCTGCCGGGACACGGCGAGGAACCGGTGGCGCCGGGACACCATGGCCGGGACACGGCGAGGAACCGGTGGCGCCGGGACACCGCGCCCCGGACACCGGGCCCCGGACCCGCGGGAGCGGTGGGACCCAAGGCTCCCCGCCGGCCTTGGGTCCCACCGCTCCCGCACCGGCCGAGCCGGGCCGTCACCCGGCGAGCGTCACCTCCACCGTCCCCGTGACGCACTCGGAGCCGTCGGCCTTGAGGATGCGCGCGTCCAGGCGGACCCGTGCGCCCTCGACCGATGACACCGTCGCGGCCCAGGTCAGCTGCTCACCGGCCACCGCCGTGGCCACGTTGCGCCACGCCACCGACTCCAGCCGGGCGCCCGGCCCGGCCCACTCAAGGGCGCTGCGGCTGAGCATCTCGCCGTGCAGCGTCGACTGCACGACCGGGTCGGGAAACCCCTCCGACGCCGCGAACGCGGCGTCGTAATGGATCCGGTGCGCGTTCCACGACACGGCGCTGAAGCGGAACAGCTGCACACTGGTGTGGGCGTACCGGCGCGGCGGACACTCGGTCCCGGCAACGGGCGCCGTCATCGGTCACCTCCGGTGGCGTCGAGCACCACGATCGTCTCGTCCACGGACGTCAGCTCGCTCCCGTCGGGGGACAGGAACCGGGTCCGCACGCCCAGGAGGACGAACTCACCCGACCGTCCGCGCTTGTGCCGCGCGGAGACGACCGCACGGGTCGCCGTGATCGGCGTTCCGGCCACCGGGGGCCGGACCAGGCGCACCGACTGGCCGCCGTGCACCTGGCGCACCGCGAGACCCTCGGTGCACGGCGACTCACGCTGGGCGAGGCCATCCGGCCGCAGTTCGTCCTCCGGCGGGCCGTCCACCCAGCTCATGGTGGCCGCGAGGAACAGGGCGGGCGCCTCGACGGGCCGGCCGTCCGCTTCCAGGGCGCGGGCCCGGCGGATGTACTCGCCGTCGTTGAGGGCGGCGGCGTAACGGCAGAAGTCCTTGACCGTCGGGGTGCCGCAGTCCTCGTCCCGCCACTGGTCGATCAGCTCCCGCGCCCGTGCCAGCACCTCTTCCAGAGCGGGGGAGGACACGACGGGGGCCGTCACAGCGCCGACCTCAGCGAGCGGCTGATGCCAAGACCCGCCGTACGCAGCGCGCTGGCGTGGGCGATCGCGTCCACCCGGTACGTCGGCGCCGTGATCGACAGGGCCCCGGCGAGGGTGTTCTGCCGGCCGAAGACCGGGACCGCCATGCTCATATAGCCGAGCCGGACCTCCTCCGCCTCGGTGGCGATGCCCTGCTCGCGGACGCGGTCCAGTTGTGTGCGCAGCCGGCCCGGCGAGGTGATGGTGTGGCGGGTGAACGGCTTGAGGCCGCTCCTGACCACCTCGCCGAACAGGCTGCCGGGGGAGTGGGCGAGGATCGCCTTGCCGGTCGCCGTGCAGTAGAGCGGAAGCCGCCCCGCCACCCGCGACTCCTCGCTCAGCCCCCGGTGGGGGAGGATCTTCTCCAGGTACACCACGTCCAGCCCGTCGTGGATGGCGAAGTGGATGGTCTCCCGCGTGGCCAGCAGCAGATCCTCCATATACGGCTGGGCCACCTCCCGCAGGATGCGCTGCCGGTGCACCCGCTGCCCGATCTCGAACAGGCGCAGTCCGAGCCGGTAGTTGCAGCCCGCCCGCTCCAGCAGCCCCCATGCGACCAGCTCCTGGGACAGCCGGTGGACGGTCGCCTTCGCCACTCCCGAACGGCGCACCAGATCGGCGAGCGAGAGCGAGTCGTCGTCGGCGGTGAACGCCTCCAGGATGGACCGGACCTTGCCGAGGACGGAGTTCATCGGGTCGGGACAGGTTCTGACGGCTTGGTCGATGGGGACTACGGTCATGGCAGGTACCTCACGATCAGGTGGCCGAGGACGCGGCGAGGAACTCCAGGCTGAGCGGGTTGTACAGATCGGCCTTCTCGTGCTGCGGCCAGTGGCCGCACTCGTTGAACACCTCCAGCCGCGCCCCGGGGATCGCGGCCGCGATGGCCTCGGCCTCCGGCACGTCGCCGAGCGGGTTCTTGTTGCCCCACACCACCAGGGTCGGCGCCTTGATCCGGCCCATGCGGTCGGGCCGCAGCAGGTTGCGCTCGCGGGCCTCCGGCTCCTGGAGCGCGAGCAGATTGTGCAGGTTCCGCTGGAAGTCGGGGTGGTGGTAGATGTCGTAGCGGATCTGGGTCAGCTCCTCGCCCAGGTCCTCGTCCCAGTGGGCCCACAGCAGCCGCAGCCGCTCCCGGGTGAAGGCGATGTCGTCCTTGAGGGCCGCGTCGCTGGTGGACGTCTTCAGCCGCTCCATGATCGCCGGGTTGATCTTCGTGCCGCCCATGCACAGCAGTTGGAGGGAGGCGACCCGGTCCGGGTGCTCGCTCGCGGCCCACGACCCCACCCAGCCGCCCAGCGACTCACCGACCAGATGGGCGCGCTCGGCGCCGACGGCGTCCAGGTAGGCCATCAGGTGCTCGACGTACAGGGGGATCTCGGCCGGGCGGTCGGGCTTGCCCGTGTAGCCGTGGCCCAGCATGTCGATGGAGTGGCAGCGGTAGCGCTCGGCGTGCGCCGGGATGTTCCGTACGAACGCCTCCAGGTGGCCGGTCGTCCCGTGCAGGAACACCACATGCTCGCCGTCCTCGGGACCGGCCTGCAGGGCGCGGGTCTTGAAGTCGCCGGTGTCGACGTAGGTGTGCCGGTAGTCGATGCCCGACAGCTCGTTCCAGATGCTCATGACTGCCTTTCGCTGGTCTGCGCGGGGGTCTGTGCGGGGGCCTGTGCGGGATCGAGGACGGCGACCCCCATGCCGGTGAGCCACTCGGGTATCGGTTCATAGGCCAGGCGCCGGCCCGGGATGTGATCGAGCAGCGCGGACATCAGCAGCCAGGTGCGCAGCTCCTGGGCGCCGTTGCCGGCCGCCTTCTCCAGTTCCGCGGTGGTGTATTCGGTGAGGCGGTGCGCCTGCCCCCGCTCCATCCAGGACAGGAACTCCTCGTCGAACTCCGGGTTGAGCGCCGCCTCGGCGGCCCGGATGATCTCGCGGCGGCGCGCGTCGTAGTCCTGCCAGTTCTCCCGGCCGTTGAGCCAGGCCCCGACCATGAACTCCTCGTCCTCGCCGTCCGGGTCGCGCCAGTCCGGCCAGGGCAGCCGGTGGGACAGCCCGCCGGAGCCGATGACGGCCACCCGGCGGTCGCCGGGGAACGCCAGGACCGCCTCCCGGATCGCCCGGCCCAGCTGTTCGCAGCGCTCCAGGGTGGGCAGCGGCGGCGCGAAGACGTTCACCACGAGCGGTACGAGGTCGACGTCGAGCCCGTCGAGCAGATACTGGACGGCGTGCGACTGGCCGTGGTCGATCTGCAGCCGGGCGGAGAACGCCACGTCGAAACCGGACCGCTCCACGAGCGAGCCCGCGAGGTACAGGGCCAGCTCCCGGTCCACCGGCTGCGGGCCCTTCGGAGTGCCGGACTCGCCGCTGGCGATGCACTCGTCCACCCCGATGGTGAAGCTGGGTATCAGGTCGAGCCAGAACCCCCGGAAGTGGTTGGAGCCGATCAGGACCACCGTGTCGGGACGGGCCGCGGCCAGCGCGTCCCGCGCCTGGCCGAGGGCGTCCCGGAACCGCTCGGCGCGGTCCTTGTGGTACGTCTCCTCCCAGTGGGTGTTCATCAGCGTGCTGTGCGACGCTCCGACCCCCAGGACGATCTCGGTCATGCCCCTGCTCCTTCCAGCTCGTCGCGAGACCGGGTGACGGTGTCCACGGCCGTGCGGATCAGATGGCGCGTGAGCTTCTCCATGGCCCGGAGCGACACCGTGTTCATGCCGCGGGCGAAGTCGATCTCGAACGGCGCCTCCGCCACCTTGGGCATGCCGACCCGCACCGTGGGGATGCCACGGCCGCGCAGGATGTTGGCGTCGGTGGCGCCGCTGTTGCCGGGGATCACCTCGTGCTCGCGCCCCTCCAGCGCCTCCCAGGCGGCCGTGGCGCTGCGGTGGATCCACGACTCGCGCGGGGTGCGGGTGCCGGGGATCGCCAGCACCATCTCCGCCCGGACGTCGAGCCCGGACGAGGCGGTCCGCAGCGCGGCCAGCGCGTCCATGAACTCGCGCTTGGCCCGCATCGGTGTGATGTCCGGGCTGATCCGCAGGTCCACCATGAGGGTGCACACGGCGGGGGTGACCGCCGCCATCCGCGGCCAGCCGCCGCGGATGGAGGAGACGATGCCCTGCGGCGCCACCGTGCTCGAGGTGTGCCGCTCGGCGTACCCCTCGAACCACTTCTCCAGGTACGCGGCCACCTCCCCGGCGCGGGCGATGGCGTTGTCGTACGGGAGCCGGTGGCGGGAGCCCGCGTAGGTGTGGGTGCCGCCGACCGTCACCTCGAACCAGACCAGTCCGACCTCGTCCCACGAGACGGTCCAGCCGGGCTTGGCGATGACCGCGTAGTCGGTCCACACGCCCTGCTCCAGCAGGAACGAACACCCGGCGCCCTGGCCGGTGTTGAGGCGCGTGCCCACGGGCCGGGCGTTGGTGGGCATCCCGCCCGCGCCGAAGGCCGCGACCAGGTCACCGGTGAGCGGGACACCGGCCAGCGAGATCGCCTCGATGGCCATCATCACGCACGCCGCGTGGCCCTTGGGGTTGGAGGCGCCGAGCCCGGTGACCAGGTCGTCGTACACGGTGGCCGCGGGGCGCATGTCCTCGCGCAGTTCCGGGCCGATCCACGGCACGTCCTCGCTCTCCTCGCCCACCGTCAGGGTGTCGACGGGGGCGTAGAGCATGAGGTCGGGGCCGGTGCCGTCACCGGCCAGCCGCCCCCAGGCGTTGGCCTGGCGGTCGTCGAGGGGCTGGACGGCGGCGTGGCAGCCGGCGGCGCGCAGGGTGCCGGCGATATGGGTGGCCAGCGGGCCCTCGTCGCCGGTCGGGCTGGGAATGTTCACCAGGCCCGTGATCAGCTCGCGGAGCCGGCCGGTGCTGATGTGGCGGGCCGCGTCCAGGGTCCAGGAGCGCCGCCGCTCATCCAGTCCCGCCAGGCCGTCGGCGGTCACTGGTTGATCCTGTGGACCTGGGTCATCGTGGTCCGCGCGATGCGCTGTGTGGCCAGCGGGATCCCGACGGCGATCGCGGCGCCCAGCAGCAGGGTGAACAGCTTACGGAACATGTCATGCCTTCTCTTCGGGTGCGGATGCGCCACAGGCCGCGGCCAGCTTCTTGCCGTACTCCTCCTCGCTCAGGTTCCGCCAGGCGGTGAGCGAGATGTCGGGCCGGTAGAGCTTCTCCGGCGGCGCGTCGGTGACATCGACCATCCACGCGTCCTGGCCGGAGAACTGGCCGTGGAACAGCCATCGGATCGCGCCGAGGTACTTGGCGTAGAAGCGCAGGGTGTCCCAGCCCTCGGTGAAGTTGACCATCACACCGACGTAGCGGTGGTTGTCCTCGTCGACCGGGACGTAGAACTCGTAGTGGATGAACTTGGGGTAGGCGATGCGCAGCACGCCCGGCATCGACAGGGAGGCGAACCCGGGGAAGTCCTGTGCCTCGATCGTCGGATCGACACTGTCGGCCTTGCCGGTGTTGCCGATGTTGAAGGTCTCCTTGGGCGGCTGCATCTTCCACCACCGCTTGTTGGACCAGCGGCCCACCCCCGGGAACTCGGCGTCCCAGTGGACCTCGTCCTGGACCCGGAAGATCCACCGGCCGCGCGGCACGATCCGGGTGATGTTCCAGGTCGGCATGGGCTTGAACAGCCGCCACAGGGCCGTGCGGTGCAGATACTTGGCGTGGCCCTCGTCGAAGCCGTTCTCGCAGGCGAACCGCCAGTTGCCACCGCGCGGCTCGATCCGTCCGCCCATCACGAACGCGTTGGAGACGAGCTCCTCCGGAAGCTGGGAATCGATCGAGTGCGGCTCCTCGTCGGCGATCGGGATGTACACCCACACCATGCCGAGGCGCTCCTCGACCGGGTAGGTGCGCACGCCCAGCTTGCCGGTGAGCCGGCACCCGGGGCCGTCGGTGATGACCGCGGACAGCCGCCCGGTGGGCAGATCGAAGGTCCAGCCGTGGTACGGGCAGCTGACCGTGCCCGGGAACTGCTGGTTGCCCTCGGACAGTGGCACACCGCGGTGCGGGCACCGGTTGTGCAGGGCGTACGCCGTGCCGTTGTCGCGGATCAGCGCGATCCGCTCGCCGCAGATGGTGAACGGCAGCGGCTTCCCCGTGACCTGGCTGGACCAGGTGACCGGATACCAGTAGCCGCGGAAGCCCGCTGCCGCACCGTCGTAATGGGGCCAGGACGACCAGTCCTGGCGACCGGGCTCGGCGGGTTTTCTGCGGCGGCTCCGGACGGGGGTGGCCGTGTCGGGAGAGTCCTCGACCGTCATCGTGCGTGTCCTCCTGCTGCCGGTTTTCGGTG
Source organism: Streptomyces sp. NPDC007875 (assembly GCF_042868035.1). NCBI lineage: Bacteria > Bacillati > Actinomycetota > Actinomycetes > Kitasatosporales > Streptomycetaceae > Streptomyces > Streptomyces sp. NPDC007875. The sequence continues at coordinate 35,545 of NZ_JBIADZ010000026.1, read as the reverse complement.
GACCCGAGCATCCGGCGCGGCGCGGATCCGCCCAAGGGATCCGGTCCGCTGAGCAGACCGCTCCCTCCCCGGCAAAGGACGAGACGGCGGCCGCGGCGGCGCGTCCCGCTGAGCGGACCCGTCCCGGTGCGCGGACGGCGAAGCGCGGTCTAGCGTGCGCGGGGTCCGCCACCGCCGAACAGGGCCGTGAGCCCGTGGATACGGAGCGAAAACGTGAGCCACCCGACGTCACAATCCCTGGTGCTGGAGGAGTTCGGCACCCTGCCGCGGCTCGTCGAGCGGCCGGTACCCGAGCCACGGCCCGGCCACACCCTGGTGCGGATGAAGTCGGCCGCCGTCAGCCACCTCGATCTGAACGTCGTCGACGGCAAGTTCGGCATCCTCCCCGACCTGCCGTCGGTTCCCGGCACCGCCGGCAGCGGCATCGTCGTCGCCTCCGATGTCCACCCCGAGGGGAGCCTCGTCCTCCTCCGCGGCAAGGCCCTCGGAATGCGCCGCGACGGCGCCTGGAGCGAACACGCGCTGGTCCCGGACGCCGCCGTGGAGGCCGTGCCCGAGGGCACGGACCCCGCCCTGGCCTGCTCCTACTTCTCGCCCGCGGGGACGGCGTGGGCCTCGGTGCACGCCGTGGCGGGCGTCCAGCCCGGGGAGCGGGTCCTGGTGACCGGGGCGGCCGGTGCGGTGGGCGCGCTCACCGTGCAGGTCGCGGCCCGGGCCGGAGCCGAGGTGATCGGCGTGGTGGGCCGTCCCGCCAAGCTGCCGCATGTCCCGGCCCCCGCCAAGGTGGTGCTCGCCGCCGACCTGTCCCCCGACGCGGTCGGCGGCCCGGTGGACGTGGTCATCGACACCGTGGGCGGGCCGGTCCTGCGCGACTCCCTGCCGCTGGTGCGCCCCCGCGGCCGGGTCGCCCTCGTCGGCTACACCGCGGGTCGTGAGTTCACCGTGGACCTGGCGGACTTCCTGCTCGCCGATGTGTCGCTGCTGCCCGTGAACCTGATGTCCCGGGGGAAGGAGGTCGCCGCCGACACCAGGCGGATGCTCGGCGACCTCACCTCCGGGGAGCTCACCCTGCCCATCGAGCACCATCGCACCGACGGCCTGGCGGAAGCCGTGGCACGCCTGCGGTCCGGGGAGGCGATCGGCAAGGTGGTCCTCGATCTCGCCTGAGGGATGATCTCGCCGGAGTGGTCTCATCCCGACGCGGGGCGCGGTCAGCCCATCAGGACCACGGCCGTGCCCCGGCAGCACACCACATCACCCTGCCCACCGTGCTCGACCAGATCCAGGGTGACCTGCCCCGTCTCCGGATCGACATCGCCGACCGTGCCGCTCACCACGAGCCGCTCCCCGGCGAGGGCCGGGGCCCGGTTCTGCCATCCGACCTCCAGCACCTGTCCGCCCGGACCCGCGAAGCCCATGGCGGCCCGGTGCATCAGACAGCCGTGCAGCTGCGCCATGACGACCGGGCCGTCCAGCCCCTCGGAACGCGCGAACCCGGTGTCGTAGTGGATGCGATGGGCGTTGCGGGTGACCGCCCCGAACCGCAGCAGGGTGACGGCATTCGGGGTGAACTCCACCGGTGGTACGGGCTGCCCCGGGTGAACCCTCATCGGACGATGAACCTCTCCCGCACCCGGACGAGCGTGCCCCGCTCCGCCGTGTACGTCTTCTCGACGGTCAGCAGCAGGAACGGCGTTCCGCTGCCCTTGCGTTCGACATCCGTGAGGACCCGGCGGACCTGGATCCGGTCGCCCGCCCTCACCTCGCCGGTGAACCGGATCTCCTGGCCGCCCGCCATCAGCCGCACATCCAGGCCGTCGGTGCCCGGGACCTCGTCGCGGTACATGCCGTCCGGCCGGAACTCGTCCCGGCCGGCGCCTCCCGCGCCGCGCAACAGGCTCACCAGGTACATCGGGTGGACGGTGAAGTCCGGGCGGCCGGGGTCGACCAGATGCGGGCCGGTCTCCCCGGCCGAGCGCGCGAACTCCGCCGCGTCCTCGGCCCGTACGACCCCCAGGTCCCGGTGTTCCGGGCGGCCGATCGCCGCCCTGGCCCGTTCCTCGGCAACTTCCCACGCGGACATGTGCTGCCTTTCTGCGGACGACCACCGCGGACACGTGCATCGCGGGCAGGTCCTCCGCGGAGACGATCTCTTTCGCGGCCCCGGCCTTCGCGGACGTGCCTCATCGCGGACACGATGGACCGGGAGGCTAGCCACCGCCCGGAGGCGGCCACCACGAGACCGGCCCGCTCAGCGGACCGGACCGCTTGGGCGGAGATCACCGGCACCACACCATCGGGGCATGGACCTCATGAACATCCAGAAGCCGCCGGAGGGCGCCCACGCGGAAGCGGACGGCGTCACGTACCACTACATCGAGCTGGGCCCGACGGGCGGCAGCCCGACGGTCTTCCTCCACGGCGGCGGCCCCGGGTGCACGGGATGGTCCGACTTCGGACAGGTGGCACCGCTGTTCGCGCAGGACCGCCACTGCTACCTGGTGGACATCCTGCAGTACGGCAAGTCGGCCAAGCCCGTCATCGAAGGCCCCATGTGGGACTACCACGCCGCCAAGACGGTCGCCCTGCTCGACGCCCTGGGCATCGAGCGCGCCGACTTCGTGTGCAATTCCTGGGGCGGAACCATCGCGCTGAACCTGGCCGCGAAGTACCCCGAGCGGGTCCGGTCGCTGACGATCACCGGCAGCATGCCCGTGTTCCACGGCCCGCTGGCCCCGCTGCCCGAAGGCGGCCGCCGCGGCCGCAACGCCCGTGATGTGTACTACGGCGGCACCGGCCCCTCCTGGGAGAAGATGCGGGACCTGATCGCCCGCCTGGAGTGGTACGACGCCGGTGCCGTCCCCGACGACACCGTCACCCTGCGCTACGAGCAGAGCCTCGACCCGGAGGAGACCGCCCTCGCCGGCGCCTCCGACAACCCCCGCGGCGACTGGCAGGACCTCACCGCGGAGCTCGGCACCATCCAGGCCCCCACCCTCTTCATCTGGGGCATGTACGACGCGTTCCTCACCCCCGACTATCCGCTGATGCTCGCCCGCATGGTCCCCAAGGGCAATCTGCACGTCATGGACCAGGTCTCCCACCACCTTCAGGAGGAGCGGCCGCACGATTACTACACGGCGGTCAGCGGCTTCCTGAACCAGCAGCACGCCTGAGCATTCCGCGGAGGAGATGTGAGCAAGCCGGCCGTACGCGTCGTCGAACTGTCCAGCCCCTTCACCCGGTTCGCGGGCCGGCTCCTGGTCGGCCTCGGATATGAGGTCGTCCTGGTCGAGCCCGAGGAGGGGGATCCGACCCGGTGGGAACCGAACGGCGACGCGTTCGTCCACTGGCACGCCGGTAAACGGTCCGTGACCCCCGCGTCCCCGGCGGAGCTGCGGCGCCTGGTGGAGGGAGCCGATGTCCTCCTCGACGGGACACCGGACGGTGCGCCGGAGGCCGTCGCGGGCCTGGACCACCTCGTCCACGTCCGCGTCACCCCCTTCGGGACCGTGGGCCCCCGCAGCCACTGGCAGGGCACCGATCTGGTGGTCGCCGCGCTCGGCGGCATGCTCGCGCAGGTCGGCGACCCGGACGGCCCGCCGCTGCGCCTTCCGGAGAACCAGGCGGAGCAGCTCGCCGGTGTGCACGCCGCGATCGCCGCGCTGCTCGGACTGCGGGCGCGGCGCACGGGGCCGGGCCAGCTCGCCGATGTGTCCGCCCAGGCGTGCGCGGCCGCCGCCCTGGAGGCCGGCACCCTCGCCTATCTGCACGAGGACCGGGTGCCGGGGCGCCCCGGCCGGGTGCATCCGCTGGTGCCGCACGGACTGTTCCGGGCCGCCGACGGCTATCTGGGCGGTGGCCTCGGCGGCAGCCCCCGCATGTGGGACGCGCTCCTGGCCTGGCTGCGCGAGGAGGGCGCCGAGGCCGACCTCGCCGAGCCGCGCTGGCAGGACCCGGTGGAGCGCAAGAAGTACCAGGAGCACGTCTTCGAGGTGGTGCAGGACTTCGCGGGCCGGTGGCCGAAGGCCGAATTCGCCGAGCTCGCCCAGTCCAGGAAGCTGCCCTGGGCGTCCGTCGACCTGCCGCACGAGATGCCCGGCAACCCGCAGCTCGCCGCCCGTGACTTCTTCCTCCGCGCCGGTGGCCGCACCGACCTGGGCTTCCCCTTCGCGTTCCCGGAAGGCCACCGGATCAAGGAGCTGGACGTCCCGGAACGGGGCGCGGACCAGCGGCTGCTGCAGGAGCACCGGCCGGCCCCGCGGGTGCCCGCGGCGTCCGCAAAACCCGCGCGGCCCGCCCTGCACGGCGTCCGCGTCCTGGACCTGACCTGGGTGCTCGCCGGGCCCTACTGCACCAAGGTGCTCGCCGACCACGGCGCCGATGTCATCAAGGTCGAGTCGCTGGGCCGTCCCGACCCCACCCGGTTCGCGCCCTTCATGCATCTGTCCCGCGGCCCGCACACCGATCCGAACACCAACGGCTACTTCAACGAGGTCAACCGCAACAAGCGCAGCCTGGCCCTGGACACCCGCACCGAGGAGGGCATCGCCGTACTGCGCGACCTCATCGCCTCCTGCGACGTCCTGGTGGAGAACTTCAGCGCCACCGTCATGACCAAACTGGGCCTCGGCTACGACACGCTCCGCGAGATCAACCCCCGCCTGGTGTACGTCAGCATGTCCGGCATGGGACACAGCGGCCCGCGCAGCGGCTGGGTGTCGTACGCGGACACCGTGTCGGCCTCCTCGGGGCTCACCGGCCTGACCGGATGGGGCCCGGACGACGTGGTCGGGGTGATATACGGCCACGGCGACATCGTCGCCGGTCTGCAGGCCGCGCTCGCCACCACCGCCGCCCTGGAACACCGGGAGGCGACCGGGCGCGGACAGCACATCGACCTCTCCCAGCTCGAGGCGATCGCCTCCCATATGGGCACCAGCCTGCTCAACCCCATCGAGCCCGCTGGGAACACCGATCCGCGGTGGAGCCCGCAGGGCGTGTACCGCTGCCTCGGCGCGGACCGCTGGCTGGCCGTCAGCGTCCGCGACGACGCCGAGTGGGCCCGGCTGTGCACGGCGATCGGACGCCCCGGCCTCGCCACCGACGAACGCACCCGCACCGCGGCCGACCGCGCACACCACGCCGACCTGGTCGACGGCGCCCTCGCCGGCTGGGCCAGGACCCTGCCGGCCGACGCCGCCGCCGAGCTCCTCCAGGAGCACGGCATACCCGCGGGCGCGGTGCAGGATGGCCGTGACCTCGTGGAACAGGACCCGCAGTTGCGGGCCAGGGGCTTCTACGTCCGCGCGGAACACCCGGTGGCAGGGGCCTTCCTGCACGAGGGGCCGCCCATCCGGCTCACCCGCACACCGGGCGGCGTCCGCACGGCGGCACCCGTGCTCGGCGCCGACACCGACGACGTGCTGCGCGAGGTCGCGGGGCTGCCACCGGAGCGGATCCGCGAACTGCGCGAGCGCGAGGTGCTGCGGTGACCTCCCTGACGATTCCCGGGCTGCTCCACACCGCGGCCCGGGACCACGGGGACCGCCCCTTCCTGCGGATCGGGGACACCGTCCGCACCTACCGCGAGGCGCGAGAGGCCGCCGCCACCATGGCGGGGGCCCTCGCGGCCCGGGGCTGCCGCCCGGGGGACCGCATCGCGGCGATGACGGGCAACCGGGTCGAACTCGTCGACCTGTTCCTCGGCGCCGCCTGGCTCGGCTCCGAACTGGTCCCGCTGAACACGGGGCTGCGCGGCAGCGGGCTGCGGAACGTCCTGGACCAGGCCCGCCCCACCCATCTGCTCGCGGAGGAGGAGACGGCGGAGCGCCTGCGTGCGGCCGGGTACCGGGGGGCGCTGTGGCTCGCGGGAGCGGATGATGTGCCCCGGCCGGGCCACGGCCCCGCCCTGCCGGCGGCCCCCGTCCGCCCCGGCGACACCGCGTGCGTCCTCTTCACCTCCGGGACCACCGGAACCTCTCGCGGGGTCCGCTGTCCCCACGCCCAGTTCGTCTGGTGGGGGCGCAATGTCTCCGGCGCGCTGCGCCTCACCGCGGACGATGTCCTCTATACCTGCCTCCCGCTGTTCCACACCAACGCCCTGAACGCGCTGGCACAGGCGATGACCGCAGGGGCGGCGTACACCCTCGCCCCCCGGTTCTCGGCCTCCCGGTACTGGCGGGAGGCGGCCGAGGCCGGGGCGACCGTCGTCTATCTGCTGGGCGCCATGGTGCCGATGCTGCTCGCCCAGCCGCCGGGCCCGCACGACCGTGCCCACCGGGCCGTGCGCGGGCTCTCCCCGGCGACACCGGCGCACGCCTGGCAGCCGTTCCGCGAGCGGTTCGGCGTCACCCTGATCGACGGATTCGGCTCCACCGAGACCAACCTCGTCATCGGCACCACCCCCGAGGAGCAGCGGCCCGGCTACATCGGCACCCTGCGCGACGGCTTCGACGCCCGCGTCGTCGACGAACTGCTCACCCCCGTCCCCGACGGCACCCCCGGCGAGCTCCTGGTGCGCAGCCACCGGCCGTACGCCTTCGCCACCGGCTACCTGGGCGAACCGGCGGAGCCCGCGGACGCGTGGCGGCGGACGGGGGACCGGGTGGTGCGTGAGCCCGACGGCTGGTTCCGGTTCGTGGACCGCATCAAGGACATCATCCGCCGCCGCGGGGAGAACATCTCCTCCTGCGAGGTCGAGACGGTCGTCCGTAGCCATCCCGCGGTGGCCGACGCGGCCGTCTTCCCGGTGCCGTCCGAGCTGGCGGAGGACGAGGTGATGGTCGCCGTGCTGCCACGCGCGGGCAGCCCCCTCGACCCGGCCGACCTGATCCGCCACTGCGAGCTCGAGCTGCCCCCGTTCGCCGCCCCCCGTTACGTGGACATCCTGCGCGAGCTGCCGCTCACCGAGACCGGCAAGGTGCGCAAGGCGGCGCTGCGGCGGCGTGGTGTCACGGAGACGACATGGGACCGGGTCACGGCCGAGGCCGGTCCATCCATGCGGTGACGACGTCGGCGAATTCCCCGGGCAGCTGCTCGGGCGCCGGTACGTGGCCGCCGGGCAGGACCGCGGTCTCACAGCCGAGCGTCGCCGCGAACTTCTCCAGCGCGGGCAGCGAGTAGTGGTCCTCCGGGGCGCATACGGCGAGTACCGGGGCCGTGATGTGCGCCAGCCGCTCCTCCATGCGGTACCGGTACACCGCCTGGTGTCCCTCCTCCACCCGGTCCAGCACGGTCAGCGCGTCGATCACATAGCGGGTCAGCGCGGCCTCCTCGCCCGCCCGGTAGAAGCCGCGGCGCCGGTTCCACAGCTCCACCAGATGCGAGCCGTCCGGCTTCGGATCGACATGGTCGACCGGCGGGCGCGAGGGGGATGCCGCGCGCTTGGCCTCGTCGACGAAGGCCGTGGCCGAGAGCAGCAGACTGCTGATCCGGTCGCCCAGCCGGGCGGCCACCTCCACGGCGACCACACCGCCGGTGTGATGGCCCACCAGGTGGAACGCGTCCAGCCCGAGCCCGTCGGCCATCGCCTCCACCCCGTCGGCGAACCGCTCGATCGAGTGCGGCCCCTCGGGCTTGGCCGAGGCGCCGAACCCAACGGTATCCATGGCGATCGCCCGGTGTGCCCGGCCCACCAGGGGCAGCACATCGGCGTACTCGGTCCAGGAACGCGGCGTCTGATGCAGCAGCAGCACCGCCTCGCCGGACCCGCACTCCGCGTAGTGCAACTGCCCGAAGGGACTGGGCGCGTAGCCCCGCCGCACCGTGTTCGCCATCGCCGTGAGCCGCCTTCCGATTGACACGGACCGCCCGCCCACTCTCGTCGCCGCCGAACGGGCCGGACCAGGCGAACGGTCCGCTGTCCGGACCCCCGTGCAGGCGGCCTCACGGCGTTGCCCCGGCCTGCCCCGGGCGGCCTACCTCGGTGAGGCGGCCAGCCGTACCGCCAGCCCGGTGAACACCGTCCCGCTGAAGACGTTCAGCCCCCGCGTCACCCGGCGGCTGCGGCGCAGCAGCACGGCGAGCTTCCCCGAGAGCAGGCCCACGGACCCGTCGACGCAGAAGCCCATGACCACGAACGTGACCCCCAGCAGCATGAACTGGCCCGGCACATGGCCGAGTTCCGGGTTCACGAACTGCGGCAGGAAGGCGATGTTGAAGAGAATCACCTTGGGATTGAGCAGGTTGATGAGGGCTCCCTGCCAGAAGGCACGCCGATGCCCCGGGCCGACGTTCCCGCTCTCCTCGCCCGGCAGCGAGCGGTCACGGAACGCCTTGACGGCCAGGTACAGCAGATACGACACCCCCGCCCAGCGCAGCACGTGATAGAGCGTCGGCAGCGCCGCGAACAGCGCCGACAGCCCCAGCGCCGCGGCCAGCGCGTGCACGAACATCGCGCACGCCACCCCGAACGCCGCCATGACCCCCGCGCTGGGGCCGCCCCGGCCGCCCATCGCCACGATGAACATCATGTCGGGGCCGGGAGTGACGCAGAGGACGAACGCGGCGAGGAGGAACGCCGTGTACAAGGAGGCATCAACCATGGGGGTCATGCTTGGGGCCGGAGGGGGCGGAAGCGAGTGAATTTCGAGGAGTGAGACGGGGCGGGTCAGCCTTTGGAGGGACGTGGGGCCCGCAGGTGCGCCCGCTCCTTCAGCTCCTCCTCGTCGACCAACGTGAGCATCGGCTGACCCGGCGCGCACACCATGGTCACGATGAACGTGGTCGGCGCGTCCGACAGGGCGTTGCCGTCCTGGTAGTGGATCACGTCACCACCCGGCTCCCAGAACGTTCCACCGGCCTCGACCACACGCTCCGGCTCACCCTCGAGCTCGAACCGGATCGCGCCCTCCATCACGTAGCCGAACGACGGCCCCGAGTGGCGGTGCGGAGGGAGCCCGGGGTGACCGGGAGGCCACTCGACACGGATGGTCATTCCCGAACCACCTTCGGGGAAGAAGGGCGGAGTGACGTCCTGCAGCACCTGGACTTCGGGTGGCAACGAGATTTCCGGCCGCTCGTCGGGGGCTCCGTGCGCTGGGTTCTTCTCGGACATGCACCACACCTCCGTAACCCTGCGGTGCGCCTTCTGCCTCGCTCAGATAGTCCTGAGACCACTCTGCCTCCCGTCGACGGCCGCCACAATCCGGGAGCCGGCGGCTTCGACGTTCACGTCCCGCAGCACGTGACCACCGGGTATCAAGATCACTTTCGCAAACAGACCTCGGCGGCGCCGCGCGCGGCGGCCCGGCCGGGCGGGGGTCTGGGCGGGTGTCCCCGAGTCCCGCCACCGGCCCGGGACCTCGGCCATGACAAGGCCGAGGACCAGCCAGAAGAGCATGGCGATCCGACCCAGGCTGGCCGGGTGGTCCACCGTGGCCGCGAGGAAGAACCCGTCAGGGCGGCGAGCCCCACGGCTCCGGCCACGGACTTCTCCCGGGCGGCGCGGACCGCCGTGGCGACGGCGATCACGGTCACCAGCACGATGCCGAGCAGACCGGCCACGCCCGCTTCGGCCAGCCAGTTCAGCTACATGTTGTGGGCGTGGACGAACGTCCGGCCGCCGGTACGGCGGCGGAAACCGCGTCCCCGGCCCGCCCCAGCCCGACACCCAGCGGATGGTCCACGGCGAGGTCGACGGCCGCCTTCCACGCCTGGCCCGGACACCGAGCGCGTCCCCGGCCCGCGACACCACCCACAGCGCCACCGTCACGGCCACCAGCCCGGCCAGACCCACGCCGTCAAGGTCCGCACCCCCCCACGGGCCGAGGCGGGGGCGAGCCAGTACGCGCCGCCGAGCACCAGCAGGCCCGCCGCCGCGACACAGCCCGCCCGGGAGAACGTGGTCAGCACCGCGCCGTAGCCGATGAGGCCCATGCTCACGACCGCGACGCGGGCCGTGCGCTCGGCGACCGTCACCGCGGTCAGCAGGGCGATTGGGGTGAGCAGCACCAGGAACGCGGCGAGCAGCTTGGGGTTGGCGAAGGTGGCGGTGGCGCGGATCATCGACCCGGGCCCACCGCTGTCGCAGTCGACGTCGGTGAAGAGACCGGTGCGGCAGAAGCCGGTCGGCACCTCGTTGGTCACCTGGGTGAACGCCGAGGTGGCAGCCGCCGCCACGGCAGCCGCCGCCACGGCAGCCGCCGCCACGGCAGCCGCCGCCACGGCGGCCGGCGCGAGCAGCGCGACCGCCCGCCAGGACTCCTGCTGCGCCCGCCGCATCCCCACCAGCAGGTAGAAGGTGGCGAGGGCGGTCATCAGGGCGCGCAGCGGCGCGTCGGGGTGCCCACCGACGTACGTGGTGGCGACGGCGCTGAGGAGGAGCAGCGCGATGGCGGGGTCGAGCCGGGTGCGGAACGTGGCGAGCCGCGGCGCCGTCACCGCCGTCGCGACCAGCCGCGCCGGCACGGCAAGGCGCACCGGTGTGATGACGCCGACCAGAGGGGCGTCCGGGAAGAAGTCGGTGGAAGCGTCGAGCATGACGATGGCCGTAGCCACCAGCGGAACGGCCTGGACCATCGCGCGCACAGGTGCCATGGCGCACCAGCGTGTCCGGCCGCAGGTACCGGCAGACGGCACGCACGCGAACAGCGGGAAGCGCCCTCACGTCCGGTGCGCCCCCGACCAGTCCGGACCAGGCCGGATCCGTCCCGACGGGGCCGATGCCCACACGGACCGGGCCCGCACATCAGGTGGCCGCGGCACTCCCGGGAGCCGGGGTGGCGAAGGGGCGGAGCGGGACGATGCCCACGCTGTGGCCGCTTCGGTCCAGCAGCCGGCCCATGTGCTTGACGGTGCGCAGCACCACCGAGCGGTCGTCGATGGTCAGCTGTGGCAGCCGCCTGGACAGATGCGCCTCGAAGGCGTGCACATCGCCGGCCGCGCGCAGCCAGACGTCGATCACGAGGTTGTGCGGGCCCGCCGTGATCGCACACGACCGCACCTCCCGCACCCCGGCCAGCGCCCGGCTGGTCTCCTCCAGGCGCTCGGCCGGTACGGACGCGAAGTACACCGCGGCCATCGGCCACCCGGACATGGGCCGGGCGAGGTCACAGCGCAGGCACACCCGCGAGCCGAGCAGCGCCCGCAGCCTCCGGCGGACCGTGGTCAAGGGCGCCCCGGCGCGCTCCGCCAGGTCGCTGATGGCCATGCGCCCGTCGACGCTCAGCAGTTCCAGGAGCCGCACATCCAAGGGGTCCCAGCCGGTCGCTCCCGGCGGGAGCGGTTCGACCGGCGGGAGCGCCGCCTCGAGCCGGGCGCACTGCGCGGCGTCCAGAGCGCGAAGCCGCCACCGGCTTCCCTCGGACGGCAGGGCCGTCGTCACATGCGTACGTGTCGCCCGCACCCCTGGCGCGCCCCGGAAGAGGAGCGTGCTGAGCTGGGCGAGCTCACCCAGGTCCGAAGCCTGCAGCGCGATCAGCAGATCCCGGCTTCCCGCCGTGAGCTTGACGTTCGCCACCGAGGGTTCGGCCGCCAGGGCCTCGGCCACGTCCTCCCCGACCCCGGGCTCGGTGTCGACCTCGACGATGCCGGTCACCACGACCCGGGAGTCGGACAGCTGGGGATAGGCGGTCACCCAGGCCAGCCCCGCCTCCTGGAGCCGCTGCCAGCGTCGTGCGGCCGTCACCGGGTTCACCGCGAGGACATCACCGACGAGTGTCCACGGGGCTCTGGGATGGATCTGCAGCGCGTGCACGAGGCCACGATCCAACTCGTCGAGGTCATGCGCGGCGTAATCCTGCGTTTGCATGAGCGGCGCTTTTCTGCGTATCGCATGTGAATCTCGATGGAATGCTGCATGATAACACCCGAAACATGCGATGGATCGACACTCCTCCCCACCAGTTCCCTCAACGAGGAGTGAGATCTCGCTCATGACGGATGCCACCACGTCCGAGACCACCAGGACCGCTCTGCGCGTGGAGAACACCACGTTGATCGACGGCACTGGGGCGACCCCGATCGCGGACGCCGTCGTCATCGCCGACGCCGAAGGAACGATCACCTACGCGGGCCCGGCGGCGACCGCGCCCCCGGCCTCCGGCGACGCATCCACCGGTCGTGTCATCGACGCGGGCGGCCGCACCGTGCTGCCGGGCTTCTTCGACTGCCACACCCACCTCGCCTACGCCCATGCGACACCGCCCGGCCGCCGCGGTGAGCTCGACCCGGTCCTGGTCACCTACGACACCGCCACCCGGCTGCGGCAGACCCTCGACGCGGGCATCACCACCGTCCGGGACCTGGGCGGCCTGGCCACCGGATACCGCACCGCCGTCGAGACCGGGCGGATCGCGGGCCCCCGGGTGCACACCGCCGTACGCATCATCAGCCACACCGGTGGCCACGCCGATGTGCGCCTGCCCGACGGTACCGACCTCAGCGGCGGTGAGATGTCCGAGCTGGCCGACACCGTGGACGAGGCGCGCCTGGCCGTGCGCAAGGTGCTGCGCGCGGGCGCCGACCTGGTCAAGATCTGCGCCACTGGCGGCATGGGAAGCCCGTACGACCAGCCGGACGACGAGGGGCTCCTGGAGGAGGAGATCCGCGCCGTGGTCGACGAGTGCCGGCGCCACGGCGGCAAGCCGGTGGCCGCGCACGCCCAGGGGAATGCGGGCATCCTCAACGCCATCCGCGGCGGCGTCACCAGCATCGAGCACGGCTACGGCCTGGACGACCGGGCCCGGGAGATGGCGGGGGAGCGCGGCGTATTCGTCGTCCCGACCCTCTCCACCGTCTACGCGGGCATCGACAAGGCCACCATGGAGCCCTATCACTACGAGAAGAAGGTGCGCTGGTCCGGCATCACCAAGGAGAACATCTCCCGCGCCATCGAGCAGGGGACCAGGATCGCGCTCGGCACCGACGCCGCCGTCTGCCCGCACGGACAGAACCTGATGGAGCTCAGCTACCTCGTCGACCTGGGCATGGACCCCATGGACGCCATCGTGGCCGGCACCCGGACCGCCGCCGAACTCCTGGGCGTCGCCGACCGGCTCGGCACGCTGGCCCCCGGCCGCGTCGCCGACCTCGTCGTCTGCGAGGGAGACCCGCTCGCGGACATCGGTGTCCTCGGCGATCCCGCCAACGTCGTGTGCGTCGTGCAGGACGGCCATGTCCGCAAGGACACCAAGGGCCTCCTGCCGTCGGCCGCGCCGGCCGGAAGGCGGCCCTGATGCCGGCGGTGACCGGATTGCCCGCCCCCGAGGGCACCTCCCCGGACAAGGAGCGGCGCGGCGGCCTCGATCGTGTCCTCTCCTTCATCGAACGGGCCGGCAACGCCCTGCCCAACCCCATCGTGCTGTTCGCCGGGCTCTTCGTGCTGCTGGCCGTCCTCTCCACCGTCCTCGCGCTCATCGGCATCTCCGTCACCGTCCCCGGCACCGATGACACCAAGGACATCGGCGGGCTGCTCACCGGTGAGGGGCTGCGCTGGCTGCTGGAGAACCTGATCCCCAACTTCGCCACATTTCCGCCCATCGGCGCCGTCCTGGTGCTGATGATGGTGGTCGGACTCGCGGAGAAGACCGGCCTGCTGGAGACCGCGATGCGGGCCTCACTGGCCCGGGTGCCGCGCGCCGTGCTGCCGTACGCGGTGGCGGTCATCGCCAGCCAGGCGCACATGATGAGCGATGTCGGCGCCATCGTGCTGCCCCCGCTGGCGGCGCTGGTGTTCAAGAGCGCCGGGCGCCATCCCGTGGCGGGCCTCATCGGCGGCTTCGCCTGTGTCACCGCGGGCTACGCGGCCGGATTCACCATCGGCTCGCTCGACGCCCTGTACGTGGGCATCACCCAGCAGGCCGCCTCGGTGCTCCCGGCCGCCGAGGACCTCCATATCCATGTGCTCATCAACTACTTCTTCACCGCCGCCAGCAGCGTCGTCCTGGGGCTGCTCGGCGGATTCCTCATCAGCCGCGTCCTCGAACCACGTCTGGGCCCCTACCAGGCGGCCGAGGGTGGCGAGACCCCGCGGGAGGACCTGACGCTCACCCCGGTGCAGCGCAAGGGGCTCGCGTACACCTGCGCGGCCGTCGGCCTGTACCTGGCGGCGGTCCTCGCGCTCTGGCTGCCATCGGGCGCCCCGCTGCGCGGAGAGGGTGGTGCCTTTGTGCCCTCGCCCGTGCTCAACGGTGTCGTCCCGGTCCTCTTCGGCGCCTTCCTGATCGCCGGGCTCACCTACGGCTTCACGGTCAGGAAGCTCACCGGCACCGAGGACGTGGTCACCGCCATGACCGACTCGGTGAAGAACATGTCCGGGTACATCGTGATGATGTTCTTCGCGGCCCAGGTCATCGCGCTCTTCACCTGGTCCAACCTCGGGGTGCTGCTGGCGGTGAAGGCCGCCGCGCTGTTCAACGCCATAGGTGTGACGGGCTTTTGGGCGATCATCGCGTTCGTCCTGCTGGCCTCCTGCCTCAACCTGGTGATCCTCTCCGGATCCGCCCTGTGGTCCCTGGTCGGTCCCGTGTTCATCCCGGCGTTCATGCTGATGGACATGAGCCCGGCGCTCAGCCAGGCGGCCTTCCGCATCGGTGACTCGGCGACCGGCGCCATCACCCCGATGAACCCGTATCTCCTCCTCATCCTGGCGATGGTCCGGGAATACGAACCGGAAGTCCGCTTGGGGACCCTCATCTCCCGGCTCGCCATCTTCGTGGTGCCGTTCCTGGTGGTGTGGCTGGCGATCCTCGGCATCTTCTACGGCCTGGACCTGCCACTCGGTCCCGGAGCGCATATCGGCGTCAAATGACGCTTCCCGATCACACGGTGGTGCCGTCCCCACACCCATGGGGACGGCACCACCGTGTGATCGGGTGTTGCCGCCTACCGGTGTTCGTTCTCCCAGATCACCCTGTTCACCGGGGCGGGACGGGGGAGCGGCTGTCCGTCCAGATAGAGGTCGACCTGTTCGTTGTAGAAGGCGACCAGCCCCGCGATGGGGGACACCTGCCGGGTCGGGAAGTCGTACGCCCAGGCGAGGTCCGGGTAGGTGGCCGTGTCGGTCCGAACAGCCCAGTAGCCGCTCGTTGTCCCTTTGTACGGACAGCTGGTGACGGTGTCGGTGGGCTCCATGCGCGTCCAGTCGAGATACACCCGGTCCAGGTAGTAGCGCGTCGGAAGCCCGGTCTCCAGCACCATCACCGAGTTCGGGGCGTCGGCCAGTACGGTGCCGTCCAGCTCGACGCGGACACGGCGGCCCGACCGGAGTGCGTCGACGCGGGTGTAGGGGCTCCTGGGGTGGACGAACACCTGCTCGTCCTCCTCGAACCAGGCGTCGATGGCCTCCCACCGGAAGCTGACGTGGCCGACGATGCCGGAGGGCGCGTCCTCGCCCCACTCCCAGGCCGCGCCCGGGCGGGTGAGCGAGCCTAGTTGGAGGGTCTGGCGGCGCGCTCCGCCGACCTTCAGCGTCAGGTCCCGGCCCTCGTCGACCAGGGCACCCTCGCCGATGTCGGCGCGGGGCACGCAGTACTGCGGATAGCCCGGCCAGAGCCACACATAGCGCGCCCGCACGGTGTCGAAGACCAGGCGGCCGGCGATGTAGCCGCGGATGCGGCGCGGTACGGGCTCCACTTGTCCGACCGGAACGATCATCCCGGGGTAGTCCGGCGGGTACTCCGTCATGCCTCTTCCAGGGCCTCTCCGAACTCGCGCAGCGCCTTGCCGTGCTGGCTGTGGGCGAGCCCGTGCCCGATTGCAATGGCCGCCGCGACCGGCCATTCGATGACCTCGACCGCGGCGAGAAGGCCGACGCCCGCGAGAAAGCAGAGCTGTTCCTCCGACGGAAGCTCCACCCGTCGCCCCCCGAAGCAGACGGTGACCGAATGACGCGAGCAGACGCGGTCGGCCGCGGCGCGGGGCCCGTGGGATCCTCTCCTCGCGGCCGGAGCCGGTGCCCGGGAGTCTGCGCTGGTGGGAGGTGGTGTCTTGGTCGCTCTGGGCATTGCTTCGATCCGTTCATCGGCCTGTGATGGACATCCGCGCGATGACACTTCCACCCTAATCCCACCTGCACGGCTCATGCCCGATGGCAGCTACTTGCCATGATTTCGGCCGGTCCGGCGAGAAGCATGGGGTTGCGTCCACGGCCGGTGTATGCGGTCCGAGTGGCTCGCTCCGGTTGCGGCCAGGGGCTCGCCGAAGCATCAGTGACGGCCTTAGCTTCGAGCCGAATCGTGGCCGCCGGTCACGGCTGATGCAACGGAGGAAGCGACCATGAGAGCGGTTTTACGCAAGGCACGGGTGGGAGCGGTTGTCGCCACGGCGGCGGTACTGGGACTGGCGGGGACGGTGGACGCGCAGGCCCTCGGGGCGGATCGGGCGCGTACCACGGCGGCCGCGGCTCCCAGCACCGCCGCGGCCGTCGACTACCAGACGTGGAAGAACGACGTCGACAAGGTGATGGACCAGGCGCTTCCCTACATACAGGAGCGCATCCAGAACGGCGGGGGGCAGAAGCAGGCGATCGTCCTCGACGTGGACAACACCTCGCTGGAGACGTACTTCCAGCTGTTCCCGCCGACTCCCGCCGTCGAGCGGGTCCTGGAGCTCAGCCGCTACGCGAACGAGCGTGGAGTGGGCATCTTCTTCATCACCGCGCGTCCGGATGTCCTCGAGCAGGTGACCCGGGGCAACCTGGTGCACGTCGGCTACCCGATCACCGGCCTCTACCAGCGGTCACTGGGGGACATCTTCGGTGACCCGACCGAGTACAAGACGGCCAAGCGGGCGGAGATCGAGTCCCTGGGCTACACCATCATCGCCAACATTGGAAACAATCAGAGCGATTTCGTCGGGGGACACGCTGAGCGCACGTTCAAGCTGCCTGACTACGACGGCCAGTTGTCCTGAATCGGAATAGTGGGTTCCGGCGGTTCCCCGCGGAGGGCCGCCGGAGCCCGTCCGCCGGTAGCCGTGCCTCCGCTTTTCCCCAGGGGGGATGCCGGATATGGGTTTCCGGTTGCCTGGAGGCGAGAATCCGCACTCTACAATGAGGTTTCCCCCATTGTCTTTAGGGGTTCGACCATTCCCCGCGCTGGGAGCGGATGGGTATAGTCCAGCGCCATGGTCGGTCAAGGTAAGATCGTTGCGTCCTTGCTCGCAGGGGACGAGGTGCCCATGGAAAGTGCGTGCCACGTTCTGAGCGCGGACGATGTGGTCGAACAGCGATCTCCCTGTTCTCCCTGAACTGCCTTGATCCCATGGCGTACTCGTGAGTCGCAACCCTTCCTTTCGGCAACAACGCCGGGTTCAGGACGTAATCCCAGGCTTCAGGGGGAGCTGTGCCAAGCTCTTGCAATGACGCGTTCATCATCGCTGAAAATTCCACCGGTCCGGATCCCGAACCAGACCCTGATATCACACCGTTAAGACCGCGGGGCGCGGTCTTCAGCGGGGAGATAGAGCGCATGCTCCTGGAGGCCGGCCGACTCGTCAAGACGGCCGTCGACCGCCATCGCAGCGAAGAACGGCTCCTGACCGAGATGGAGCCGGAGGAGGGCGTGGACGCCGCCGAGCACGTCATCGAGTCGGCGCAACAGCGCCTCTCCGTCGTGTTCACCGGCGGCAACGACCAGCGGGCCGCCAGGCTTGTCGCGCTGCTGGGCAGGGCCGTCGCCCGAGGGGTCGACGTGCGTCTGCTGGGGCGGGTGGGGCTGATGGACGAGCGGTACCTCCTGAAGTGCCTGGAGAAGTACGCATCCGGAGTCGACGTCAGACTCATCGGAGAGCCGCTGCACGGAATGGTGCTCGCCGACGGCTCGGTGAGCGTGGTGTGGACCGGTTCGGACAAACTCTCGCGCGAGGCGGTGCTGGTGCGGGCGCCGGCCGTGCTGCGCAATCTGCGCACCCTGTTCACGATCTCCTGGAACGGCAGCGCGGCGCTCGAGGACCACCGCCGCCTCAGCGTCCGGACCCGCAGCGTCATGGCCCGGCGGATACTGATGGCGCTGAGTTCTGGGCGTACGGACGAAGCCGCGGCACGGGAAATCGGTATGTCGGTCCGCACCTATCGCAGGAACGTAGCCGAAATCACCCGTGAACTCGGTGCGAATTCGCGATTTCAGGCCGGCGCCCGCGCGGTGGAGCTCGGTCTGCTGCCATATGTGGATCCCGTCGATGATGAGGACTCGCAGCCTGCGTAATCACCCGGCAGTGGTCAGAACCTGTCAGGAAGAGTCGGCTCTCCCGAACTCCCCCGCACTGTCTGGCAACTTGTTGTATGGGCCTTGCAGGGGAATGAGCGGCGAATGTAGGAACTTCCCAGCCTCTCATGCATTGCCCGATCCGCTCCCTGCGAGGAATGACATCCGGTGAATAGCGCGATGATTGAAGTGACGGACTTGAGCCGGTCCTATGGCAGCACACGGGCGCTGGACGGTGTCAGCTTCCGGATCGGGGAGGGCGAGGTTCTGTGCCTGCTCGGCCACAACGGAGCGGGCAAGAGCACGCTGGTGAGCATCCTCGCCACCGCGCTGCCGCCCAGCCAGGGCACGGCGCGGGTGGCCGGATACGACGTGGTGCGCGAGGCCCGTGAGGTACGTCGGCGCATCGGCCTGACGGGACAGCTCGCCGCGGTGGACGAGAACCTGTCCGGCCGGGACAACCTCATCCTGGTGGCCCGTTTGCTCGGCGCGAGCCGCACCGAGGCACGGGCGAGAGCGGATGAGCTCCTGCAGACCTTCGCCCTGACCGGTGCGGCCGACCGGGCGGCGGCCACGTACTCGGGAGGCATGCGCCGCCGCCTCGACCTCGCCAGCAGCTTCGTCAGCCGCCCCCAGGTGCTGTTCCTCGACGAACCCACCACCGGACTCGACCCGGTCAGCCGCAGCGGGCTGTGGGACTCGGTCCGCTCTGCGGTGGCGGGCGGCACCACCGTCCTGCTGACCACTCAGTACCTCGAAGAGGCCGAACAACTCGCGGACCGGGTCATCGTGCTGGGCCGCGGCCGGACCATCGCCGACGGCTCGGTATCCCAGCTCAAGGAACAACTCGGCGTCAGCTCGGTCCGCGCCACCCTCGCCGAACCGGCGGCCGAACCGGCCGCATGGGCCGCGCTGCGCCACGCGGGGCTCGAGCCGCAGCCCGGTGAGCCCGCGGGCACGGTCTGCGTCCCCGTGCGCGAGTCCGCCGCCCTGGCCGCCGTCGTACGGGCCCTGGACGACGCGGGAGTGGCGATCACCGGTATCTCGCTGTCCGAGCCGACTCTCGACGACGTCTACGTGGCCCTCGCCGAGGGGCTGTCCGACCTGCCGGTCCTCTCCTGATCCCACCCCCGGGCCCCGGCCGACAGGCCATGCCCCACGACCGCCGCGGGGCGTCCGCCGGATCCCCGATCCGCGGCCCGCCCCCGGATTCCGAGGAGTCTCCATGCCGCTGTCCGCATTGACCTATCGCTCTATCACCGACGCCCAGATGCTGCCACGCCTCATCCGGCTCGGCCCCAATCTGTACGGCGCGGTCTTCACCCTGATGAAACTGGTGCCCGCCCAGTACATTCTGCGTCGCGCGCTGCAACGCGGTGAGCTGAGCGAGGACACCGTGATCGTCGAGACCACCTCGGGCACCTTCGGGCTCTCCCTCGCGATGCAGGCGGCGCTGATGGAGCGTGAGCTGATCCTGGTGAGCGACCCAGCGATCGACGACAACCTCCACCGCAGACTGACCGACCTCGGCGCCAAGGTGGAGATGTGCCTCGAGCCCGCCCCGGTCGGCGGGTACCAGGGAGCCCGGCTGACCAAGTTGGCGGAGATCCGCGCCTCGCTGCCGTCCACCTTCTGCCCCGAGCAGTACAACAACCCGGACAACGCCCGCTCGTACCACGTGGTGGCCGATCAACTCGTGCGCACCTTCGGCACCGTCGACTGCCTGGTCGGCACCGTCGGCACCGCCGGGTCGATGTGCGGCACCGGGGGCGGCCTGCGCGAATACAGCGCGCACACCCAGGTCATCGGCGTCGACAGCCACCGCAGCGTGCTGTTCGGCCAGCCCGACGGGCCCCGCTCGCTGCGCGGCCTGGGCAACAGCCTGTGGCCCGCCAATCTCGACCACACCCTCTTCGACGAAATCCACTGGTGCAGCGCGGCCGAGGCATATGCCCAGACCCGGGCCCTGCATGCCGAATCCGCCCTCTTCCAGGGCCCCACCAGTGGCGCCGCCCATCTGGTCGCCCAATGGTGGGCGGCGAAGAACCCGGATGGGCTCTGTGTGGTGATACTGCCCGACGAGGGATACCGCTACCAGGCCACGGTCTACGACGACGCGTGGCTCGCCGCGAACGGCGAGCTGCTCGCCGAGCGTCCCACCGAGCCGGTGACCGTCGCGTCCCCCGCCGAGGCCGGTGACCGCTGGACCCGACTCGTCTGGGGCCGTCGCTCCTACGAGGAGGTGCCCGGCGTCGTGCCCAGGGTGACCCACCCCCTCGCCGAGCGGGCCCTGTCGTGAGCTCCACCGGACGGCTCACCCACATCCTCGGCCCGCGCACCCGCCGCGTCGTCTACGGCGAACCCGATCCCGGCGCCATACGCGGGGAACTGGAGCCCATCAGCACCATCGACATGGCGCATGTGGTCATGCTCACCGAGTGCGGGCTGCTGCCCGCCGACACGGCCGCCGCGCTCCTGGAGCGCATCACCCGGCTGCGGGAAGAAGGCTTCGGCAGTCTGCACGGGCTGCCGGCGCCGCGCGGCCTGTACTTGATGTACGAAGGCCATCTGGTGGCCGAACTCGGCGCCGACGTGGGCGGAAAACTGCACACCGGACGCTCCCGCAACGACATCAAGGCGACCGTCACCGCGATGCGGTTGCGCGCCGAACTGACCGACCTGCTCGGCGAGGTGCTGAGGCTTCAGGCGGTCCTGCTCTCCCGGGCACGCGCCCACCGCGACGTGGTGATGCCCATCTACACCCACTTCCAGCCGGCCATGCCGATCAGTTACGGCTACTACCTGTGCGGGATAGCCACCGCGCTCGATCGCGACATCACCGCGCTGCGCCAGACACTGGACGAGCTGGACCGCTGCCCCCTGGGCGCCGGGGCGGTATCCGGGACGGACCTGCCCATCGAACCGGCGCGCACCGCCTCCCTGCTGGGGTTCGCCGGCCCACCGCTGCACGCGATCGACGCGGTGGCCGCACGGGACACGCTGCTGCGCGCGCTGGCCGCCGCGTCCTCCGCCGGGGTGACGCTCAGCCGGCTCGCCACCGACCTGCAGCTGTGGAGCACCCAGGAGTTCGGGCTGATCGAGTTCCCCGAACGGCTCGTCGGCGGCAGCTCGGCCATGCCCCAGAAGCGCAACGCGTTCCTGCTGGAACACGTCAAGGCCAAGGCGGGCGCGGCCATCGGCGCCTGGACGGCCTCCGCCTCCGCCATGAAGTCCGCGCCGTTCACGAACTCCATCGAGGTCGGCACCGAGGCCGTGGCTCCGGCCTGGCCCGCGCTGGCCGCCGTACGCGACTCCGTCCTCCTCGCCCAGGTGCTCGTCAGCGGCGCCCGCCCGGCCGTGGAGCGGATGGAACGGCGTACGGCGGAAAGCTTCGTGACCGCCACCGTGATCGCCAACAGGCTGGTCGCACAAGGGGTTCCGTTCCGCACCGCCCACCACATCGTGGGCGCCGCCGTGCGCGAGGCGATCGAGAGCGGGGCAACGGAACTCACCAAGATCGCCTTGCCCGACGGGGCCCCCACCGATACGGCCACCGAACTCTCCTCCCTGCGTGACGTCATCGCGGCACACGACCGCGGTGGCGGCCCCGGCGAGTCCGACGCGGCCGTGGGCGTCCTGCGGGAGCGGCTCGCCGCCCACGGGCGACGCCTCGCCGACCACCGCGGCCGGACGCGGGACGCCGAGCGCAGGCTGCACGCCGCGGTCGACGCGCTCGTGGCGGGCCACGGATCCGCGGTGGGAAAGGACGGAGAACGGTGACCGGGCAGAAAAGGACGAGCGGGCCCTGGCTCGCGTTCGTGGAGAGCAACACCACGGGAACGGGGCGGGAGTTCTGCGCGGCGGCTCGGGCGCGGGACTTGACGCCGGTGCTGCTGACCCGGGACCCGGGCCGCTACGTGTACGTCGAGCAGGACGGCATCGACACCAGGCTGCTGGACACCGGTGACCTGGCCGCGGTGGTGGACTGCTGCACCGGGCTCGTACAGGACGGGGGGCTCGCCGGAGTCGCCTCCAGCTCCGAGTACTTCGTGTCCACCGCCGCCCGCGCGGCCGCCAAGCTCGGCCTGCCCGCGGCGGACGGGGACGCCATCGCCCGGTGCCGGGACAAGGAGACGCAGGTCGCCGCGCTGGCGGCCGCCGGCGTCCCGGTGCCCGCCAGCGCGTCCGTCGGCGAGGTGGCCGACGCGGTGCGCGCCGCCGAGGGGATCGGCCACCCGGTCGTGCTGAAACCGGTCCTCGGATCGGGCTCGGTCGGCGTCCGGCTGTGCCGGGACCGCGAGGAGACCCGGCAGTGGGCGGAGGAACTGCTGAGCCGCGCCACCGACGAACGCGGTAACCCGGTGCCGGCCCGGATCCTGGTCCAGGGGGCGGTCGAGGGGCCGGAGTTCTCGGTCGAGACCTTCGACAACACCGTCGTCACCGTCGTCGCCAAACACATCGGGCCCCGGCCGTACTTCGTGGAGACCGGACACGAGGTGCCCGCACCCGTGCCCGACGCCATCGCCACCGCGCTCGGCGGCACCGCCCTGCGGGCGCTCGCCGCGCTCGGCCTCGGCTGGGGAGCCGCCCACACCGAACTGCGGATGTCCGCGGACGGTCCCGTCGTCATCGAGGTCAACCCGCGGCTTGCGGGCGGCATGATTCCCGTGGCCGTACGGGCCGCCCTCGGCATCGACCTCGTCGACGCCGTGATCGCCCGCGCGGCGGGACAGAGCAGGACGCCCACGCAGCCGGGCCGGGAGCATGCCGCGGTCCGTTTCCTGCGCAACGAGCGCGAGGGGCGGGTCACGGGCATCGGCGGAGTCGAGGCCGCCCAGGCGGCCCCCGGTGTGGTGGCCGTCGCGATCGGCACTACCCCCGGGCGGACGGTGCGCGTGACGAACTCGTTCCAGGACCGCCTGGGCTGCGTGGTCGCCACCGGGACGGACGGGGAGCAGGCCGGAGACCGCGCGGCGGCCGCCGCGGGCCTGATCAGGATCGAGCTGGAGGAGCCGGCGCTGCCGGATGAAGGAGTCGCAGGCTGATGAGAGACGGCGCGAAGACCGAGGCGTTCACCCGCGTTCCGCGGTGGACCCCACCGTCCGCGACGGATACCGGCACCGGGGTCCACGGCACCCGCCTGGACGCGGAGCTCACGGGCGCCCTGGAACGTACGGCCGGAGAACTGGGCA
This sequence comes from Streptomyces sp. NPDC007875, assembly GCF_042868035.1. Classification (NCBI taxonomy): domain Bacteria; kingdom Bacillati; phylum Actinomycetota; class Actinomycetes; order Kitasatosporales; family Streptomycetaceae; genus Streptomyces; species Streptomyces sp. NPDC007875. The sequence goes on along the minus strand of NZ_JBIADZ010000026.1, from coordinate 12,207 downwards.
CCCCCCTGTCCGCCTTGCTGCTCGCCGGTCACGCCCGTGTCCTGGCGACCGTGGCCGCCGAGCGGGACCTGCTCATCGGCTGTGTGCCGCAGGACGGGCCGGGCCCGGCGCGGCCACTGGCCCTGTCCGTCGCCGACTCCACCTGGGCGGAGTTGGCGGCACACGCGGCCGGGGCGCTGAAGGGCCTGGGGCCCGCGGCCGAGGTACGGCCCGAGGCCGTGCTGGACCTGTCCGGACTGGTGGAGCACGAGGACGGGCCGGCCCAGGCGCCGGCCCGCGACGACAGCTTGCCCGCCGCCCCGCAGGACGGTGTGGTGCTGCGCGTGGCCTGGACGCGCGATGAACACGGCCTGTCGCTGCGGGTGCTGCACGACCGTGCCGCGATCGACGGCGGCTACGCGCGGCGCCTCGCCGGATACCACCTCGCCGCGCTGCGGCTTCTCGCGGCCGACCCGCAGGGGAGGCATGAGCCACCGAGCCTGCTGTCCCCCGAGGAGGCCGAGAAGCAGCTGGACGGGCTCGCCGGCCCCACGGTCGAACTGACCGACCGCACCTTCGTCGACCTGTTCCAGGAGCGGGCCCGCGGCTGCCCGGACGCCATCGCGGTCGAGCACGGCACCGTCCGGTGGACGTATCGGGAGCTGGAGCGGCGGGTCAACCGGATCGCGCACGCGCTGATCGAGGCCGGGGTGGGGACCGAGGACGTGGTCGCCGTCGTCATGGACCGCACCCCGGAGTGGATCGCGGCCGCCCTCGGCGTCTTCACGGCGGGCGGTGTCTATCTGCCCGTGCGGCCGGACTTCCCGGTCGACCGGGTCGTCGCCCAGCTGGAGCGCAGCGCCTGCGCCGTCGCGCTGACCGAGCCGGGCAGCGAGGTCCTGGTGCGTGCGGTCTCCGCCCGGCTGGCCGCCCCGCTCACCCGGCTGTCGGTGACGCGCGTCCTGGCGCGCGGCGGTCATACGGAGCCGCCCAGCGTGTCGGTGACGCCCGGACAGGCCGCCTACATCTACTTCACCTCGGGCTCCACCGGAAGCCCCAAGGGAGCCCTGTGCGAGCACGCAGGCTTCCTCAACCACCTCTACGCGAAGATCGAGGACACCGGGATGACGGCCGGTGGCGGGGACGTGGTCACCCAGATCGCCTCGCAGTGCTTCGACATCTCCCTGTGGCAGTTCGCCGCGCCGCTGCTGACCGGCGGCAGCGTACGGATCATGGACACCCGCACCCAGCTCGACGTCGCCGCCTTCGTCGAGGAGATCGTCGAGGGCCGGGTCACCGTGATGCAGGTCGTCCCGTCCTATCTGGAAGTGCTCCTCACCCACCTGGAGCAGCACCCCCGCCCGCTCGGCGCCCTGCGCTCGGTGTCGGTGACGGGTGAGGCGCTCACCTACGAACTGGTGCAGCGCTGGTTCGCCGCCTACCCCGATGTCCAGCTGGTCAACGCCTACGGCGCCACCGAGACGTCGGACGACCCGATGCACGAGGTGCTGCACGGCGTCCCGGAGCGCGACTTCGTGACCGTCGGCCGCGCGCTGCGCAACGTCAACACCTATGTGCTCGACGAGAACCTGGCGCTGGTGCCGCTGGGCACGCCCGGCGAGATCGCGTTCTCCGGGGTGTGCGTGGGCCGTGGCTATGTCAACGACGAGGAGCGCACCCGGGAGGCGTTCGTCCCGGACCCGTTCCGGCCGGGCAGCCGGATGTACCGGACCGGTGACTTCGGCCGGTGGCTCCCCGAGGACCGCCTCGAATTCCTGGGGCGCCGCGACGCGCAGGTCAAGATCCGCGGCTTCCGCATCGAGATCGGCGAGATCGAGAACAAGCTGCTGACCATGGAGGGCGTCCGCGAGGCCGCGGTGGTCACGGAGGGCGACACCAGCGAACAGCGCGTCCTCGTCGCCTTCTTCAGCGGCTCAAAGGAGGTGACCGCGGAGGGCGTCCGCGACTTCCTCGCCACCGTCCTGCCCGACTACATGGTGCCCACCCATATCCACCGGGTGGACCGGCTGCCGCTCACCGAGAACGGGAAGATCGACAAAAAGGCGCTGGCGCGGCCTGCCGCGGAGACGGCCGGACGCCCCGCCCACATCCCGCCCGCCACCCCCGCCGAACGGCGCCTCGCCGAGCTGTGGGCCGACGTCCTCGGCCTGCCGCCGGAGCGCATCGGCCGGTCCGACGACTTCTTCGAGCTGGGCGGCACATCGCTGGCCGCGGTGCGGCTCCTGGTCCGACTCGACCGGGCGCTGTCGCTGAAGGACCTGGCCGCCCACCCGGTGCTCGCCGACTGCGCGGCGGTGCTCGAACCCCACGGCGCCGGCGCCTTCGCCCGCCCGGTGGCGACCCGGCTGCTCCAGCCGCTGTCCGCCGTGCCGGACCCGCACCACACCCTCGTGTGCTTCCCCTTCGCGGGGGGCAACGCCGTCAACTTCCGGCCCCTGGCCGCCGAGCTCCAGCGCGACGGCATCGCGGTGCTCGGTGTGGAGCCGCCCGGCCATGACTTCGCCGGCGACGGTGAGCCGATGGAGGACGTCCCCGTCCTGGCCCAGTGGGTACGGGACGAGATCGTCGCCCACGTCCCCACGCCGGTGTCGGTATGGGGACACTCCACCGGTGTGGCCGCCGCCTTGGAGACGGCGCGGCTGCTGGCGGAGGCGGGCCGGCCCGTCGAACGCGTCTACATCGGCGCGCTGCTGCTGGGGGACACCGAGACGCTCGCCGCCGAGATGACCCGGGCGGCCACGGCGGACGACCAGAGCCTGCTGTCCCGGCTGCGGGCCGGAGAGGTGTACACGGAGCTGGAGGAGCTCGGGACGGAGCGCGCCGATGTGGTGGCCCGCGCCTACCAGCACGACGTCCTGACCGCCGGCAGGCATCTGCGCGCGGTGGGCGAGAACCCGGAGGCGTACCGCCTCGATGCCCCGGTGGAGGTGGTGGTCGCACGGGACGATGCCGCCACGGCGGCCCTCACCGAGGAGTACGGCGGCTGGAAGGCGATCTCCGACCGGATCACCCTCCACGAACTGGCAGCGGGCGGCCACTACTTCGTCCGCACCCGGCCGGCCGAGACTGCCGCGCTGGTACGGCCCGGCTGCGCCCGGTCCACGCCGCAGGACCAGTGACGAAGGGGGCGTACCCGGGTCCGCCAGGGTACGCCCCCTCCTCCGTGGCCCGTTCGGCCCTGGGACCCGGCCGGGTCCCAGGGACCAAGGGCTAGGGACGGAACGGTTCGCCGAGGCCGACGACGATCTCGCGGTCGCCGCGGTAGGGCTCGCGGCTGTGCGCCATGCGGACGTTGTCGATGACCAGCAGGTCGCCCCGCTGCCAGGGCTCGCGCACCGTGTGCTTCTCGTAGACCGCGTTGATGAGGTCGACAGTGGCGCTGTCCAGGGGTGAGCCGTCGCCGTAGAAGGTGTTGAACGGCAGCCCGTCGGGGCCGAATTCCGCGGTGAGGAACTCACGCACCTCGGGAGCCATCGTCCACTCGTTCAAGAACGCGATCTGGTTGAACCAGCACCGTTCGCCCGATGCGGGATCCGCTAGGACGGCCGGGCGGGTCTGCCGGGTGCGCAGGCCGCCCTCGGCGTCCCAGCGCACCTCGATGCCGTGGTCGGCGCAGTAACGCTCCACCTCGTCGGGGTTCTTGGCGCCGAACGCGTCCTCCCATCCGATCCCGACGAACGGGTTGTAGTGGCGGGTCAGCACCCAGCCGTGGCGTTCGAAGCGCTCGACGAGCTCGTCCGGCAGGTCACGCAGCACCGCACGGGCGTCGGCGACGGCCGTGACACCGCCGACAGCGGGCGGGGTGACACAGGCGAAGACCATCAGCCGGGGTGCCTCGGCCGCGTAGCTGAGTTCGTGGTGCATGCACATGGGCTGGTCGGCCGGCCAGTGCGAGGAGGAGTACAGTCCCGGCCCGAACTCCTCGCGGGGAGCGAACCCCTCGCGCTCGGCCATGCCTTCGCCGATGATCCCGCGGACCACGGAGGCGGCGTGGTCGTGGCCGTCCAGTTTCAGCCCGCGGACCAGCAGGGCACCGTGCCTGGCCACCAGGGCCCGTATCTCCTCGCGGTGTTCGGTGGCCCAGGCCGCGGCGCCGGTGCCGGGCCCGGGGGCGGCGTCCAGCCGCCGCAGGGCATCTCGCTGCTCGGGCATGAGGACTCTCCGTTTCGTCTCATGAGGGGGAGGGGCGTGAGGGGGGAGGATGAGTTCAGACCAGGGGTCGCCGGAACGCCCACACCGCCGCGCTCGCCCCGAACAGCGCGACCAGGGCGCTCGCGCCCAGAGCGGACCACACCTGGGCGCCCAGCGGCTGGTCGAGGCAGAGTGCGCGCGAGGCGTCCATCGCGTACGACAGCGGGTTGAGGATGGCCAGGACCTGTAGCCAGCCCGGCATACGGTCCACCGGGACGAACGCGCTGGAGGCGAACATCAGCGGGAACGTCACCAGATAGGCCATGCTCTGCAGCGCCTCCGCACTGCGCAGCCAGGCCGCCAGCGCCAGGAAGATCCAGGTCATGGCCCACACCACCACACAGGTCAGCAGCAGCGCGGCCACCAGTCCCACGACGCCGCCGGCCGGGTCGGCGTCCATGAACACCACGGCCACCACGAGCAGGATCGCCAGCTGTGCGGTGGTGCGCAGCAGGTCGGCGAAGCTGCGGGCGAACAACAGCAGCGGCGCGTGGATGGGCAGGGTGCGCAGCCGTGCCACCGCACCGTTGTCCATGTCCCGGACCAAGCCGATACCGGAGGCGATCGCGGGACCGATGCCCGTGGTCACCAGCAGCGCGGGCAGCAGATAGTCCAGGTAGGAGACGCCGCCCGGCAGGTGGTCGAGGTCGACGATGCTGCCGAAGACCTCGCTGAGCAGCAGCAGCATGAAGACCGGCTGCAGCATGGCGAGGACCAGGGTCCGACGGTGTGCGAGATGGGCCTTGAGCGACCGCTGGGTGAGGATCAGCAATTGCGCCCAAGGGCTGCTGCCGTGCCAGGCGGGAGCGAAGACGCCGCCGTTCGGTAATGACGTGCTACGGGTCATGAATTTCCTCCGGGAGTCGTGCGCCCGCTGGTGCGTGGCACGGTGCGCCAAATTCCTGGAGCGGTAGTCGAAGAAAGGCAGGATCAAAGAATCCGCCGCCATGACCGGCTACGCGATGACTGAGCGCTGATGTATCGGACAGCTGTGTCGTCCATGTGGAACGAATGCGCTTCGACTCTATCGCGCGGAATTGGCTCCGACGGGACGTTTCGTGGCCAGTACTGGCCGGTGCGTCCCAGAACCGCGGTGGGATGCGGGCGTTTTGGTTGGTTTTGTGCCCGGGGGAGGGAGTGCACTGTGCAATTTGTTGTCAGCGCCTTTCCCTGGTTGTGGCCCCTCGGTAGAAATGCACAACAGTGCCGGATCGGCACCTGGAAACTCAGTTCGCGGACACGAAGGGCAGGACCTCGGATATGGCGGGAATCGTCACCGCCCCCACCGTTGACGCAGTGCTCCGGGAGCATGCGGAAAACCGTCCGGAAAAGACGGCGGCCGTATTCGTGACGGACCCGCTGCGCACCGACGGAGCGCAACGGCTCACCTATGCGGAACTCGACGCACAAGCCAGGAGCGTCGCCGTGCGGCTCCGCGCTCATGTCCCGCCGGGGGGCCGCGTCGTCCTGCTGTACCCCGCCGGGCTGGCCTTCCTCATCGCCTTCCTCGGCTGCCTGTACGCCGGCGCCGTGGCGGTTCCCTCGTCCCTGCCCGGCCGGTACCGGCACGAGCGCTACCGGGTCAGGCGCATCGCGGATGACGCGGGCGCCGTGGCGATCCTCACCGCCACCGCCACCCGCGCCGACATCGAGGCGTGGGCCGCCGAGGAGGGACTCGACACCCTTCCCCTCCTGGACACCGATGACGGCGAGGCCGCCGATCCCGACGCGTGGACGATGGCGCCCGCCGGACACGACACACTCGCCGTGCTCCAGTACACCTCCGGCTCCACCGGCGACCCCAAAGGCGTGATGATCAGCCACGGCAATGTGCTGCACAACACCGCCAACCTCGCCGACTCCCTGGAACTGAACGAGACCACCCCCATCGGCGGGTGGATCCCGCACTTCCACGACATGGGGCTGATGGGCTCGATACTCCCGCCACTGCTGCTCGGCTCGACCACCGTCCTGATGAGCCCCACCACCTTCCTCAAGCGCCCCCATCTGTGGCTGCACATGGTCGACCGCTATGGCATCGAGGCGTCCGCGGCACCGGACTTCGCCTACGACCTGTGCAGCCGACGGGTCACCGACGCCCAGAGCGAGGGCCTGGACCTGTCCCGCTGGCGGCACGCGCTGGACGGCTCCGAACCCGTACGCGCCGCCGTGCTCGAACGATTCCAGCGGCGCTTCGCCGGCCACGGCCTGCGCGCCGACGCACTGACCCCCTGCTACGGCATGGCCGAGGCGACCCTCTTCATCGCCGGGGCCGCCGGCACCGCCCCCCGGGTGCGCCAAGTCTCCGCCGAGCTCCTGGAACGCCACGAGTTCCGGCCCGCGGCCCCCGACGAGCCCGCCCGCGCCGTGGTCGGCTGCGGCCCGCCGCTCGGTGCAGAGGTGCGCATCGTCGAACCCGACACCCGGCAGCTCCTGCCCGAAGGCGGCGTCGGCGAGATCTGGATCCGCGGTGACATCGTCGGTCAGGGCTATTGGAACCGCGAGGCCACCAACGAGGCCGAGTTCCGCGCCACGACGGCGGACGGCGACACCGACTGGCTGCGCACCGGAGACCTCGGAGTCCTGTACCAGGGCGAACTCCACATCACCGGCCGCATCAAGGACGTCCTCAACCTGCGCGGCCGCAACCTCTATCCGCAGGACATCGAGCAGGAACTGCGCACCCAGCGGCCCGAACTGGGCAACCTCGTCGGCGCCTGCTTCGCCGTACCGGGCGAGGGCCCGCAGGGCGACGACGTACTCGTGGTCACCCACGAGGTGCGCGGCATCAAGGACGAGGAACGGCTGAGCGAACTCGCCGCCGAGATGCGGCTCACCGTCGCCCGTGAGTTCGGCGCCCCCGTCGGCGCGGTCCTGCTGTTGCGCCCCGGAGGAGTACGCCGCACCACCAGCGGCAAGATCCAGCGGTCCGCGATGCGCGACCTGTTCCGCGCCGGCGAGCTGCGACCCACCTACGCGGTCTACGAGCAGAGCCTGCTGCGCCCCTTGTCCGAGCCCCGGGAGGCCGCAGTATGACCACCGCCTCCCCGACCACCCCGATCCAGAGCCCCTCCGCCGCGCCCCTCGAGCGGCTCACCCGCCTGCTCGGCGAGCTCACCGGACCCGGGCAGCCCTTCTCGCCCGAGGCGCTCGCCGAACTCGACCGGGCGGAGGCGTTTCCCACCGAGGCATGCCAGGCGCTCGACGCGTTCGGACTGCGGCGCTACTACGTACCGGCCGAACACGGCGGCGCACTGGAGAGCTTCGACGTCGTCATGGGGCTGCTGCGGGCCGTGTCCCAAATCGACCTGACCGTGGCCGCCTCGCACGGGAAGACCTATCTCGGGGCCGCCGCCACCTGGATCGCGGGAGAGCCGGAGGCCGCCCGCCGGCTGGGACAGCGGATAGCGGAGGGAACGACCGTCTCCTGCGCCCTGACCGAACGCCACCACGGCAGCGATCTGATGGCCGGTGAGCTGACCGCCGGGCCCGCTCCGGGCGGCGGCTGGCTGCTGTCCGGGGAGAAGTGGCTGATCAACTCCGCCACCCGAGCCGGCCTGGTCACCGTCCTCGCCCGCACCGACGACAACGGCGGACCACGCGGCTTCAGCCTCTTCCTCGTGGACAAGTCCCGCCTCGCCCCGGAACGCTTCACCCACCTGCCCAAAGTGCCCACCTACGGCATCCGGGGCGCGGACATCAGCGGCATCGCGTTCCACGACGCGCCACTGTCCGAGGACGCGCTCATCGGGCGGGTCGGTGAGGGCATCGAGATCATCCTCAAGGCGCTGCACCTCTCCCGGACCGGCTGCGTCGCGATGTCACTGGGCGCGGGAGACCACGCGCTCGCCCTGGCCGCCGAGTTCGTGGCCCAGGACGGCGGAGGGCTCGCACGGGACCCGTACGTGCGGCGGGAGTTGGGCGAGGCCGCCGCGGGCCTGCTGCTCGCCGACGCCACCGGCGTGGTGGCGGCGCGCTCCCCGCACGCGCTCGCCGGCGAGATGAGCGTCATCTCCGCTGCCGCGAAGGCATATGTGCCCGCCGAGGTCGACACCCTCATCGCGCGCCTGCTGCAGCTCCTCGGCCCGTATGGACTGCTTCGCCCCGACGCGCCGCACACCGGATTCGCCAAGGTGGAACGCGACCACCGCATCATCGGCATCTTCGACGGCAGCAGCCTGGTCAACCGCAGCGCCCTCATCGAGCAGTTCCCCCGCATCGCCCGCGGCTACGCGAAGGGCCGGTGGGACGCGCAGGGCCTCGCCGAGGCCACGAATCCGCACGCCCCCCTGCGCCCGATGCGGCCCGGCGCGTTCGGCCTGGTCTCCAGCGGTGGCTGCTCCGTCGTGGCCGGCCTGCCGGCCGCGGTCGGCGAGCTGCGTGACCTGGCCGCCCGCGGCCACGCCTCCACGGCGCTCACCACCCTGGCCGGGCGGCTCCTGGAGGTGTCCGACCGGCTCCATCAGGACCTGGCGGCGATCAGGTTCTCGCCCCGCGCCGTCCCCGGCCACGCGTTCCGGTTCGCCGAGCGGTTCGAGTCGTGCTTCGCGGCGGCTTCGGCGCTCCACCTGTGGCTGCGTGCCGCCGCCCGCGCGCAGAACCCTCTCCCGGAGACCGCCCTGCTCGCCTGTCTCGTCAAGGCGCTCACCGACCTGGAGGAGCCCGTCGACGACGCCGACCGCACCGTCTTCGACGACCTCGCCGAAGCGGTCCTCGCCCGCCCGTCCGCCCCCTTCCACTCGCTCCTCGACCACATGGGGCCGACCAGCTCCCAGGAGGGGGCCGCCTCGTGAACACCACCACCGGCTCCGTCGCCCTCGCCACCACCGTGGAAGAGCGCCTCGGCGACCCCTACGACACCGCGAACCCCAACGGCTTCCAGGCGATCCTCGCCACACGGGAAGCCGGACAGCCGCCGGCCGGTGAGCCCTTCCGCGCCATCGGTGCGGACGGCGCCGAAAGCGGCGACGTGGACCCGGAGTCGTTGATGCACGCCCTGCGCGCCGGGTACCGCAGATCGCCCACGCTGACCTGGCCCGGCGGCGGGGCCCAGTGGGGGAGTGGCGCCGTGACCCCTGGAGCCGCCGCCGTCGGCACACTGGACTCCGGCCTGCGCATGGCGCTGTGTCACCTGCGGGCCCGGCGCCTGTACGGCGCGGCGGCCATCGACATCCCCCAGTTGCGCGCGGTGCTCGCGGGAGCCCACGCCGACCTGCTGCTGTGCGACACGCTGACCACACTCGCCGTCCGGAACACCGACGCCTTCCCCGCCCGGCCGGACGCCCACGACCGAGTGGTCCGGATCCTCGTACCGCGCGTGCTCCAGGGCGCGATGGACCGCCTTTCGCTGGCCATGGGGTCGCGCTTCTACATCAGGGAGGGCGAACACCCCGCCTTCCACCTGCTGCTGAACGAGATGCAGAGCGCGCTCTTCGCGGCGGGCAGCCGACCGGGCCGGCCGCCGCAGCCCGCCGATGCCGCCGCTCCGCTCCGCGGCATGACCGCTGCGGACCTCACCACCGCACCGGCCGTCACCGCGCTGTGCGACCCCGAACTGCTCGCTGCGGCGCCTGGCCACGCACTCATCACACGTGCCGCACTCAGCACACAGGGGCGAGGGACACCGCGGCCGTCGCAGGCCGCCCTGGAGCGCCTGTACGCGGAGCTCGACCACCGCTATGACGCCGGCCACTCCTTCGACCTGGCCGAACGCCCCCTCCCCGACCGTCCCTAGCCGCCGCGCCCGCCCACGACCACCCATGCAGAGGAGACACCCATGTCCGACCCCCACGCCGAGCAGCACACCGTCGAGAGCCTGCGGGAGTGGCTGACCAACTGCGTCGCTTCCCACCTGGAACGGCCCGCCGACACCATCGACACCAGCGTGCGGCTCTCCGACTACGGACTCGACTCGCTGTACGTCCTGTCCGTCGCCGGAGAGCTCGAGGACCACTACGACGTCTCCCTCGACCCGACGCTGCTGTGGGACAACCCGACCATCGACGCGCTCAGCGAGGCCCTCGTCAAAGAGCTGGCCCAGTACGCCTGACGGGCACACCCCGCCGCATCCGCCACCGCATCCCATCCCGCGCAGTCCGCCACTCCGCAGAACCGAGAGGACCGCTCCGTCATGTCCGACGCCGCCCGTACGCTCCGTCGACCCGTAAGCGCCGCCCAGTTGGGCATGTGGGTCGCCCAGCAACTGCAGCCGGACAGTCCCCTCTACAACTGCGGCGCCTATCTGGCGATCGACGGTCCGATCGACACGGACGTCCTCCACGAGGCGGTACGGCGGGCCGTCGACGAGACCGAGGCGCTGCGGTCGTACCTCACCGAGGACATCGAGGACACCGACCACACCGAGGACACCCGGCTGGGCCAGCTCGTCGCGCCCGCCGAGCCGACGTCCCTGCGCGTGCGCGACCTGCGCGACGCGGCGGACCCGGAGGCCGCGGCGCACGCGTGGATGAACGCGGAGATGCTCAAGCCCTTCGACCTCGGACGCGGCCCCCTGAGTGATCAGACCCTGCTGCTCCTGGCCGACGACCGGTCCTTCTACTTCCACCGCTACCACCACGCCGTCCTCGACGCGTTCGGCCAGTCCGTGTACGGCGCGCGGGTCGCGGCCCTCTACACCGCCCTGATCACCGGTACCGAGCCCCCCGCGACCGGCTTCGCCACCCTCGACCGGGTGATCGCCGAGGAGACCGGTTATCCGGGCTCGCGCCGCTATGCCCAGGACCGGGCCTACTGGCTCGACCTGTTCGAGGAGATGCCGGATCCGGTGGCGCTCGCGGGACGTTCCGCCGGCAGCACCCACAGCAGTCTGCGTCGCATCGTCACCCTGCCGACCGCCCTGGCCGATCGGCTCACCGCGCTGGGCGGTCGGCTCCGCGCGCAGTGGCCGGCCGTCGCCATCGCGGCCACAGCCGTCCTCTATCACCGCCTGACCGGCCGGACGGACCTCACCTTCTCGCTGCCGCTGGCAGGCCGCACCGGCCGGGTGTCCCTGACCACGCCGAGCGCGATGGTCAACGTCCTGCCCATCCGGGTGGCCGCCACCCCGGGAACCACGTTCGCGGAGCTGGTCGGGTCGGTGTCCCGCTCGCTGGCCGATGTCATCAGGCACCAGCGGTTCCGGGGCGAGGAACTCGTCAGGGAACTCGGGCTCTCAGGCGGCCGCCAGGCCCGCCTCGGCCCGACGCTCAACGTGGTGGCCTACGTCGACGAGCTCCTCTTCGGCGACAGCCCGGCCACCCCCCACCCCCTGTCCACCGGGCCCGTCAACGACTTGAAGATCAACTTCTATGGCGCGGCAGGCTCCGGCACCGGCATCCGCGTGGAGTTCGACGCCGACCCGGCCCTCTACGACGAACGAGACATCGCCGCCCACCAGGAACGGCTGGTGAGGGTGCTGGAGTGGGTCGCGGAACAGCCCGACCGCCGCATCGGTGATGTGGAGTTGCTGTCCGCGGTGGAGCGGGAGCGGGTGCTGGTCGGGTGGAATGGTGAGTCGCGGGGTGTGCGGGGTGTGTCGTTGCCGGAGTTGTTCCGGGAGCAGGTGGAGCGGACACCGGATGCGGTGGCCGTGGTGTGTGATGACGTCCGGTTGACCTACTCCGAGCTGGACGCGTGGTCGAACCGGGTGGCGCGGTGGCTGGTGGGGGAGGGGGTGGGGCCGGAGTCGTTTGTGGCGGTGGTGCTGCCCCGGTCGGTGGAGCTGGTGGTGGCGCTGTTGGGTGTGCTGAAGGCGGGTGGCGCGTATGTGCCGGTGGATCCGGAGTATCCGGCCGAGCGGATAGCGCACATCCTGGGCGATGCACGGCCGGTCCTGGTCATCGACGATGTGGCCGCTGTGGTGGCGGTGGACGAGTATCCGGATGAGCGCGTCCAGGCGATCACCGACCTCAACACCTCCGCGTATGTGATCTATACGTCGGGTTCGACGGGGCGTCCTAAGGGTGTGGTGGTTGAGCATGGGTCGGTGGGGGCGTATCTGGAGCGGGCGCGGGAGGT
>NZ_JBIADZ010000025.1:0-137284 GCF_042868035.1 Streptomyces sp. NPDC007875 | reverse complement strand
AGCGGGTACTTCCTCGGGGCAGGCATCGTCAGAGCTCCTCTCGTGAGCCCCATCTGACCTGCTGTCACCTCTCCCCGCATCTCGGGGGAACCTCACTCCGCAGCATCCGTCAGGGCTGATCCGTCGTGGCTGGGGCCGACGGCCTACGCGGCTTTTAGGCAGCCACCACGGGGCGAGCCTCTAAGAACAGGGGGCCGATCGGTCGCAAACGCGGGCAGGCCCAAGGACCCGCCCGATTCGCCGGGCCAGCGTAAGGCCCCCTGTTCTCTCGCCCCGTGGCAGCTCCCGCCCAAAAGCCGCTACGGCCGGCGGCGTGCCAACAGCGCGCCGATCCAGCACCGCGCGCTCAATTCACCGACCAGCCGACCACCCAGGCCGCGCCCCCGCGCCGCGCCTGAGTACATCAGCCACCCGCCGAACCGCCTCAGGACTGGCCCGACCCGCGAAACGCACCACGGGCCTTCCCAACCCATCCGTACTCGGTGTCAGCACCACATCACCTCTGCTCACGCATCCACCGTCCACGGCAGCTAGCGCGGCAGTCAGCGCATCCGTAGCGTCCCGAGCCTCACGCCACGCCGCCACGTACCTAGCGTCAGGCACCCACACAGCCTCTTCCGGCTGTTCCACCTCTCGCGGCCGCTGATGCTCATCCCACTCAGGGTCACGATCCACCACCGGAGTGGTCACCTCCCCACCCATAGGCCATCCAGCCCCCGCACACACGATCCAATATGACCGGTGTCACTCGTGTCACGTCCGACACTCTGATTTCGCTACCATCCGCCGCGACGCGTGTACGGTCTGTGCGCGTTGAGCCCGAAAGGGCGCGTTTCCGTAAGGACACCGCTACTGCACCCCCGGATGCCCGCACAGCCCCATCACCGCCACCAGCACGAGGAACCACATCACCAACGCTGGCCGCCAATAGAACATGATCACTACCTCTCTACTCGAAGGGAGCCGACCACTCGTCTGGTCGTCACTCAGCCGACCACTCGTCTGGTCGTCACTCATTCCAATGAGTGCCCAGCATGCAGAGGCCACCCGGGTGCATGTCAACTACTTAGCGCCATGCGTGACGGCCGTTCACCGCAGCTAGCCAGAGACAGCAGAAGGCCCCGCCCACGCGCCAGGGGTAGCGCATGGACGGGGCCCGAACCGCTCCGGCCCGGGGCGAGACGAGGCCAAAGCGGAGCCGTGAGGATTAGCCGTCGATCTAGGCTCCGGATCGCTTAATCAGGTCCTCGATGATCTCGGTATACCCCTTCACGTCGTCTACATGGAGATTACCGAGGCACACCTTGATCCTGCGTTCTTCAGATGCACACCGCTTACACGGCTCATCAATATGAATGTCATCGAGTATCACGCCGATGCGCTCAAGAACGTCGTAGAACTCTGTAGCCGCTTTCTCGGCCGCGATTCGCTCATCACTTTGGAACTGCACCGATTCCCCCTTATGCCACCCTCTCCCGGCAACAAAACCGGGATGGGAATCTCCCGCCCGACCCACTGGAAAAGTCGAGCGGGAGCCCCCTTCCAATGCCCTCCTATTTCGGAGGTTGCAGCCCAAGAGTGCTCGAAGCTCTTGGACTGTTCCTGCCCCACATATATGCCGGAGTGAGACAGGAGCTTTATGAGCTGCAGTTAGCTACCTCGACATCGAGTGCGTAGCACGTTCCGCCCGCTCGATGGACGAGACGGCGAAGCGACAACCATTCCTGCGGATCAGCGCTGATACGGTCCCAGGTGGAAACAAGACAGACAGTCCTTCTGTCGTGCCCCTGGTGTTCCATTGCTGCCGCCATCCCACGCCAGGTAAGCCGATTCCCCGAGTCTGCGCGCTCCACCCATTGTCCGGCTACTTCCCAGCCCATCAACTTTGCGTACTCGCGGCAGGCAGTGATGCGCACTTCAGACGCTTCCGCATCATCGGCGAGTTCGCGATCGTAGATGAACACAAAGACGGGCGCATCGTTGATCATGACTTCTTTCCTCGCCCAAGATGCTTGTCAATCTTCTTGACCAGTTCACGCGCGAGCTGATCCAGATCCTGAGAACCAGAGGAATTTCCGGATCCCTGCTGTGAGTCTCGCGGTTCAGCTGAGGGTTTTTTCGCGCTCACCGCTCGGCCTCCCGCCGTTTCCGCTCGTAAGCGAGCACATACGGCCGCACGGGATTGGGGTCCGGGAACGGGCGAAGGAAGATCAGCGTGTCGGCATCCGGCGACCACACCGTGGCGAGACTGGGCCGCTGAACAGTTGCCGCCGCATCGCACGTGACGGCTACCGGCGCCTGACGCAGCGTCGAGGCCATTACCGCGACGGCCCGATGATGCCCATGGCCCGGAAGTAACCGCCGCAACAGCGACTCTAAGAGACGTCGGATATGTTTGCCCATGTCGTCAACTCCTTGTAGTTGATGACCACGCCCCCGGGCCGGTCGGACGGTCGCGGGGGTCCCTTCTGTGGCGTCCCATCTAGGTAACTCGCGTCAGGCTCATCCGAACAGTGCAACTTTGATGCACTCCTGATGCACCTCCGCTCAGGGGTCTACCCTGGCTTCAAGCCACGAGAAGGGTGGGGAGATGCCGGGCAAGCGACAGCGCTTCGCAGATCGCCGCAAGGCACGCGGTTACAGCCAAGAAGCATTCGCGGAAGAGGTCGGCACTAATCGCAGCACCGTCTATCGGTGGGAATCAGGCGATGCCGAGCCACAGCCATACCAGCGTCCGGCGATCCAAAAAGCTCTAGATGTCACGCCGAAAGAGCTCGATTCTCTCCTGTCTGGAACCTCGGAACAGCCCCACGTAAAGCTATTCCATGCACAGGTAGAGCCGTCCACTGATGACGAGTTCGAGGCATGGGAGCTAATGCGCCGAGTAGAGGCTAGCGACGTCGGCGCAGAAACTCTCAATCGCCTAGAAAAGTCATTCGATGATCTTGCTATGGCGTATCCAATTACGCCGCCGGAACAGCTCTTGCGACACGTTAGACAGCATTCTGCCTATGTTGCCCGACTCCTAGAGGTCAAAAAGACTCTCAGGGAACACCGACGCCTATTGGTCGTGGGTGGCTGGCTTTCCCTTTTCGGCGCCACGCTCCATATCGATCTAAAGCAGGAGGGCGCGGCCACAGCCCGGTTGCAAACCGCTGCCGCGCTCGCCAAGCAGGCCGAGCATCCCGAAATCCAAGCATGGTGTCTGGAGACGGAGGCTTGGCGCGTTCTGACGTCGGGGGACTATTCACGCGCCGTGCAGCTCTCTCAGATCGCCCAAGCTATCGCCCCTTCTGGTAGCTCCGCCCTCATCCAGTCGACGGCCCAGGAAGGTAGGGCCCGAGCGCGCCTAGGGCAGACCGACGAAACCTACAATGCAATCGACCGGGTACAAAAGCTGTCGGGGGCACTTCAGAAACCAGATAACCCAGAGCACCACTATCGATACGACCCAGCGAAAGCGCTGGCCTACACGGCAACAACTCTTGCATGGCTAGGCGATCGAGGCGCCGAACCATATGCACGGGAAGTGATCGCCCGACTACAGCCCAGCGCCGATATCACGAAGTGGCCGCGCCGCGTAGCATCAGCCAACATCGATCTCGCCTTGGTGTTACTGAAAGACAACCGGCTGGACGAAGCGTGCGACTCAGCGACCAAGGCCATACAGAGCGGTCGAGTAGTCCCCTCGAACCACTGGCGGGCGTTGGAGATCGTTAAGGCCGTGGAGGCACGGCAGCTACCCGAGGCGTCCGGCCTACGCGAGGCATACCAGGGGATGAAGTCGATCGGTCGGTGATCAACACGACCGGTTGATCACACGAGTGCCCCGCCATCGGCAACCGGCTATCTCCGCAGGTCAGGGCGCCTACTGAAAATAGCCGGTTAGGCGTATGAAGGATCAGGATAAAAGCCAGGAATGGAGCTGCCGTCCGCGGATCCTGAGGTAGGGGCGCTCATGATCTCCGATGTCCCATATCTGCTCGGCCGTGCTGTACTGCGCTGCGCCTTTACGGTGCCTCGCGGTGAGGGGGGCGTAAGCAGTTTGCCGTACAGGAGCCGCTGTGCAACCCGGAACGCGCGCTGTCATGGTCTATCAGACCGGCTCGCCGACGGCGCCCGCAGCTCCCGCCACCACTCTCCCGTGCGAGCGCCACGAAGCCTTACGAGCGGCGACGGCCCGCCTGGCACCGCCCGGCCTAGGTTCAACAGACCTACTCTGACACGCTCGGATGGCATTTCCGTTGCCAATACTGGAACCCATGGACCGCAATACCGAGCTCAGTGAGTTCCTGCGGAGCCGCAGGGCTCGCCTGAGCCCTGGGGACGCGGGCGTGAGCGTAACCAACGACAGCCCCCGTCGAGTGCCGGGGCTGCGCCGCGAGGAGCTGGCGCAGCTGGCCGGGGTGAGCACGGACTACTACACGCGTCTGGAACAGGGCCGCCACCTCAATGTGTCGGAGGCGGTGCTGGACGCCGTGGCCCGTGCGCTGCAGCTCGACGACACCGAGCGCGCGTACCTCTTCGAGCTGACCCGGCCGCGCCCCCGGCGCACGGTGCGTCGCCGGCCGCCCCGGCCCCAGCGGGTGCGGCCCGGTGTGCATGCGCTGCTGCGGACGCTGGACGGGATCTCACCGGCCTTCGTCCTCGGGCGCAGGGGCGATGTCCTGGCCTCCAACCAGCTGGCCCGGGCGCTGATCATCGACTTCGAGGCGCTCCCGTACCACGAGCGGAACATGGCCCGTTTCATGTTCCTCGACGAGGCGGCCCGTTCCCTGTGGCCGGACTGGGAGACGGTCGCGGCGGAGATGGTGGCCTCCCTCCGGCTGGAGGCCGGGCGCCATCCCGAGGATCCCCGGCTGACCGAGCTGGTGGGCGAGCTCACCATCAAGAGCGCGGACTTCCGCAAGTGGTGGGCGGACCACAACGTGCGGGAGAAGACCCACGGCATCAAGCGCTACCACCATCCGGTGGTCGGGGACATGACGCTGTCCTACGAGAACGTGACCGTTCCCGGCGATCCCGACCAGGCACTGTGCATGTACACGGTCGAGCCCGGCTCTCCCTCCGAGGCGGCCCTGCGGCTGCTGGCGAGCTGGACCGCGCCTCCTTCCGCCCGTTCCTCCGCGCCCTCTTCCGACGCGCGTCCTTCGGGGGGACCGTCCTCCGACGTCTCCCCCTGATCTCACCGACCCCCCTTCACGCCACTCTCCCTTTCCCGCCATTCGCACCATTCGCCTTCCCACCCCCATGCCTGCCACCCCCCGCATTCATCGCATTCCCCTCATTTCTTCCAGGGAGACAGCTCTATGACCACCACCGTCACCGCCTACGCAGCCCCCGCTCCGAAGGCCCCGCTGGAAAAGACCACCGTCGAGCGCCGCACACTGCGCGAGCACGACATCCTCATCGAGATCGCCTACGCCGGCATCTGCCACTCCGACATCCACCAGGCCCGCGAGGAATGGGGCTCCGCCCAGTTCCCGATGGTGCCCGGCCATGAGATCGCCGGTGTGGTCGCCGAGGTCGGCCCCGGTGTGACCAAGTACGCCGTGGGCGACCGGGTCGGCGTGGGCTGCTTCGTCGACTCCTGCCGCGAGTGCGAGAACTGCCTCGCGGGCGAGGAGCAGTTCTGCCTCAAGGGCGAGGTGCAGACGTACAACGACAAGGAGTACGACGGCGCCCCCACCTACGGCGGCTACAGCACCCACATCGTGGTGGACGAGAACTACGCCCTGCGCATCCCCGAGGGGGTATCGCTGGACGTCGCCGCCCCGCTGCTGTGCGCCGGGATCACCCTCTACTCCCCGCTCGCCCACTGGAACGCCGGCCCCGGCAAGAAGGTCGCCATCGTCGGCCTGGGCGGCCTCGGCCACATGGGCGTGAAGATCGCCCATGCGATGGGCGCCGAGGTGACCGTGCTGAGCCAGACGCTCCGTAAGAAGGACGACGGGCTGCGGCTGGGCGCCGACCACTTCTACGCCACCGGTGACGACTCCACCTTCACCGAGCTGGCCGGCACCTTCGACCTGATCGTCAACACGACCTCGGCGAACCTCCCGCTGGACAGCTACCTGTCGCTGCTGAAGGTCGACGGCACGCTGGTGCACGTGGGCGCGCCGGAGAACCCCAGCGCCTTCAGCCAGTTCTCGCTGATCATGGGCCGCAAGTCGATGGCCGGGTCGAAGATCGGCAGCATCCGGGAGACGCAGGAGATGCTGGACTTCTGCGCCGAGCACGGGCTCGGCGCGGAGATCGAGGTGATCGACGGCGACCAGATCAACGAGGCCTACGACCGCGTCGTGAGCAGCGATGTGCGGTACCGCTTCGTGATCGACATCGCCTCCCTGAAGGCGTGATCGACGTCGCCTCGCGGAACGCGGGCGCCTCGCTCACAGCGGCGTCGCCTCGCTGACGGCATGATCAGGTTCTGAAGCCGAGGCCGTCCGGACCACCCCCGGGTCCGGGCGGCCTCAGAACAGTTTGCCGGGGTTGAGCAGGCCCAGCGGATCGAAGACCTGCTTGATCCCTTGCTGCAACTCCACCCCCACCGGGCCCAGTTCCCGCGCCAGCCACTCCCGCTTGAGGACGCCGACGCCGTGCTCACCGGTGATGGTGCCGCCGAGCTCCAGACCCAGCGCCATGATCTCGTCGAACGACTCCCGGGCCCGCCGCGACTCGTCGGGGTCCGCCGGGTCGAAGCACACCGTCGGATGGGTGTTGCCGTCCCCGGCGTGGGCCACGACGCCGATCGTGAGGGCGTGCTTCTCGGCGATGGCGGCCGTGCCGTCGATCATCTCGGCGAGCCGGGAGCGCGGCACACAGACGTCGTCGATCATGGTGACGCCCTTGACCGCCTCCAGCGCCGGAAGCGTCATCCGGCGGGCCTGGAGCAGCATGTCGGACTCGGCGGCGTTCTCGGCCGGGACCACCTCCGTCGCACCGGCCGCCGTGCACAGCTCGGCGACGGCGGCGAGGTCGGGGGCCGGGTCCGGGGTGTCGAACGCCGCCATCAGCAGGGCCTCGGTGGACTCCGGCAGGCCCATGTTCCCCATCGCGTTGACCGCGCGGACGCTCGTCCGGTCCATCAGCTCCAGCAGCGAGGGGGCGTGGCCGCGCTCCATGATCCGGCAGATGGCATCGCAGGCGGAGGCCGTGGAGGGGAACTCGGCGGCCAGGACGAGCTGTTCGAGCGGGGCGGGCTTGAGGGCGAGGACCGCGCCGACGACGATGCCGAGGCTGCCCTCGGAGCCGACGAACAGCCGGGTCAGGTCATAGCCCGCGACGCCTTTGGCGGTGCGGCGGCCGGTCTTCAGCAGCCGCCCGTCGGCGAGGACGACATCGAGCCCGAGGACGTATTCGGCGGTGACGCCGTACTTCACACAGCACAGCCCGCCGGACGCGGTGCCGATGTTGCCGCCGATCGTGCACTGCTCCCAGCTGGAGGGGTCCGGCGGATAGTAGAGGCCCTTCTCCATGACCGCCCGGGACAGGGTCGCGTTGATCACGCCCGGTTCGACGACCGCGATCCGGTCGACCGGGTTGATCTCCAGGATCCGGTCCATCTTGACCAGGGACAGCACGATGCAGCCCTCGGACGCGTTGGCCGCGCCCGACAGGCCGGTGCGCGCGCCCTGGGGCACGACCGGGACGCGCAGCGCGGTGGCGGTGCGGCAGACGTGCTGCACCTGCTCGACCGTGCGCGGGAGGACGACGACGGCGGGCACGCCCGCCTCGCAGAAGCTCGCCATGTCGTGTGCGTACGCCCCGGTCACATCCGGGTCGGTCAGCACGGCCTCCTCGGGGAGGCCCTCCCGCAACAGTTCGATGAGGTCCGTCATGTGCCCAGCCTCGCACCCGGGAAGCGCGCGGGGAAGATCGTGGCAGCGGACGGGTTATCGCGAAATTGCCACGGGGAGGGCCCCGGGACAGGCCGC
The DNA here is from genome assembly GCF_042868035.1 of Streptomyces sp. NPDC007875. NCBI lineage: Bacteria > Bacillati > Actinomycetota > Actinomycetes > Kitasatosporales > Streptomycetaceae > Streptomyces > Streptomyces sp. NPDC007875. The sequence goes on along the minus strand of NZ_JBIADZ010000025.1, from coordinate 129,347 downwards.
GAGGAGGGCCACGAGCAGCGGCGCGCGCAGGGCCGCGCGGAGCGCCGCGCCTCGCGGGCCCTACTGCGCCTTGTAGTAGACGCTGACCTTACGGTCTCCGGCGGCGCCCGAGGCGAAGCCCATGCACAGCCGTCGGGGGCTGGACAGCTGGACGGCCATGCCCTCGGGCTCGCGGTAGCTCAGCGAGTAGGCGGCCTCGGTACGGGCGCGCTGGACGAGTTCGCCGGTGCGCAGATCGATGCAGGAGACGTAGGTGTTGCCGTGGCCGGAGGGCGGGTTGGCGCCGTCCTCACCGGTGTAGGCGGTACCGGTCATCTGATACGCGTAGTCGCCGAGGACCGTGAAGCCCTGGAAGACCTCGCCGTCCTCGACGCCGGTCTGGGGTATGTCGTCGTACACGGCGGTGTAGTCGCCCGCGCTGACCCCGGAGAGGCTCATCAGCCGGTAGCGGACCTCGCCGTCGAGGCGGTAGCGCAGCAGCAGCCGGCGGTTGAGCATGTCGACGGCGGGCTGGTTGCTGGTGGAGCCCGCCGCCGGGCGGTGCTTGACCAGCGAGGACGAACCGGACGACAGCACGGTCCCATCGGCGAACTTGAAGCGGCTGATGGCGCGGCCGTAGCCGGAGTCGGGGTTGGCGTCCGACTCGGTCCACAGATAGGCGGTGGAGCCGACCGGCTCGCAGCCCATCGCGACGCCGTGCCCGAACCCCTTGAGGTACATGGAGCCCAGCTCCGCTCCGGCCAGGGACAGCTTGGTGACGCACAGATCGCCGTGGGCGGCGCGGTCGGCGCCGGAGACGGGGGCGGATTCCCCGCTGAGCTGGATGCCGCCCTGCATCAGCTGGACGGTGTAGAGGTGGCCATTGACGTCATCGAACGCGAAGGACTGCAGCACGGTGGCGTTGTGCGGGGTCTTCTCGCGGATCAGCTGAGTGGAGGGCACCGACAGATCGAACCGGCCCCCCGCCACGGTGGCGGCCCCCGCGCGGGCGGCGAAGGCACCGAGCGCACCGGCCGCGGCGACGCCCCCGCCGAGGGTGAACCTACGCCTGGTCAAACGACCCGCAGTGTACTTTTCCGTGTGCATTGATACTCAACAACTCCCATGCGATCACGCCGTGTTGGAGTGAACAGATCGCCGAGAGTGTAGACGCTGAGAAAGCGCTCCCATTCACGTGTTCGGGTTTTCTGGCATGAGCGGCGCATGCGCATAAAGGAACAAGGGCGCATGTCCACACGAGCGGGGGCGCAGGCGCACACGAGCGAGGGCGCACGTGCACGCGAGCGAGCGAGCGGGACGGGCACGGCCGCGCCGGGCACACGTGACGAGCCGGGCACGCTGGGCGGGCCGACGGGCCGCCGCCCGCCCCGCGTGACGGTCAGAGGTTGCCGCGCTTCTCCTGCTCGCGCTCGATCGCCTCGAAGAGCGCCTTGAAGTTGCCCTTGCCGAAGCCCATCGAGCCATGCCGCTCGATCAGCTCGAAGAAGACGGTCGGCCGGTCCTGGACCGGCTTGGTGAAGATCTGGAGCAGATAGCCGTCCTCGTCGCGGTCGGCGAGGATCTTCAGCTCGCGGAGGGTCTCCACCGGGACGCGGGTGTCGCCGACCCACTCCCCCAGGGTTTCGTAGTACGAGTCCGGGGTGTCCAGGAACCGCACCCCGGCCGCGCGCATCGCCCGCACCGTGGCGACGATGTCGTTGGTGGCGAGCGCGATGTGCTGGACACCGGGGCCGCCGTAGAACTCCAGATACTCGTCGATCTGCGACTTCTTCTTGCCGACCGCGGGCTCGTTGAGCGGGAACTTCACCTTGCGAGTGCCGTCCGCCACGACCTTCGACATCAGCGCGGAGTACTCGGTGGCGATGTCGTCGCCCACGAACTCCTTCATGTTGGTGAAGCCCATGACGTCGTTGTAGAAGCCGACCCACTCGTCCATCCGGCCGAGCTCCACATTGCCGACGCAGTGGTCGATGGCCTGGAAATTCCGCCGCGCGGGAGGGGCGACGATCGGCTCGGCCTCCGCAAAGCCGGGCAGGTACGGGCCGTCGTAGCCGGTGCGCTCGACGAGGGTGTGACGGGTGTCGCCGTAGGTGCGGATCGAGGCCACCACCACCGTGCCGTGCTCGTCCTTGAGCTCATGCGGCTCCTCGATCCCGGCGGCGCCGTGCTCGACGGCGTACGTGTACGCGGCACGCGCGTCCGGCACCTCCACCGCGAGGTCGATCACACCGTCGCCGTGCTCGGCGACATGCTCGGCCAGGAAGCGGCCCCAGGCGCTCACCGGTTTGATGACGGAGGTGAACACGAAGCGGGCGTTGCCCGAGACGAGGACGTAACTGGCCGTCTCCCGGCTGCCGTTCTCCGGACCGGAGTAGGCGACGAGCTTCATGCCGAAGGCGGTGGCGTAGTAGTGCGCGGCCTGCTTCGCGTTGCCGACGGCGAAGACGACCGCGTCCATCCCTTTCACGGGGAACGGGTCGGCGTGCCGTGCGTCCCCCTGCTGCAGCATCTCTGTCGTCTCAGTCATACTTCGCAGCGTCCTCTCAAGGCTCAAGATGCGCAACACTTCACGAAAACGCTGGTCAGGATGTATAGCCAGGGCGGCATGCCATAGAGCATCCTGTACAGGGTGACTACCGTCACAGAGAACGCCACAAAGACCACGGAGACCTCAAGGGGGGACCGCATGGGGATCGACGGGCTCGACGCCCGCCTGATCGAGTTGCTCGCCGAGGAACCGCGGATAGGCGTGCTGGAGGCGTCGCGCCGCCTCGGTGTCGCCCGCGGCACGGCGCAGGCGCGGCTGGACCGGCTGCGGGCCCAGGGGGTGATCCGGGGCTTCGGCCCCGATGTGGACCCGGCGGCGCTCGGCTATCCGGTCACCGCGTTCGCGACGCTGGAGATCAAGCAGGGGCAGGGGCAGGACGTACGGGCCCATCTGGCGACCGTTCCGGAGGTGCTGGAGCTGCACACCACCACGGGCCACGGGGACATGCTCTGCCGGTTGGTGGCCCGCTCCAACGCCGACCTTCAGCGGGTGATCGACCTGGTGGTGGGGTTCGAGGGGATCGTCCGGGCCTCGACGGCGATCGTGATGGAGAACGCGGTTCCGCTGCGGATCATCCCGCTGGTCCGGCAGGCGGCGCTGGACTGAGGGCTGGGCACATAGAGGCCGCTGAAACGGATCCAAAGACTCCGTTGCAAAGAAGGTGTTGCAACTGAGTCTTTGCATGCTTAGGCTGCCGCGCATGGCACAGAACGAAGAGCCTGCGCCCGACGACGTCCGGGTGCTCGACCCCCGCACCCTGCGCGGGCTCGCGCATCCGCTGCGCATGCGACTGCTCACCGCGTTGCGCGAGTACGGACCGGCCACCGCCTCCCAACTGGCCGCCCGATTGGGCGAGTCCAGCGGAGCCACCAGCTACCATCTGCGACAGCTGGCCACCTATGGCTTCGTCGAGGACGACCCGGAGCGGGGCAAGGGGCGGGAGCGGTGGTGGAAGGCGGCGCACAGGGGTACGCGCTGGAACGCCGACAAGTTCCTGGCCCACCCCGACCCGGCCGTACGGGGGGCGGTGAACACCGTGCTGCACGAGGTGGCCACCCAGCACACGCAAGAGATGTCCACCTTTCTGGGCACCCTGCACGGATGGTCGGGGGAATGGCGGGCGGCCTCGGACCTCAGCGACTTCTACATGCGCCTCACTCCCGAACTCGCCCACGAACTGCGCGACAAGGTGCACGAACTGATCGAGAGCTACCGCGAGAAGGAGGTGGACCGGGACACCGAGGGCTCCGCCCCGTACCGCGTCCATCTGCACGCCTTCCCGCGCGAAGAGGACTGACCGATCCCTGGGGGGAACGACATGTACGGCGACGAGATCCATCTGTGGCTCCACCGAATACGCGCCGAGCGCCTCCAGCATGAGGCCCACGAGGCGTCCCGGCCCCACCGCCGGACCCACCGCACCCGCCCCGCCCGCGCCCGGGCGCTGCGCGCCCGGCTCGGCTGGACGCTGGTGGAGGTCGGGCTGCGGCTGGCCACCCCACGGCTGCCGCGATCCGGTCTGACGGCGCGGTTCGACCACTGACATGGCCGACGACACAGGGGACAGAGAGCGTCGGGGAAACAGCGGTGACCGAAGACCGCTCATGCTCGTCCTCGCCGCCAACACGGTTTCCATTGCGGGCAATTCGCTCACGCTGATCGCCGTACCGTGGTTCGTCCTGGAGACCACGGGCAGCGCCGCCAAGGCCGGGTTCGTGTCCTTCTGCGCGACCCTGCCGGTGGTGGTCTCCGCCGTGATCGGCGGGCCGGTGATCGACCGGGTCGGCCGCAGGCGGGTCTCCATCACCTCCGACGCGCTGTGCGGGGTGGCCGTCGCCACGATTCCGGTGCTGCACTTCGCCGGGCTGCTGCGGTTCTGGCAGTTATGTGCGCTGATGGCGTTCTGCGGACTGCTCCACGCACCGGGCGAGACCGCCCGCCAGGTGCTCGTCCCCGCACTGGCCGAACGGGCGGGCACCACCCTCAGCCGCGCCGCCAGCTTCTACGACGGGGCCTCGCGCGGGGCCCGGATGCTGGGCGCGGCGGTCGGGGGGCTGCTGATCGCGCTGCTCGGCCCGCCGGCCGTGCTGCTGCTGGACGCGGCGACGTTCGCGGCCTCCGCGCTACTGATCATGGCGGGGCTGCGCGGGCTGCCCGCCGCCGCGCCGCGCAAGCCCGTCGTGCCGGTGTCCGCCCGCGCCTACCGTGCGGAGCTGCGCGAGGGGTACCGCTTTCTGCTGCACCATCGGCTGCTGCTGGCCATCGTGCTGATGGTCATGGTCACCAACGGCCTCGACCAGGGCTTGTCCTCCGTACTGCTGCCCGTCCACGCCGAGCGGCACCTGGGCGGTTCGGTGCAACTGGGGCTACTCACCGCGCTCTTCGGCGGCGGTGCGCTGGTGGGGGCGCTGCTGTACGGGGCCGTGGGCGACCGCTTTTCGCGCCGGACCGTCTTCGCGGTGAGCTTCCTGGTGTGCGGGCTGCCGCGCTTCCTGATCGCCGCGTTCGTCCCCGGTGTGTCCCCGCTCGCCGTGACGATGGCGGCCAGTGGGGTCGCGGCCGGGATGCTCAACCCGATTCTGACCACGGTGACCTACGAGGCCGTCCCCGATGAGCTGCGCAGCCGGGTTTCGGGCGCGCTCACCGCGGGGGTGTGGGTGGTGATGCCGCTCGGCGGGCTCGCGGCCGGGTGTCTGGTGGAGGGGGTGGGACTGACCGCCGCCTTCCTGGTGACGGGCGGCGTCTACTTCCTGGCCACGCTCAGCCCGCTGGTCTTCCCGGCCTGGCGCGGGATGGACGAGGGGGCAACCGCGGGCCAGGGGGCGGCGGTGGACAAAGGGACGGCGGTGGACAAGGGGACGGCGGTGGACGAGAGGACGGCGGCATCGCTCAGCAGTGCGGGACCGCGCCGCCCGACCGCAGCGCCCGCAGAGCCGTCACGGCACCCTTGAGCGTGGTGACGGGGATCAGTCGCAGCCCCTTGGGCAGTTCGGCGGTGGCGTCGGCGCATTCGGCCTTCGGCACCAGGAAGACCGTGGCGCCGTCCCGCTTGGCGGCCTGCGTCTTCAGCGGGACCCCGCCCACGGCCCCGACCTTGCCCTTGGCGTCGATGGTGCCGGTGCCCGCGATCGTCCGGCCGCCGGTGAGGTCGCCGCCGCGGCCGTCCCCGTCCAGCTTGTCGATCACGCCGAGGGAGAAGAGCAGCCCCGCGCTCGGCCCGCCGACGTCGGCCAGGCGCAGCGTGACCTTGACGTCGCGCGGGGAGCGGTGGAGATAGCCGAGCGCGGCGCTGGTGGCCGAGGACTGGGACTCCCGCATCTCCTCGGCGTTGTGCCGCTCGATCTCCTTGGTGGTGCCGCCGACGTAGACCGAGTCATGCGGCATGACGGCGCGGTCGGTGGCGAACCAGCCGCTGATCACGTCCTTCAGCCGCACGGTGGCGTCCGGGCCGGTGGCCAGGATCGTCGTCATCCGCAGCTGCCCGGTGGTCTTGCGGGTGCCGCTCCCCGAGACGCTGATCACCTGCTTACCGCGGTCGGCACCGAGGACGTTCACGGTCGAACCGGGCTGGGCCACGGTGAACGGCAGCGGGGCGAACGCGGCCACCGCGAGCAGAGCGAGCACGGGCGCGGAGCAGAGCGCGAGGATGCGGGCGCGGGGGGAGACGGCAGGCATGGTGCGAATCTAGTTGACCGCCGGGACGGATGAGGCGCCGCCCCGACCCCCGAAGCCCTGGCGGCCGGGCGGGCACGAGCCCTGGCGGCCGGGCGGGCACGAGCCCTGGCGGGCCAAGCGGGCACGAGCCCTGGCGGGCCGAGCGGGCACGGACGGCCGGCTCAGCTCGTGGCACCCCGACCGACGGGGCAGACGCGCGGCACCCGGCCCCCGACGCGACGCCCGCGCCCGACCCGCGCAGGCGGCACGGGCCCACGGGAGCCACCCCGGTCACGCCCGCCGCGGGCCCAGCACCGCCGCCGGGCCCGCGGTGGACACGGAGGCTGGCTCAGCTCGTGGCACCCCGGCCGACGGGGCAGACGCGCGGCGCATGGCCGCATTGGCCGCATGGCCGCCCGCGCGCGCGGCGGCCGTGCCGACGCGCGCGGGCGGGGCGGCCGTGCCGACGCGCGCGGGCGGGGCGGCCGTGCCGACGCGCGCGGGCGGGGCGGCCGTGCCGACGCGCGCGGGCGGGGCGGCCCAGGGGGGCGGCCGCGGTCAGGCCCGCCGGGCCCAGCGCCGCCGCCGGGCACGGGCCGCCGCCGGGCACGGGCCGCCGCCGGGCACGGGCCGCCGCCGGGCACGGGCCGCCGCGCGGCGGCGGTCGCGCCTTCGCGGCGGCGCTCATCTGCGCCGCCGCTTCATCGGCCGCACCTCGTGGGGCGCAGCGCTGTCGCGCGTGGGTCGTCAGGTGCGGGACACCCTGCTACCGGGCTCCGGCGCGTCGTGCCGCCATGCCCGGGCCACCCCGCCGCAGCGTGTTGTCCCGCGCCGGGACCGCGCGGAGCAGGCCCAGGTCGGCTGCGGTCCGCGGCCCCAGGCGGGCCGGGCCCCGGCGGGGTCAGGACCGGCGCACCGCGCGGCCACACGGCGTGCCGCGCCCGTCGAGGCCGCCGCCACGGTGTGCCGCTCCGCGCCAGGGCCTCGCCGGCCGCTCAGCTCAGGGCGTCCGAGACCTCTCGGGCCGCGTCGACCACCCGCGGGCCGACCCGGTCGGGTACCGAGTCGCAGAGCATGACGACCCCGACGCTGCCCTCTATCCCCGTCACCCCGGTGAGCGGGGCGGCCGCGCCGCTCGCGCCCGCCTCCAGTTCGCCGTGGGTGAGGGCGTACCCGGGGTCGTCGGGGCGGCCGGCGCGGGCGGCGAGGATCGCGCGCCCGGCGGCGCCCCGGTCGAGCGGATGCCGGAATCCGGCCCGGTAGGCCACGTGGTAGTCGGTCCAGGTCGGCTCGACGACCGCGACGGCGAGGGCCTCGGTGCCGTCGACCAGGGTGAGGTGGGCGGTCGCGCCGACGTCCTCGGCGAGGGAGCGCAGCGCGGGTAGCGCCGCCTCCCGTACGAGCGGATGCACCTGGCGGCCGAGCTGCAGCACCCCCAGCCCGACGCGCGCCCGCCCGCCGATGTCCCGGCGGACGAGGGAGTGCTGCTCAAGGGTGGCCAGTAGCCGGTAGACCACGGTGCGATTGACGCCGAGCTTGTTGGACAGCTCGGTCACGGTCAGCCCGTGGTCGGTGTCGGCGAGCAGTTTGAGGACGCGCAGTCCTCGATCGAGCGTCTGAGAGGTCTCCGCGGTCACGACGCCCCCTCCTCGGTGATGAGTGGCGGCTCTTCGTGCGGTGTCCCGCCGGTCCCGACGACGGCGCGCGAAGAGGCCGCCGGTCGCGGTGGTCACGCACCGGCTGCGCTCCGCGGCGGCGCTGCCACGGGGCGTGTGCGTGCCCGAACGCTAGCGAGCCGGTCCGCTTTGCGGAAGGGTTTGTCCAGAATCCGAGCAGAGCTGCCAAAGGGAACGACATGGGAGCATCCCGAATCACCCCGGTTCGTCCGGATTGACGAGGGGGCCGTGCGACCAGTTCATGAAACTTTTCGAAAAGGGGTTGCGCTGAGGCGGGGTCCACCCGCCTCAGCGCTTACGCATAAGGACGCGGATGCGGATGCGGATGCGGATGCCGATGCGCGTCACCGCATCCGCGTCGCCCACTCCTGCACCTTCTTGATCCGCTCACGGATCTGCCCCGCCGTCGCCTCCGCGCTCGGCGGGCCGCCGCAGACCCGGCGCAGCTCGGTGTGGATCACGCCATGCGGCTTACCGCTCTGATGGACATACGCGCCGACCAGCGTGTTGAGCTGCTTGCGCAGCTCCAGCAGCTCCTTGTGGGTGACCACCGGCCGCCGCTCCGCCGGGAGCTCCAGCAGATCCGCCTCCTCGTCCGGCTTCTTGCGGCTGTGCGCGATCTGCTTGGCCTGCCGCTTCTGGAGCAGCATCTGCACCTGGTCGGGTTCGAGAAGCCCGGGGATGCCGAGGTAGTCCCGCTCCTCGTCGCTGCCCGGATGCGCCTGCATGCCGAACTCGGCGCCGTCGTAGAGCACCCGGTCGAAGACCGCGTCCGACTCCAGCGCCTCGAAGGGGAGTTGGTCCTGTTCGCCGGTGTCCTCGTCCTGCTGCTTCTCAGCCTCCTCGAGGAGCTTCTCCTCCTCCGCGTACGGGTTCTCCTCCTCGCCGTCCTTCTTCGGCTTGTCCAGGACGTGGTCGCGCTCGACCTCCATCTCGCCCGCGAAGCCGAGCAGCATCGGGATGGTGGGGAGGAAGACGGACGCGGTCTCGCCGCGCCGCCGCGACCGTACGAAACGGCCGACGGCCTGGGCGAAGAAGAGCGGTGTGGAAATCGTGGTCGCGTAGACCCCGACCGCCAGCCGGGGCACGTCCACGCCCTCCGACACCATGCGGACGGCGACCATCCAGCGGTCGTCGGAGTGGCTGAAGTCCTCGATCCGCTGGGACGCCGCCGCCTCGTCGGAGAGCACGAGCGTCGCCTTGTTGCCGGTGATCTCGCGGATCAGCTTGGCGTACGCACGGGCCGAGTCCTGGTCGGCGGCGATGACGAGCGCCCCCGCGTCCGGGATGCCCTTACGGACCTCGGACAGCCGCTGGTCGGCGGCGCGCAGCACATTCGGCATCCAGTCGCCGCGCGGATCGAGCGCGGTGCGCCACGCCTGGGAGACGGCGTCCTTGGTCATCGGCTCGCCGAGCCGCGCCTCGAGTTCGTCGCCCGCCTTGGTGCGCCAGCGCATGTTGCCGCTGTAGGAGAGGAAGATGACGGGGCGCACCACACCGTCGGAGAGCGCGTTGCCGTAGCCGTAGGTGTAGTCGGCCGACGAGCGCCGGATCCCGTCGTTGCCCTCTTCGTAGGCGACGAAGGGGATGGGGTTGGTGTCGGACCGGAACGGGGTGCCGGTGAGCGCGAGCCGCCGGGTCGCCGGCTCGAACGCCTCCAGACACGCCTCGCCCCAGGAGCGGGAGTCGCCGGCGTGGTGGATCTCGTCGAGGATGACGAGCGTCTTGCGCTGCTCGATCCGGTTGCGGTGCAGCATGGGCCGGACGCCGACGCCCGCGTAGGTGACGGCGATCCCGTGGTACTCCCGGCTCAGCGGACCCGCGCTGTACTCCGGGTCCAGCTTGATGCCGATCCGTGCGGCGGCCTCCGCCCACTGCTTCTTCAGATGCTCGGTCGGCGCCACGACCGTCACCTGCTGGACGACGTGGTGGTGCAGCAGCCAGGAGGCGAGGGTCAGCGCGAAGGTGGTCTTACCGGCGCCGGGGGTCGCGACCGCGAGGAAGTCCCGCGGCTGCTCCTGGATGTACTTGTCCAATGCGCCCTGCTGCCAGGCGCGCAGCTTGCTCGCGGTACCCCAAGGAGCCCGGCCGGGGAAGGCGGGCGAGAGGTGATGGCTGGTGGAGGCGGCAGTAGTACTCACGGTCTCCGTCGGGCTGGCTCGGCGAGGTCGATCGGGAACCGCGTCAGCCTACCGGTGCCATCATTCACGCTCGGGGGTACGGGCTGATCCCACCCGAGGGTGGGATCAGACTCACATTCGGTTCGTGAACCGGGTCAGCCCCTCCGCGATCTTCGGCACGTCCAGCTCGCCCTGGCAGACGCTCAGCACGAAGCGCTCGGCCTCGTCGACGTCGAAATCCGCGCTGAGCGGATGCCCGTTGATGTGGAGGAAGACCCAGGTCGCGTACCAGGAGAGCCGCTTGTTGCCGTCCACCAGCGCGCGGTTGCGCGCCAGCGACTCCATCAGCGCCGCCGCCTTCTGCCACACGTCCGGGTAGGCGTCCTGCCCGAACACGCTCGCCTGCGGACGGGTGAGAGCGGACTCCACCAGCCCGTAGTCGCGCACCTCGTCGGCCCCGAGACGCTCGGCGAGGTTGAGCAGCTCGGGCAGGGTGAGGTAGTGCATCAGGCGAGCCTCCGGTTGAGTTCTTCGCTCGCCCGCAACACATGGGCGGCGGCCTCGTTGAATAGCCGGGAGTGCTCATTGATCGCAGCGATCACCGCGTCGTGGGCGAACGACTGCATGCTCCGGCCCTCGGCCTCCGCGCGCTTACGCAGGGCGTCGAGCTCTTCGTCCGTAAAGCGTAGATTCAGCGCAGCCATAAGCCGACGGTACCGCGTGGTACCACGCGGTACTAACGCATTTCGGGCCGCAACCGCGTCGTCACCCACGCCCCCACCAGCGCCACCGCCGTCATCGCCACGTAGACCGCCCCGAAGGCGGCCGGCTGGTGGGAGGCCGTCGAGCCGGCGGCGGCGATATCGCCGCCGCCGAAGGAGACGAAGAGGACACCGCTGAGGCCGACCAGCGTGATGTTGCCGAGCGCGTCGGAGACCTGGAGGGAGGCGGAGTTGCTGCCCGCGTCCTCCGGACGGGAGAGCTTCAGCAGCAGCACGCTCCCGCTGGAAATGGCGAGCCCCATCCCATAGCCGCCGATCACCCAGGCCACGGCCACGATCCAGGCCGGGACGGAGTCGATGAGGGCCAGGAGCACCGCGGCGATGGACACGGCGATGAGGAGCATGCCGAGGCCCATCAGCCGTTCGCGGTGCGGCTCCAGGCGGGGGCGGCTCTGGGTGTAGGAGCCCAGGGCCCAGGTGAGTCCGCCGCCGGTGAGGGAGAGCCCGGCGGCGGTCGCGGACAGGTCGCGCTGGGTCACCAGCATCAGCGGGACGAAGCTCTCCGCGCCCAGGAAGGACCCCGCCGCCACCCCGCGCAGCAGGATCACCGCCGGCAGCCCGCGCGCGGCGCGGAAGGTGCCCTCGGGGAGCAGCCGCAGTACACAGGGGACGAGCAGGGCGAGACCTGCGGCGGCCGGGACGAGCGAGAGCCAGCTGAGGTCCTGGCCCGCGTACTGCAGCAGCCCGGCGCCGGCCGCGACGGCGAGCGCGAGGAGGATGCGACGTCGGTTCATGCCCGCGGAGCGCTCGCTCGGGGGCAGAGCGCGCAGCGCGGGGAGCATCACCGCGAGCGGTGGCAGCACCAGCACCGGGATGGCCAGGAACACCCAGCGCCAGCCGACCTGTTCGGTGACGGTCCCGGCGGCGAGCGGGCCGACGATGACCGGCAGCACCCAGGCGGCGGAGAAGGAGGCCAGCACGGCGGGCTGCAGCCGCTGCGGATAGGCGCGGCCGACCACCACATACAGCGCGACGATCACCAGCCCGCCGCCTATGCCCTGCACCGCGCGCCCGCCCACGAACATCCACATCTGCTGTGCCGAACCGGCCACCAGCAGCCCGGCGGCGAACGCCGCGATCCCGGTGAACAGCGGCGCCAGCGGCCCCTTGCGGTCGCACCACTCCCCCGACAGCGCCATCGCGAACAGGCTCGCGGTGAAGTAGGCGGAGAAGGCGTACGCGTAGAGCTCCACCCCGTCCAGCGCTCGGGCCGCGACCGGCATCGCGGTGTTGACCGCGCTCGCCTCGAAGGCGATGAGGGAGACGACGGTGACGATGCCGAGGGTGAGGGCGCGGTAGCGCCTCCCCAGGACGGTGTCGCCGCCGGTGTCGCCGCCGCCCTCCAGGCCCAGGTCCAGGTCCAGGTCCAGGTCTCCGTCTTGCGGCTCGGGTGGGAGGGGGGACGCCTGGGGCGGCAGGGCGGCGCTGTCCGTGACGGCGGCGTCGGCGTCATGGGGGTCGCGAGGGGTCATGGCGTCAGAGTAAGTGGCGTTCGGGGACGTCACACCTGTCGCGGGACGGAGCCGCGCTCGGCCGTTGGCCCTAGGGCGCGCTGCCCACGACGCGGGCCGTGGCCCACACAACCCTGGCTTCGCCCCCGGCACCCACGGCTGCACGCCAGGCCCTGGCCGCACCCCGGTCCCCGGCCGAACCCCGGCACCCCCCGGCCCGGGCCTCGGCCGGGCCCCGACCCTGACCGTGCACCCGGCCCCTGGCCGCGACCCCGGCCGCACCCCGGCACCCCCAGCCGGGCCCCGACCCTGACCAGGCACCCGGCCCCTGGCCGCGACCCCGGCCGCACCCCGAGCCCCGGCCCCGCGGGCCCTCGCCGCGGGCCCTCGCCGCGCCCCCTGGCCCCACCCCGGGCCCCGGCCGTACGCCTGACCCTGGCCGCGACCACGCCCGGCACCCTGGGCCGCCCCCGGCCCTACGTGGTGAGCAGCACCCCCGCGTACGACGCCCCCGCGATCACCACCCACGCACACAGCCCCAGCGCCGCGACCCGGGCGCCGGTGCGGGTGAGCGAGGGGAGGTGGACGGCGCTGCCGAGGCCGAAGAGGGCGGCGGCGAGGAGGAGTTCCTGGGCCGTGGCGGCGGTGTCCAGCGTTGCGGTGGACAGGAGGTCCGTGCTGCGCAGGCCGGTCATCGCGAGAAAGCCGAGGACGAACAGCGGCACCAGCGGCGGCCGCCGCTTCGCCCCCTCGCCCGCCGCTCCCTCGCCCGCCGTCCCCTCGCCCGCCGCCGCCTTGGCGCGCCCCCGCGCCCGTACGGACGTCGCGAGCGCCGCGACCAGCGGGGCGAGCAGGGCCACCCGCACCAGCTTGACCAGCACCGCGTCGCCCAGTGCCGCCGGTCCTGCGGTCTGTGCGGTGGCCACGACCTGGCCCACGTCGTGCACGCTCGCGCCCACCCACCGGCCGAACGCCACGTCGTCCAGCCCCAAGGGGTGCTGAAGCAGCGGCAGGACGGCGATGGCGAGGGTGCCGCACAGCGTCACCAGCGCCACGGAGGTGGCCACGTCACGCTCATCGCTCTCCGACACCTCGCTCACCGCGCCGATGGCGGAGGCCCCGCAGATCGAGTAGCCGGTCGCGATCAGCAGCGGCTGATCGCCGCGCAGCCCCATCCGGCGGCCGAGCCACCAGGTGCCGCAGAAGGTGGCCGCGACCACGCCGAGGACCATCGCCACGGTGGCCCAGCCGAGGCCCAGCACATCGTTCAGGCTGAGCTTGAGGCCGAGCAGCACGATGCCGAGCCGCATCAGCCGCTTCCCGGCGAAGGACAGCCCGGCGCGGCAGACGCCCCGGACGAGTCCGCGCGCCCCCGGCAGATGGGCTGCGACGATGCCCAGCACCACGGCGGCGGTCAGCAGGGGTACGGCGGGGAGCAGCCAGTGGACGCCCCAGGCGGCCGCGACCCCGGCAGCGGCGAGTCCGAGCCCGTATGCCGTGGCGGGCGGCCGCCATCCGGCAGCCTGCCGCGCCCGTCCGGGCGCGGCGGTCAGCGTCACTGGCCGTCCGCCGTCGGAAGGCCGTGACCCTCGTCCGCCGTCGGAAGGTCGTAGACCCGCCGGACACTGCTGCCCAGGCGGGCGATGTCCGCCCCGTAGACGTGGATCGAGATCGCCTTCGTCCCGCAGGCGTTCCACACCCTGTGGATATCTCCGGGCGGCGCGAAACCGCACACCGCGCCCCGCGGGTTGACCACGTCCTCCACCGCGATCAGGCGCGAGCCCGGGCCGTCGGGGACGAGGCGGTAGCGCCGCTCGCGCTCCTCACCCTCGTGGACGCCGGTCACACACCAGGACACATGGTCATGGATCGCCGTGCGCTGACCGGGCAGCCACACCAGCGCGACGATCGAGAAGCTGCCGTCGGGCTCGGCGTGCAGAACGTGCTGGCGGTAGCGGTCGGGGTCACCCTCGCGCTGCTCGGGGGTGAGCAGATCGGCCGCGCCGAGGTGGGGCGCGAGTCGCTCGCCGACCAGATAGGCGGTCACATCGGGCGCCAGCCCCCGGTCGACGGCCTCGCGGACGTCGCCGACGAACTCGCCGAGGCGTGCCGTGAGAAGACGGGAGGACGGATACGCGGTCGGGGTGCTCATGCTGGCAGCGTCCTGCCGCCCACTCCATCACGTCCAACGACAGGTTGTTGAGCCATCCCCAAGCGCTGCTTATGGATGACGTTGATGGACGACGGGCTGATGGACGGTGCCTCTATGGATGGCGCTTATGGACAAGCGGTCAGCGCACGGCCGGGCTCAGCATCCGACCCGGTTCCCCGCCACCGTCTTCAGTTCCTCCAGCACCCGCGCGGTGGCCGGTATCTCCAGGTGTTCGCGCAGCACATACGCCGAGACATGGCGGCGCGAGGCGGGGTCCAGGGCGCGCCCGGTGACCTTCTGGTGGCACAGGAACGAGAGCACCAGCCCTGGCATCATCGCCACGCCCAGCCCCGCCGCGACCATGCTCTGCACCACCAGATTGTCGTCGGTGGTGAAGGCGATGTCCGGGGCGAAGCCCTGCTCCGCGCATTCGTGCAGGAAGTTGGCGCGGCACCGCAGACACCCGGCGATCCAGCGCTCCTCGCTCAGCTCCGCCAGCTTGACCGCCCGCCGTCTGGCCAGCGGATGCCCGGTCGGCAGCAGCACCGTCAGCTGGTCCTCCAGCAGCGGGATCTCCACCAGCTCGGCGGGGGTCTCCTCGCGCAGCCCGGGATAGGTGAAGGCGAGCGTGATGTCGCACTCCCCGCGCACCACCCGCCCCAGCGAGTCAGGCGGCTCGCCCTCCAGCAGCTCCACCCGCACCCCCGGATGGGCGGCGGCGAGCCGGGCCATGGCCTCGGGGATGAGGGTCGCGTTGGCGCTGGGGAAGGCGCAGACGCGCACCCGGCCCGAGCGCAGCCGGGTGATGGCGCTCATCTGCTGCTGGGCGGTGGAGATGCTGGTCAGGATGGTGTCGGCGTGTCGGGCGAGGGTCTCCCCCGCCTCGGTCAGCCGCATCCCCCGGCCGACCCGGATGAACAGCGGACTGCCCACGGCCCGTTCCAGCGCCTTCATCTGCTGGGTGATGGCCGGCTGGGTATAGCCGAGCGCGCGGGCGGCTCCGGAGTAGGAGCCGGAGCGGACCACCTCGTGGAACGTCTTGACGTGCCGGGAATCGAACACATTCGCATCATACGGAGAAGCGGACGGAAACCATAAGCGTAATTTGGGTCCGCACAAGATCGCCCCAACCGAAGCTTTTGCGTCATGCGGACCGCCGCCCACGGCTCATGCGCCACACCCGGCACACCACGCCCCCGGTCAAGCACGGTCAAGATGACGATGCTGGGGCAAGCTGACTCCATGCCGCACTACACCTCGTACGACGGAACCGAGCTGGCCTACCGCGTCCTGGAGGCCCGGGACGGCTCAGCGGGGCCGCCGCTGATCTGCCTGGCGGGCGGGCCGGGGCGCAGCGCCGCGTATCTGGGCGACCTCGGCGGGCTGAACGCCCATCACACCCTCGTCATCCCCGACAGCCGCGGCACCGGGGACTCCCCGCCGGCCGTCGACCCCAGTGGCTACGCCTTCCCGGGGCTCGCCGAGGACCTCGAGGCGCTCCGCCGCCACCTGGACCTCGCCCGCTTCCCACTGCTCGCCCATGACGCGGCCGCCGCGACGGCCCAGGCGTACGCGGCCGCCCACCCCGAGCGGCTCGCCCGGCTGATCGTGGTGTGCCCGGGCGCGCGACTGCAGGGCGAACTCCCCGAGGACGCCCGGGAGATCTTCGAGTCCCGCGCCGACGAGCCCTGGTTTCAGGAGGCGTATACGGCGGTGCAGCTACTGCCCGACACCACCGACCTCGCCGAGATGCGCAGGCTGCTGCTCCAGGCCGCCCCCATGGCCTACGGCCGCTGGGAGGAGCCCCAGCGGGCGCACGCCGAGAGCGAGGGCGAGCAGCTGGGTCCCGTGGCGCGGGCCGGTTTCTGGCAGGGCGTCGACGAGGCGGGGCGGCGCGCGGTGCTGGCCCGGCTGCGCGAGGTGCCGTGCCCGGTGCTGGCGATCACCGGCGACCGGGACGCGGTGACCGGGATGCGGGCCGGGGAGCTGGTCGCCGAGTCCTTCCCGGACGGACGGGTGCGGCCCCTGCCCGGGGTGGGCCACTATCCGTGGGTCGACGACCCGGATCTCTTCCGCCAGGTGGTCGAGGACTTCCTGGCGGATCGCCCCGCGCCGTGAGCCGGGGCCCGGCCGCCCCCGGACGGGCGTATCCGGACGGGCGTATCCGGGCGGGCGTATCCGGGCGGGCGTATCCGGCGGCCATGAACGCAGTGTGTCAGTCGTATGGCAGCCCCCGCCTCGGCGTTGTGCCCGCCCCACCCCCGTCCTATCGTCGGGAACAGAGCACGACATCGGCCGTGTGCCCGAGTGGTTGAGGGGCTCGACTGCAAATCGAGTTACGTGGGTTCGATTCCCGCCACGGCCTCCACACACCTTGCGCGGGCGCCCTCAGGGGCGCCCGCGCAATGGGTTGCCGCTCGGTGAACTCTCGGACATGCTCTGGACACATGCGCCCTCCTGGCGCATGCTCATCCACGCCATCCAGCCACCTCGGCGCCAGGGATACCCCAGGTAAATCCCTAGGACTTCGGCGATTTTCACACTCTCGCCACCGAACGGTCTCCTGACCCCCTCACTGAGTGCAATTGCGTCTCATAGGGTCAGTGTGGTGCCTGCGGCCGCGCGGAAAACGACTCCCGGTCGGCAGGCACCTTTTTCGACCGTGGTTCCATCCTCAATGGGGGAAATGTGCAGCCCGCCGCACCGGCCGCCCGTCTGCCGCTCTCGACCGGCCAGAGTGAGATCTGGTTCATTGAGCAGCTGGAGCCGCCGGAGAGCACCACCTTCAGGGTCGGCGAGTACCTGGAGATACAAGGACCGATAGACACCGAGATATTCGAGCGGGCGTTGCGCCGGGCCGTGGCGGAGGCCGAGCCCTACAACGTGCGGGTCGGCGAGGACGACGGGGAGCCCTGGCAGATCCTGGACCCGGTGACCGACTGGGAGCTGCCGAAGCTGGACCTCACCGGCGAGGACGACCCCTGGGCCGTGGCCGAGCGGTGGATGAAGAACGACCTGGCCACGGGGGCGCTCAAGCTGGGCGACTACCCCGCGTTCTCGTTCGCCCTGCTGAAGGTGGAGCCCGAGCGCTTCCTCTGGTACCAGGGCACGCACCACATCGTGTCGGACGCCGGATCGGCCGCCCTGCTGGGCCGGCGGACCGCCGAGGTGTACACCGCGCTCATGGCGGGGACCGACCCGGCCGAGGGGGAAACGGTCTTCGGCTCCCTGCAGGCGATGGTGGACCAGGACGCGGAATACCGGGCCTCGCCGGATTTCGCCAAAGACCGCGCGTACTGGCTGGAACACGTCGGCGATTCCCCGCGCCCGGCGCGGCTTTCCACCCACCCCACCAGGGAACTTTCCACCGTCCTGAGGCAGACCGCCTACCTGACCGAGGAGGAAGCGGTCGAGCTGCGGGCCGCCGCGCGTAAATACGCCACCCACTGGTCGGCTATGATCATCGCAGCGACCTCCCTTTATCTGCATCGATTGACCGGTAAATCGGACATCATTCTCACGCTGCCGATCTCGGGCCGTACCGATGCCACCGCCCGCGCCATTCCCGGGATGTTCGCCAATGTGGTGCCGCTGCGTATACAGGTGCGCGCCGATATGCGAATACGGGAGCTGGTACGGCAGATCTCACGGGAAGTCAGGCAGGCCCTGCGCCATCAGCGTTACCGCCGTATCGACCTGGCCCGGGATCTGCGACTTCCGGACGGCGGAAACGGATTGCTCGGCCCGCACGTCAACATCATGACGTACGACTACGACTTCCACTTCGCCGGTCACCGGGTCAAGGGCCACAACCTCTCCAACGGAACCGTCGAGGACCTCTCGATCATGGGATACGACCGGTCCGACGGGACCGGTATCCGGATCGACCTCAACGCCAATTCCAACCTCTACACCGAGGACGCCCTCATCGCCCACCGGGAGCGCTACCTCGGCCTGCTGCGCTCCCTCTCCGACACCTCGGACCTGCAGCGCACCGTCGGCTCCCTGGAACTGCTGTCCGCCGAGGAGCGCCGGCGGGTCCTGGACGCGCCGGGCGAGACGGCGCATCCGACCTCCGGCGCCCTCCTCCCGGAGCTGCTGGCGGCCCAGGCCGCCCGGACCCCCGACGCCCAGGCCCTGGTCTGCGATGACACCGTGCTCAGCTACGCGGAGCTGGACCGGGCGGCGAACCGGCTGGCCCGGGTGCTCATCGCGCGCGGCGCCGGGCCCGAGCGCATCGTCGGCGTGGCTCTGCCCCGCTCCGCCGACCTGGTCATCGCGCTGATCGCGGTACTGAAGACGGGGGCCGCGTATCTGCCCCTGGACCTGGACTACCCGGCCGAGCGGCTGGCGTACATGCTCGACGACGCGGGCCCCGCCCTCGTCGTCACCCGCGCCGACAGCGCCGGGGCGCTGCCCGCGCGCCACGGTGTGGGGCGGCTGCTGCTGGACGTCGTGGACATCACGGGCGCCCGGGGCGCGGCGCACGTTTCCGCTCCGGCGGTGGCGATCGACCCCGAGCACCCCGCGTACATCATCTACACCTCGGGCTCCACCGGCCGTCCCAAGGGCGTCCTCGTGCCCCACCGGGCCGTCGCCAACTCCCTGGAGTGGATGCGGGACGCCTACCACCTCACCCCCGGGGACCGGATGCTGCAGAAGACCCCGGCCGGGTTCGACGCCTCGGTCTGCGAGTTCTTCCTGCCCCTGCTCAGCGGCGCGGCCCTGGTGGTCGCCAAGCCCGGCGGCCACAAGGACCCGGCGTATCTGGCGCGCACGGTGCGCGAACAGGGCATCACCGCACTCCAGTTCGTACCGTCGATGCTCCAGGCGTTCCTCGCCGACCCGGACGCCGCCGACGCGTGCGCGGGCATCCTGCGACGGGCGTCCAGCGGCGGTGAGGCGCTGCCGCGCGAGACCGCCGAGCGGTTCCACGAGCGGTTCCCCGGCGTGCCGCTGAACAACCTCTACGGGCCCACCGAGACCACCATCCAGATCGCCCACCACCCCTCCGCGCCCGGCGGTGAGGGGCCGGTGCCGATCGGCCGGCCGGTGTGGAACACCCGGATGTACGTCCTCGACACCGCCCTGAAGCCCTGTCCGGCCGGGGTCACCGGCGAGCTGTACGTGTCCGGGGCGCAGCTGGCCCGCGGCTATCTGGGCCGACGGGCCCTGACCGCCGAGCGGTTCGTCGCCGACCCCTACGGCCCGCCCGGCACCCGGATGTACCGCACCGGCGATCTCGCCCGCCGGCTGCCGGACGGCGACGTCGAGTACGTGGGTCGCACCGACGGCCAGGTCCAGCTGCGCGGTTTCCGCATCGAGCTGGGCGAGGTCGAGGCGGCGCTGCGGACGCTCCCCCAGGTCGCCGAGGCCGCCGCGGCGATCCGCACCGACCGGCCCGGCGACCAGCGGCTGGTCGCCTATGTGACGTCCGCCGGGGACACCCCGCCGGACGCCGCCACGGCCCGCGAGGCCCTGGGCGAGGTGCTGCCCGAGCACATGGTGCCCAGTGCGGTCGTGGTGCTCGGCACCCTCCCCCTGGACGCCAACGGCAAGCTGGACCGGGCCGCGCTGCCCGCGCCCTCCTTCGAGGCCGCCACGGGCGGCCGCGCGCCCCGCACCCCGCGCGAGGAGACACTGTGCGCGCTCTTCGGCGAGGTCCTGGGGGTCGACGGCGTCACCATCGACGACGACTTCTTCCTGCTCGGCGGCCATTCACTGCTCGCCTCCAAACTGGCCAGCCAGGCCCGCGCCGCGCTGGCCACCGAGCTGTCGATGCGCGACCTCTTCGAGGCGCCGACCGTCGCCCGGCTGGCGGCCCGCCTGGACGCCGCGGGACCGGCCGCGGCGCAGCGGCAGCAGCCGCTGGACATCCTGCTGCCGCTGCGCGGCGAGGGGCAGCGCCCGCCGCTGTTCTGCGTCCACCCCGGCGGGGGTCTGGGCTGGTCGTACACCGGGCTGCTCCGCCATCTCGCCCCGGACCAGCCGGTGTACGCCCTCCAGGCGCGCGGGCTGACCGAACCGGACATCCTCCCGGCGAGCGTCGAGGAGATGGCCGCCGACTATCTGCGGCAGATCCGGACCGTCCAGCCGGCCGGTCCGTACCATCTGCTCGGCTGGTCCTTCGGCGGGCTGATCGCGCACGCCATGGCCACCCGGCTGCAGGCCCAGGGCGAGGAGGTCGCCGTACTGGCCGTGGTCGACGCCTACCCCGACAACGCCCAGGCGCTGCCCGAGGCACCGGAGCTCAGCAAGCGTCAGTGGCTGGGGGTGCTGCTCGACGACATCGGGGGCGGCGACATCTTCGCCCCGGGCTGGCTGGAGGCGCACCCCGACGGGGCGGACGGCACCGCCGACCTGGTGGCGGACCTCTGCCGGGAGACCGGGCTGCCCGCCCGGCTGCTGGAGGGCGAGACCAGCTTCCCGCTGCTCGACATCCTGCTCAACGACCAGGAGCTGATGCGGAAGTTCGCGCCCGAGCGGTTCCACGGCGACATGCTGCTGTTCTACGCGGCGGAGGAGATTCCCGGCTACCGGCGCGATCCGCTGCATGTGCCGGAATCCTGGCGCCCCTTCGTGGACGGCGCCCTTACGGTGCACGGCATCCCCGACCACCACTACCGGATGATGCGGGAGGAGTCCCTGGACCGGATCGGCCCGGTGGTGGCGGCGGCGCTCGAACCCGGCCGCCCCGCGCTCGGCACCGGCCGCCCGGCCGGGCGCGACCGCCCCGTGCTGAGCGCGGCCGCCATGCGCTGAGCCCGGAAGCCGGGCCCGGAAGCCGAGTACGAAGGCCGGGCCCGGAGAACGGGCGCCCCGCGACGGCGGGGCGCCCACGGCCGACGCCTTACGGACGCGTCGGCTGCCACGGCCGGCGTCTTACGGACGCGCCGGTTACGTGCGGTTGACGACCGCCGCCTGGGGGCGGATCGGGAGGCGGTTGACCGGACGGCCGGTGGCCGCGCGGACCGCCGCCGCCACCGCCGCCGGGGAGGTGACCACCGGCACCGCGCTGACCGGCTTGGCGCCGAAGGGGGCCACCACGTCCCGCTCCTCGACCAGCTTGACGATGCGGATGTCGGGGACGTCCAGGGCGGTCGGCAGGGCGTAGCCGGTCAGGTCCGGGTGGCGGACCACACCGCGCGAGGTGCGCAGGTTCTCGGTGAGCGCCGCGCCGATGCCCTGGGCGACGCCCGCCTCGATACGGGCCCTGAGCTGACGGGGGTTGAGGATCCGGCCCACGTCCTGGGCCACCGTCATGTCGACGACCCGTACCGCGCCGATCTCGATGTCGACGTCCACCACGGCGCGCACCGCGCAGTAGGCGAGCCCGACGAAGGCGTCACCCTGCCCGGTCTCGTCCAGCGGCTCGGTGGGATGCGGACGGCACTGCGCGGTGGCCCACAGCTCCTTGCCCTCCAGGGCCTCCTCGACGGTGGTGCTGAGCACCCCGTCATACGAGGTGATCTTGCCGTCGGCGATGCTGAGCAGCTCGGTCGACATGCCGAACGTATGCGCGAGGGGCTGCAGGAGCTGGGTGCGGACCATCTTCGCGGCCCGCTCGACCGCACCGCCGGAGACCCAGGTGTGGCGGCCGCGCGAGGCGGGCCCGGCCGGGGGCTGATCGGTGTCGATGGGCGCGATATGGACCTCTTCGATACCGAGGACGTCCTGGACGATCTGGCGGGCCAGGGTGGCGAAGCCCTGGCCGGTCTCGACTGCCGCGCAGATGACCGTGGCCACCGGGCCGGTGACCTTGACGGTGGCGGTGGAGACCTCGTCGGCCCCCTCGGCGCCGAGCATATGGACCATGCCCAGTGCGTAGCCGACCCCGCGCCGCACGGCGGCCGGGTCGCCCGCGCCCTCCAGGCCGCCCGGCAGCAGCCACTCCTCCTCCGGGTCGTCCTTGGGGAGGGCGGGCAGCGGTGCGTCCCTTACGGCCTGCAGCAGTTCGGCGACCGGCGCCGGGCAGGTGACGGTCTGTCCGGTGGGCAGCAGATCGCCGGTGGCCATCACATTGCGCATCCGGATCTCGACGGGGTCGATGCCCAGCTTGGCCGCCAGCTTGTCCATCTGGCCCTCGTACGCGGCGCACACCTGCATGGCGCCCTCGCCGCGCACATGGCCGGAGGGCGGGTTGTTGGTGCGCACGGCCCAGCCCTCGATGAAGGCGTGCGGGACGACGTAGGGGCCGCAGGCGAAGGAGACGGCGGCGGCCAGGGTGTCCCCCGAGGAGTCGGCGTAGGCCCCCGCGTCCAGCAGGATCTGCGCCTCGACCTTGACCAGCTTGCCCTGGGCGTCCGCGTGGTGGCGGTAGCGCAGCAGCGTGGGGTGGCGGTGGGCGTGGCCGAGGAAGGACTCCTCACGGGTCGCGGCCAGCTTCACCGGATGGCCGGTGCGCAGCGCCAGCAGCCCGAGCGGCAGCTGCATCCCCGGGTCCTCGCGCTCGCCCATGGCGCCGGGGACGCCGGTGACGACGACCTTCACCCGCTCCGGCTCCAGCCCGAAGCAGGCGGCGGCCAGGTCGCGGTCGGCGTGCGGATCGGTGGAGGCGGTGTAGATCTCCACCCCGCCGTCGGGGCGCGGCACGGCCAGGCCCGCCTCGGCGCCGATGGGCGCCGGGTCCTGACGGCCGATGCGGTACAGCCCCTCGGCGATGACCTCGCCGACCACGTCCGGATCGCCGAAGGACAGCGGGATATGGCGGACCAGATTGCCGTCGGGGTGCAGCGGCTCGGCGGAGAACGCCTGCTCGGGGTCGGTGACCGGCTCCAGCACCTCGTACTCGACGGCGATGGCGGCGGCCGCCAGCCGGGCCGTGTCGGGGTGGTCGGCGGCGACCGCAGCGATGGGCTCGCCGTGGTGGCGGACCAGGTCCTTGGCGAAGACCGGACGGTCGGCGACCCGGCGTCCGTGGGAGGCGTCGCCGGGCACGTCGGCGTGGGTCACCACGGCCCGTACGCCGGGCATCTCGACGGCCTGCGTGGTGTCGATGGAGACGATGCGCGCGTGCGGGTGCGGGGAGCGCAGCACCGCGGCCCACAGCAGCCCCTCGGCCCACAGGTCGGCCGCGTACGGGAAGGTGCCCGTGGTCTTGGCCGCCGAGTCGGCGGGCGGCAGGGACACGCCGAGGCCCATGGTGGACGGGGGCTGGATGGGCGTTCCGGCGGCGGGGGTGGCGGTGACGGCGCCCCCGCCGTCCGCGATTCCGGTCATGCCGATGCCCTTCCGCTACCGCTTCCGTTGACGCTCCCGTTGCCGGTGATGCCGTGCGGTCCCGTCTGGTGCGGGATACGGGCCGGGTCCTGGTGGGCGTCGGGTCCGCCGTCCGGCTCGGCCTGCGCCGCCTCGTCGGCGGCCTCGCGGCCCGCGACGACCTCGCGGACGGCGTCGAGGATCCCGCGGTAGCCGGAGCAGCGGCAGAGGTTGCCGGAGATCGCCTGGCGGGTCTCCTGGTCGGTGGGGGCGTGGTTGCCCTCGAGGAGGTCGTGCATGGTCATCGCGAGCCCGGGCACGCAGAAGCCGCACTGCACGGCCCCGCATTCGGCGAGCGCCCGCTGGACGTCGGAGGGCTGTCCGCCGGTGGCGAGGCCCTCGACGGTGCGGACCTCGCTGCCCGCGGCGGTGGCGGCGGGCACCAGGCAGGAGGCGACGAGCCGCCCGTCGACCTGGACCGAGCAGGCCCCGCACTCGCCTTGCGAGCAGCCGTCCTTGGCCCCGGCGAGGCCGAGGCGCTCGCGCAGGACGTAGAGCAGCGACTCGCCGATCCAGACGTCGGTGACGGGGCGGTCGGCGCCGTTGACGCGCAGCACGTAGGAGGCGAGCGGATGCTCGCTGTGGCTCGGCTGCTCATCGGCGGCCGGGGCCGCCTCGACGGAGACGGGGTCCGTAAGGGGCTCGGCGGGGGCGTCAGCGGCCTCGGGAGCGTCCGTCGGGGTCCCGGCCGGGGCGGGCGCCGCGGCGGCCTCAGCGGCCGCGAACTCGCCCTCGGCCGCAGCCGGTTCAGGCTCGGTCGCGGGCTCGGCGGGCTCCGGCTCGGCGACGTCCGGCAGCGCTTCGGCGGGGGCCGCCTCGGCGGCGCTCGGCGCGGCGTCGGGGGCGTCGGTGTGGCCTGCGCCGTCCTCGGGGCCGGGGTGCGGGGCGTGCCCATGGGCGTCGCCCGCGAACCGGTCGTCCGCGAAGGCACCGGGCCAGCTCGCCTCCTGGGGCAGCCCGGGCGCCGGGCTGCCGTGCGGCGGGGTCTCCAGCCCGGCGTGCTGACCGTCGACCGGGAACTCGCCGGAGCCCCCGGTGACCGGGCCGCCGGGCCGCCGCCCGGGGTCGTCGGCGGGCGTCCGCTCGCCGGGCGCCGGGCTGTTGTGGGGCGGGGTGCCACGGGGCGGGGTGTGCAGCCCCTGGTGCCCCTCGGCCGCGAACTCGCCCGCGTCCCCGGCGGAGGGCCCCGGCCACGCCGGGTCCTGGCGGTCGGGCATGCGCAGCCGGCGGCGGGCGGGCGGCTGCGTGGGCGCGGCCGACGGGGCGGACGCGGCCGGGCCCGGGTGGCCCTCGACCGCGTACTCCCCGGAGTCCTCCACGCCCTCCTCGGCGGCCGGAACCGACCACTGGCCGGTGTGTCCCTGCTGCTGCCCGGGCGGGGGCTGGTGCGGCTGGTGGGGCTGCTGCCGGGGCGCCGAGCCGGCGAAGGGCATCCGCAACTGGGCCGTCGTCTGCGGGTCCTGGGGGCCGTCCGCGTGGCCGCCGTACGGCGGGGCGGCCGGGCCGGGGTGGTCGTCGACCCGGTACTCACCGGTCTCGTCCACACCGTCGTCGCCCGCGACCGGGATGGTCCACTGGCTGGTCTGCACGGGCCCGCCCGCGCCGTTGTCGGACGAGGCGGGCACCGGCCAGTCGTCCACCGGCCAGTCGTCCACCGGCTCCTCGGCCGCCGGAGCCGGCCAGTGGCCGGTGTGCGGCGGGAGGTGGCCCTGCTGGTCCTCGGCGGGCACCGGCCACTGGACGGAGCCGTGCGGATCGTGCCGGCCGCCGTACAGATAGCCGCCGTCGGTCTCCGCGGTGGTCCAGTGCCCGGTCATGCCCTGGTCGTGGGCGGACGGCTGCCACTGGCCGCCATGGGACGGGTCACCGTGCCCCACGTCCATCGGCGGGGGCGCGTAGCCCGTGCCGGGCGCCGCGAGCGGGTCCCAACGGCCGGACGGATCGGTCGGGTCCGGGTGGGCGTAGTCGGGCGGCAGCTGTACGAACGCCGTCGACTCGGCGTCGTACTCCGGGCCGTGCGGCATCGGCTGCCATCCGCTCCCCGGATCCGGCCGGTGCGGCTGCTGTTCATCACTCACGCGAGTGCCCTCCCCAGAGCTCGGCGGGCCAGGGCCGCCACAGTACGCCTCAGGTGGATCGCGGCAGGTGGCAGGGGGACCGGCTCGCTTCCGTCCTGCGGCGGCAGCGGATCGGGGATGCACGCGGCGGCGACGTACTCGCCGAAAGCGGTGGTGACCTGCGGGTCGAGATGGCCGCGGTCGCCGTCCCAGTCGATGAGCGAGGCGACCCAGCGCTCGGCGTCCAGGGGGCGCAGCGGCATCGGCGCGACCGCCCCGACCGCACAGCGCACGCCGCGCCGCGCGGGGTCGAGGACGAGGGCGACGGAGGCGGTGGCCCGGCCGGGTCCGGTGCGCCCGGTGGCCTTGATGAAGGTCTGCGGGGCGTGCAGCAGCGGAACCCGGACGAATCCGACGAGTTCACCGGGGTTCAGCAGATCGACCCCGGCGAGCAGATGGCTGACCGGGATCTCGCGGCGGGACCCCTCGGGCCCGGCGATGATGACGGTGGCCTCCAGCGCGGCGAGCACCGGCAGCGCGTCGCCGGTGGGGGCGGCGGTGACGATGTTGCCGCCGAGGGTGCCGGCGTTGCGGATCTGCGGTGGTCCGGCGGCCCGCGCGGCCGCGGCCAGCGCCGGGATCAGCGCGGCGAAGTCGGGTCGGCCCATCCGGGCGTGGGTGAGTCCGGCGCCGAGGAGGGCGTGCCCGTCCAGATAGCGCCAGCCTCGGATTTCGCTGATCCGGCCGAGGCCGACGAGCGCGGCGGGCCGCAGCAGGCCGGAGTTGACCGCGGCCATCAGATCGGTACCGCCCGCCACGGGCACGGCGGCGGGCATGGCGGCCAGTGCCGCCACGGCCTCGTCGAGCGTGCCCGGCAACGTCACCGTGTGCGCCGCCTGCGGTGCGTGCGTGGTCAACCCAGCTGCCCCTTCCCCGGTGTCCCGGCTGTTGCGCCGTACGGTACGTGCTGACAGCCCGGACGTGGCAACTCTGGCACATCTTGCGAGCCCGCCGTCGCGGGGGTCCGTGATCCGTGGATCCGTCCCTGACCTGGGGGATGGTACGGGTTTGGGGCAAGGTCTCCGCCGGGAGTGGATTGCCACGTTTCAGGGACCCTTGTGCGAATTGGTCTTGCGCCGGAGGGACTACGCTCCCGGGGGCGGCGGAGCACCGGCGCGCACCCTTTTCAGGGCCCGGTCCCCCGGCCGCGGCGGGCCGGCTCACACGACCGGGGGCGCTCCCTCGCGCGGGCGTCCGAGCAGACCGGGGCGCCGCTGCCAGGGAAGCGGCCCGGCGGGCGGGCGGTAGCTCACGCCGAGCGCGTCCAAACGCGCGTAATGTGCCTCCATGCGCCCCTGGAACGCCCCGAAGTCCCGTTCGGACGACGGCGGCAGCGCCGACCAGACGACCTCGGCGAAGGCGGCGAGCCGGGGGAAGGCCTGGTAGTCGACACGCCGGCGGTCCTCCATCACCTCGGTCCAGACATTGGCCTGGGCGCCCAGCACCCGGTCCGCGTCGGCGCCGGTGAGCTGCGGTGGAACCGGTTCGAAGCGATAGACATCCTCCAGGGTGCGGACATAGCCGATCGGGACCGGCTCGTCCTCGCCCGGAGCCTGCCGGTGGTCGAAGTACACCTGCTGCTCGGGGCACATGACGACGTCGTGGCCGGCCCGCGCGGCGGCGATCCCGCCCGCGTAGCCGCGCCAGGAGGAGACCGCGGCACCCTCGGGCAGCGGGGCGTCGGCCGCGCCGCCCTCGAGGATCTCGTCCCAGCCGATCAGCCGGCGCCCGCGCTCGGCGAGCCAGTGGCCGAAGTGGCGGATGAACCAGCTCTGCAGCCCGTCCTCGTCGGCGAGGCCCTGTGCGCGGATGCGCTCCTGGGCGGCCGGGGACGCCTTCCACTGGTCCTTGGGGCACTCGTCGCCGCCGATGTGGACGAAGGTGCCGGGGAACAGCTCCAGGACCTCCTCCAGCACCTGCTCGAAGAAGCGGAGCGTGTTGTCGGTGGGGGCGAGTACGTTCGGGTTGACGCCCCAGGTGGTCCAGACTCCGAGGGAGGCGGTGTCGATGACATCGGTGTTGCCCAGTTCCGGGTACGCGGCGATGGCGGCCTGCGAATGCCCGGGAATGTCGATCTCCGGCACGACGGTGATATGCCGCTCGGCGGCGTACGCGACGATCTCGCGGATGTCGTCCTGGGTGTAGTAACCGCCGTGCGGCCGCTCGTCCCACAGCGGGGACGCCCGGTGGCCGAGCTTGGTGCGCTCACGCCAGGCACCCGTCTCGGTCAGCTTCGGATAGCGGCGGATCTCGACGCGCCAGCCCTGGTCGTCGGTGAGATGGAAGTGGAAGACATTGAGCTTGTGGGCGGCGAGCAGGTCGAGATAGGCGAGGACACCGTCCTTGGGCATGAAGTGGCGGGCCACATCCAGCATCAGCCCGCGCCAGGCGAACCGCGGCGCGTCCTCGACCGTCCGCTCCGCCAGCTCCCAGGTGGCCTCCGCACCCCTGAGCGGGGCGCGGCGGAAGGCGTCGGGGCCCAGCAGCTGACGGAGCGTCTGCGTGCCCCAGTGGACGCCCGCGGCCGTGCCGCCCGCGATCTCCACCCGGCCGTCGGCGACGGTGAGCCGGTAGCCCTCGGGCTCCAGCGCGGCGTCGATCCGCAGCGTGACGGTGTCGGGGCCGCCGGGTTCGCCGTCCGGCAGGGACAGGCCGAGCGCCTGGCCGAGGGTGGTGCGCAGCAGGCGCGCCACACCCTCGGTGCCGGGGCCCGCGGCCAGGGCGGTGTGCCGCGGGTGGATCCGCGCGCCCGCGCGGCCCGTACGGCTCTGGTCATGGCGGGGCGCGGGGATCAGCCCCGCGGCGTCGTGTGTCATCTGCTCCCTCACCGGCCCTTGTCGGCGTTTGTCAGCGCTTGTCGATGCTTGTCGGCGCTTTGCCAGCCCTTGTCGGCCCGCTCGTCGGTCTCTTCGTCAGTCCTTCACGGCGCCGCCGAGACCGGAGACCAGTCGGCGCTGTACGAGGACGAAGAAGATCAGCACAGGGATGGTCATGACGGTGGACGCCGCCATGATGCCTCCCCAGTCGTTGCCCTCGGCCTTGAAGAAGACCAGCAGCGCCATCGGAAGGGTGGAGTTCTCGGTCGCGCTGATGATGAAGGACTTGGCGAACAGGAAGTCGTTCCAGGTGGAGATGAAGGAGAAGACGCTCGTCGCGACCAGTCCGGGGAAGACGAGCGGGAAGAGGATCTGCCACAGGAAGCGGGAGCGGCTGGCCCCGTCGAGATAGGCCGCCTCCTCCAGTGCCTCGGGCACCGCCTTGACGAAGCCGCGCAGCATCCAGATGGCGAACGGCAGCGAGAAGGCGATATGCGGCAGCATCAGCGAGCCCAGGGTGTTGAGCCCGATCCCCGGCACCGACTCCCCCAGATCGCGCATCAGGAAGAACAGCGGGATGGTCAGCGCCTCGATCGGCACCATCTGCGCGACCAGGAACATGATCAGCAGCGTGGTGCGGAAGCGGAACCGGAAGCGGGCGACCGCCGTCGCCGCGAGGAAGGCGATCAGCGCCGAGGCGACCACCACCACCGCGGCCACCAAGAGGCTGTTGAGGAAGTAGCGCCCGAAGTCCTCCTGCTGGAAGACGCGCCGGAAGGAGTCCAGCGACGGGGCCGTCGTCCACGGCCGGGGCTCGGTGGACTGGATCTCCCCCTCGGGCTTGAAGGCCGAGAGCACCATCCAGTACAGCGGGAAGGCGACCACGGCCGCGACGATCAGGGCGGTGGCCTCGGCGGCGAAGCGCCAGGGACGGCGGATGCGCAGCGAGACGCGCGAGTGGCTCACAGTTCTTCTCCCTGGCGTCGCAGCAGCCGCAGATAGACCAGCGTCACGACCAGCAGGATCAGCAGCATCACCACGCCGATCGCCGAGCCCAGGCTGTACTGCGAGGACGCGAACGCCTTCTGGTACGCGTACACGTTGAGCACCATGTTCTGGCGCGCGATCCCGCCGCCGTCCGTCATGACGTAGATCTGGGTGAAGACCTTGAAGTCCCAGATGATGGACTGGATGGTCACCACGACGAGGATCGGCCGCAGCATCGGCGCCATGATGGTGCGCCAGATCCGCCAGGTGGAGGCGCCGTCGAGGGCGGCGGCCTCCAGCACCTCGGTGGGGATGGCCTTGATGCCCGCGTAGACGGTGACCATCACAAACGGGAACGAGCACCACACGACCTCGAACAGCACCAGGGCGAAGGCGCTGTAGCGGTCGTAGGTCCAGGAGTAGTTCTCGAACCCGGAGAGCCCGAACCACACCAGGATCTTGTTCACCGGCCCGAAGTCGGCGTCGAAGAGGAAGACCCAGACCGTCGAGCCGGTGACCGCCGGGGTGGCCCAGGCGCCGAGCGCGGCCAGCATCAGCGCCAGCCGCGGAATGGCCCGTACGCGCGTCAGCAGCACCGCGAGCCCACAGCCGACCGCGAGGGTGGAGACCACGCAGACGGCGGCGAAGAGCAGCGTGGCCACGACCACGTTCCAGAACTCGCTGTCGCCGAACAGCTCGGCGTAGTTGGCGAATCCCTGGAAGGTGGTCGGTTCACCGCCGCTGACCTGCGCCTGGGTGTACTCCAGGAAGGAGATCAGACCGAGCTGGTAGATCGGGTAGACGAGCAGCCCGCCCAGGACGACGAGCGCCGGGGCGAGGTAGAGCCAGGGCGTCCAGGCTCCCCGCCGGGAGCCCTTCCTGGCTCGGCCCCCGGCCGGGACGACGGGGCCCGGCCGGGACCGGCGGCCCTTGGCGGGGGCGCGCCGGGCGTGCTGTGCGGTGCCGGAGCTCACTGCTGGAATGCCTCGTCCATCTTCTTCGCGGCGTCCTTGGTGGCGGTCTCCACGTTCTTACGGCCGCTGACGATCTCCTGGAACATGGTGGGCAGGACGAGCTGCGCGTCGATGGCCGCCCAGCCGGGCGAGGCGGGCACGAACTTGGCGCTGTCGTTGAGCGTCTTCACGAAGGGCTTCACGAAGGGGTCCTTCTGCGCCACGTCGCCGCGCACATCGGTGAAGGTCGGCAGGAAGCCCATGGCGTCGTAGAGCTTGCGCTGGGTCTGCTTCCCGGAGAGCGTCTGCAGCAGGTCCACGGCGAGCGTGCGGTGCGTGGTGCTCTTGAGCACTCCGACGTTGTTCCCGCCCGCGAAGGCCGGGGCGATCTCGCCCTTCTTGACGCCCGGCAGCGGCACGACCTTGTACTTGCCCTTGACCTTGCCCGCCTCGATGGCCTGACGGCTGAAGTCGCCGCCGATCGCCATGCCCGCCTTGCCCGAGGCGAACGCCTCGATGGTGTCGTTGCCGCCCCACTGGGCGCACTTGGCGGCCGGGCAGTTGTCGTTGCCGAAGAGCGAGGTGTACGCCTTGACGCCCTTCTGGGCGTCGGCGCTGTCGATGGCCGCCTCGTACTCGTTCGAGCCGAACTTGCCCTTCTCGCTGGCGAGATCGCCGCCGTTGGCCCAGATGAAGGGCATCGCGCCATAGGTGTAGGCGCCGCCGACCGCGAGCCCGTACAGATCCGACCGCTCCGAGCGGATCCTCTTCGCGGTCGCAATCAACTCATCCTGGGTGGTCGGCGGCTCCAGGTCGAGGTCCTTGAAGACGTCAGTCCGGTAGTACAGCGCCCGGACTCCGACGAAGAGCGGAGCGCCGTAGACCTTGCCGCCGATGGTCAGCGAGTACTTCGCGGTGGGGTCGATGTTCGTCGAGTCGCCCCAGGCGCCGAACTCCTTGCTGATGTCCAGCAGTCCGCCGTCCTTGACGTAGCCGGCGGTGTCGGTGTTGCCGTACTCGATGACG
Organism: Streptomyces sp. NPDC007875; assembly: GCF_042868035.1. Taxonomy (NCBI): domain Bacteria; kingdom Bacillati; phylum Actinomycetota; class Actinomycetes; order Kitasatosporales; family Streptomycetaceae; genus Streptomyces; species Streptomyces sp. NPDC007875. The sequence continues at coordinate 97,807 of NZ_JBIADZ010000025.1, read as the reverse complement.
TCCGGAGCGCTCTTGGGGTCGTTGAAGGCCGCCTTGATCTTCTGCGCCCGGGTGTCGATCGGGATGTAGGTCACCTCGACCTCGGTCCCGTCGTGCTCCTTCTCGAAGCCGGCGACCGCCTCGTCGATCACCTTCTTCTTGGGCGCGTTGTTGACCTCCTGGAAGAGCCAGACACGCAGCTTGCCGCTCTTCTCATCCTCCTTGGAGCTGTTGTCGGAGGTGGAGGGAGCGCATCCGGTCGCGGCCAGCCCCGCCAGGGTCAGTGCCGCCACGGGCACGGTGACGCGGGAGGACAGCCGGGAGAACGCGGAGTGATGGGACGACTTCATGAGGACCCTTAAACATTTGGCGTTGCAACATATGCAACGCATGTTTCGCTCAGCACAATATGCGTGAGGCTAGGGAACCTTGAGCGACGCCACAAGAGGTCTGAACCACTCCGTGACCAAATGAGCCGAACCGCTGCGCGGCGAAACGAACTTCGCGCTAGCGACGCGGCAACTCCTCGCCCGGATAGGCGGGTTCAACATACGGCACGGCCTCCACCCGCGCACCCGCTTCCTCCAGGCGCGCGATCACCCGGTCCCAGTCGGGCCAGGTCTTCCGGATCCGCTCGAGGACGCGGTCGCTGGCCACCAGCACCACGTCACAGCCCGGGTCGGCCGCCCACTCCAGAAGTCTGGGAAGGGTCGGCTGCGCGACCGACATCACACAGCTTCCGGCGGGCCGGTAGCCGCGCTCGGCGGCCAGCCGCCCGCACTGTTCCAGCTGGGCGTCCCAGTCCTTCTCGAACTGGCAATAGGCGCTGGCGCCTTCCGCGTCGGGCTCGTCGACCTCACGCGCCCCGAACACCAGATAGGCGGCCCGCGCCGCCCCGTTCTCCGTACGCCCGCTCATGGGCCGACCCTACTGGGGTCATCCGGCGCACGGCAGGGCGCACAAGCACGGCATGCCCGGCCCGCGACCCCCGAGTGGGGTCACGGGCCGGGCGAGCCGCCTGTCGCGCGAGGCTTTTCCGTCAGGGCCTACGGCCGGCTACTTCTTGCCGTCGCCGCCGTCCTTGCCCTTGTCCCCACCGGCGCCCATGCCCTCGAAGATCTCCTTGCACATGGGACACACCGGGTACTTCTTCGGGTCACGACCCGGGACCCAGACCTTGCCGCAGAGTGCGACGACGGGAGATCCGGAGAGGGCGCTCTCCATGATCTTGTCTTTCTGTACATAGTGGGCATAGCGCTCGTGGTCGCCGTCACCGTGCGACACCTGAGGTGTCGGCTCAACGAGGGTCCCCGTGCCTGCCCCGCGCTCGGGCTCAAGAGTGCTCATACAGCCCTAGGGTACTCATGCCTAGTTGAGAGAAGGGTCGTCCGGATACGTGGCGACCATGGCCAGCTCGCTGCGCTGGCGACGCAGCACCGCGCGCCACAGCCGCTCGGGGGCGGGCGAGGACACATCGCCCGGTTCGGACTCCACCACGTACCACGCGCCCTCGGCGAGCTCGTCCTCCAGCTGGCCGGGCCCCCAGCCCGCGTAACCGGCGAAGATGCGCAAGGACCCCACGGCGGCCGCCAGCAGCTCCGGCGGCGCCTCCAGGTCGACCAGCCCGATCGCCCCGTGCACTCTGCGCCAGCCGAGTGGCCCGTCCTCGGTGCGCGCCGGGGACCGGCCCGATTCGCCCGGGACGACGGCCACGCCCAGCGCGGAGTCCAGCGAGACCGGACCGCCCTGGAAGACCACCCCCGGCTCCCCGGCCAGCTCGGCCCACGACTCCAGGATGTCGCCCACCCCCACCGGGGTCGGGCGGTTCAGGACCACACCGAGCGAGCCCTCCTCGTCGTGATCGAGGAGGAGCACCACCGCGCGGTCGAAGTTCGGGTCAGCAAGCGCCGGTGTCGCGACAAGCAGCCGTCCTGTGAGCGAGGACACCTCGGTCATGGCCACATGATCCCCCATATCCGGGCCGGAGGGGGAGTGGAAGACGAGTCCCGTATGAGAGCAGGTCGGGGCGCAAGACAGCAGATGCGGCGCACGTGACTGTGGGCTCTTCGAGAGGGACGGAACGTGTTGCCGCCCACACGGGAGGACTCAATGCGCGCAAGAGTCTTACGGAGGCGGTCTCCAGGGCCATTACTCTTGCCCTTTGGCCCCTGTGCCTTTTGGCCCTGCCCGTCTCAGGAACGCGAGACCCGATGACCCGCTCGAACGATGTCCTGCTCGTCCACGGCGGCACCCCGCTCGAAGGCGAGATCCGTGTCCGCGGCGCGAAGAACCTCGTGCCGAAGGCCATGGTGGCCGCCCTGCTCGGCAGTGGTCCCAGCAGGCTGCGCAACGTCCCCGACATCCGCGATGTGCGGGTGGTGCGCGGGCTGCTGCAGCTGCACGGCGTGACGGTGCGCCCCGGTGACGAGTCCGGTGAGCTGGTGCTCGACCCCACGCACGTGGAGAGCGCCAATGTCGCCGACATCGACGCGCACGCCGGTTCCTCGCGGATCCCGATCCTCTTCTGCGGCCCGCTGCTGCACCGCCTCGGCCACGCCTTCATCCCGGGCCTGGGCGGCTGTGACATCGGCGGCCGGCCGATCGACTTCCACTTCGACGTACTGCGCCAGTTCGGCGCGACGATCGAGAAGCGGGCGGACGGGCAGTACCTGGAGGCCCCCCACCGGCTGCGCGGCACCAAGATCCGCCTGCCGTACCCGTCGGTGGGCTCCACCGAGCAGGTGCTGCTGACGGCGGTGCTCGCCGAGGGTGTGACGGAACTCTCCAACGCGGCGGTCGAGCCGGAGATCGAGGACCTCATCTGCGTGCTGCAGAAGATGGGCGCCATCATCTCCATGGACACCGACCGCACGATCCGGATCACCGGTGTCGACAAGCTCGGCGGCTACAACCACCGCGCCCTCCCGGACCGCCTGGAGGCCGCCTCCTGGGCCAGCGCGGCGCTGGCGACCGAGGGCAGCATCTATGTGCGCGGCGCCCGGCAGCGCGAGATGATGACCTTCCTGAACACCTACCGCAAGGTGGGCGGCGCCTTCGACATCGGCGACGAGGGCATACGGTTCTGGCACCCGGGCGGCAAGCTCGACGCGATCGCCCTGGAGACCGACGTCCACCCCGGCTTCCAGACCGACTGGCAGCAGCCGCTGGTGGTGGCCCTGACCCAGGCGTCGGGCCTGTCCATCGTCCACGAGACGGTCTACGAGTCGCGGCTGGGCTTCACCTCGGCGCTCAACCAGATGGGCGCCCACATCCAGCTCTACCGCGAATGCCTGGGCGGCTCCGCGTGCCGCTTCGGCCAGCGCAACTTCCTGCACTCCGCGGTCGTCTCCGGCCCCACCAAGCTCCAGGGCGCCGACCTGGTCATCCCCGACCTCCGCGGCGGCTTCTCCTACCTGATCGCGGCCCTGGCGGCCCAGGGCACCTCACGGGTCCACGGCATCGACCTGATCAACCGCGGCTACGAGAACTTCATGGAGAAGCTCGTGAAGCTGGGCGCGAAAGTGGAGCTCCCGGGCGGCACCGCCCCCGCATAGCCCCCCTCCCCCGGCCCGACGGCCGGGCCCCCACCACCACAGCCCGCCCCGACACCCGCGGCGGGCTGCCCCATCCCCCACCCCCAGCCACGACGCCCCGGCTGGGGGCCCGGGCGTTACCCCCGGGGGGGGACACAACATGGAGAGCCTCGTGAAGCTCGGCGCGAAAGTGGAGCTCCGGGCGGGCGCACAGCCCGCGTAGGGCCTCGTAGACGGGTCTCAGGGCCCGTAGGAGCGCCAAAAGGGGCGGTCACCCTTGGGTGACCGCCCCTTTCGTTCGCGAGGGCTTACTTGCCCTTGGCGGCTTCCTTGAGCTTGGAGCCCGCGGAGACCTTCACGCTGTAGCCGGCCGGGATCTCGATCGGCTCACCGGTCTGCGGGTTGCGCGCGGTGCGAGCGGCACGGTGGGTGCGCTCGAAGGTCAGGAAGCCGGGGATGGTGACCTTCTCGTCGCCCTTCGCGACGACCTCACCGGTCACCTCGGCGAGGGCGGCCAGCACGGCGTCGGCGTCCTTTCGGGTCACCTCGGCGCGCTCGGACAGAGCGGCCACCAGCTCACTGCGGTTCATGTTGTACTCCCGTGTTCATCTTGCCAATGAGGCGTGAGATCGAAGCCGATGCTGCCAGGGCCCTCGGACAGTCCCCGGACCCGGGTCTGCTGTTCAGACCCTCGCGCCCGGAACGCATCCTGCCCGCACCTGTGGCGGGAAAGCCAATCCGGAGCCCTCGAGAGTCACACGAAAAGCGCCGTGGCGGTCATTTTCCTGCCCGCCACCCTATGGCTGCCTCCGGGACCCCACAGCGCGCGACGCGCCGTGCCGGGCCTAGACCGCAGTGGTACCGGTCACAGGGCGCGCCGCGTCCCGTACGGCTCCGGCGACCGCCCCCGCGACCTTGTCGTTGAAGACGCTCGGAATGATGTAGTTGGCATTGAGCTCGTCGTCGTGGACGACGTCCGCGAGCGCGCCGGCAGCGGCCAGCATCATCTCGGTGTTCACCGTACGCGACTGCGCGTCCAGCAAACCACGGAAAACGCCCGGGAACACCAGCACGTTGTTGATCTGGTTCGGGAAGTCCGAGCGCCCGGTGGCGACAACCGCGGCCGTCTGGCGGGCGATCGCCGGGTCCACCTCGGGGTCGGGGTTGGCCAGGGCGAAGACGATCGCACCGTCCGCCATGGCGGCCACGTCGTCGCCCGAGAGCACGTTCGGGGCCGAGACGCCGATGAAGACGTCCGCGCCCCGCACGGCCTCGCGCAGGGTGCCCGTGACGCCCTCCGGGTTGGTGTTGTCGGCGATCCAGCGCAGCGGGGACTCCGGGTCGGCGGAGACCAGGTCCTCGCGCCCGGCGTGCACCACACCGTGGATGTCGGCGACCACCGCGTGGCGCACGCCCGCGGCGATCAGCAGCCGCAGGATGGCGGTGCCGGCGGCGCCCGCGCCGGACATGACGACCCTCACATCCTCGATCTTCTTGTCGACCACCCGCAGCGCGTTGGTGAGGGCGGCCAGCACCACGATCGCGGTGCCGTGCTGGTCGTCGTGGAAGACCGGGATGTCCACGGACTCGCGCAGCCGCGCCTCGATCTCGAAGCAGCGGGGGGCGGAGATGTCCTCCAGGTTGATCCCCGCGAAGCCGGGGGCGATGGCCTTCACGATCGCGACGATCTCGTCGGTGTTCTGGGTGTCCAGGCAGATCGGCCAGGCGTCGATGCCCGCGAACCGCTTGAAGAGGGCCGCCTTGCCCTCCATGACCGGCAGGGCGGCCTTCGGGCCGATGTTGCCGAGGCCCAGGACCGCGGAGCCGTCGGTGACGACGGCCACACTGTTGCGCTTGATGGTGAGGCGCCGGGCGTCCTCCGGGTTCTCCGCGATGGCCTGGCAGACCCGGGCGACGCCCGGGGTGTAGACCATGGAGAGGTCGTCACGGTTGCGGATGGGGTGTTTCGACGACATCTCGATCTTGCCGCCGAGGTGCATCAGGAACGTACGGTCGGAGACCTTGCCGAGCGAGACACCCTCGATGCCCCGCAGCTTCTCCACGATTTCCTGGGCGTGCGCGGTCGAGGTGGCGGCGATGGTGACGTCGATACGGAGCTTCTCGTGGCCGGAAGCGGTCACATCGAGGCCCGTGACCGAGCCACCGGAGGACTCCACGGCCGTGGTCAGCTGGCTGACCGCGGTACCGCTCGCGGGCACCTCCAGCCGGACCGTCATCGAGTACGAGACGCTGGGCGCCGTTGCCATGGCCTGCTTCCTCTGCTTTCCCTTGTACATGCTGTCCGGGCCGCGGAAATGCCGGGCCACGTCCTCAGATAGTTGCACCTACCTCTCGGTACGGGGTAACCCGGCCCGACTTTCGGACATATTGTTCTGACATAGCAGAGTGGGGTCACCCGAGTGGAAAGCCCCACTCCTTCGCGGGAACCCCTGGCGAGGCGGGCCGTCCGCCGCATCCACCGTCCTAGGCTCTGGCGCGCTACAGCGTCAGAGGAAGAGACAAGAGGAGCGCGGGCATGGCTCAGGGCACCGTGAAGTGGTTCAACGCCGAGAAGGGCTACGGCTTCATCGCCCAGGAGGACGGCGGACCGGACGTCTTCGTCCACTACAGCTCGATCGACGGCAGCGGCTACCGCAGCCTGGTCGACGAGCAGCGGGTCGAATTCCAGATCGTGCAGGGCCGCAAGGGCCCGCAAGCCGAAGAGGTCCGCATCCTGGGCGGCTGATACCGCCCGGCGCGGACCTCTTACGGAAGAGAAGGGTGACACCGACCCGCCATGCTCGCCTCGCGGCAAGTGGTCGCTCGAAGCGACGAAGGTTGGGCCCGGGGGCTTGGATCGGGCCGGTGCCACATCAAGGCTAACAAACAGGTCCGGGAAGGGATTCCCCTCCCGGGGGTTGATTTCGCCCCCGCCGTTCCGAGCGGGCCCGGCCCCCCCCTTCGGCCGCCTCCCAGCGGCGGCCGAAGGGCCTGGGCGCCCCCGGCCGAGCCTGGCGGGAGATTCACTCCCGCAGCAGGTCGGGGACGCCGTGGGCGTCCGGCTCGTCGCGGGTGCCCGACACCACCGTCAGCCGCTGGGTCGCGCGGGTGAGCGCCACATACAGCACCCGTAGCCCCGCGGGCGACTCGTCGGCGATCTCGGCGGGCGAGACCACGACCGTCGCGTCGTACTCCAGCCCCTTCGCCTCCAGGCTGCCCAGCGCCACCACCCGGTGGCCCAGGCCGGTCAGCCACTGGCGGGCCTGCTCGCGGCGGTTCATCGCGACGACGACGCCGACGGTGCCCTCCACCTCGTCCAGCAGTCGGAGCGCCTCCCGGCGCGCGGCCGCGCCGAGGTCGCCGTCCACACCCGGTGCGAACCGCGGCTCCACGCCCGTGGAGCGGACCGCCTCGGGCGCGGGGGTGCCGGGCATCGCCAGCGTGAGGACCCTGGTGGCCAGTTCGGCGATCTCGGACGGGTTGCGGTAGTTGACGGTGAGGGTGAAGCGGCGGCGCGGGCGGCTGCCGAGCGCCTCGTCCCGGGCCCGCCCCGCCTCGTCCGGGTCGGACCAGGAGCTCTGGGCCGGGTCGCCGACGACCGTCCAGGTGGCGTGGCGGCCGCGCCGTCCCACCATCCGCCACTGCATGGGGGTGAGGTCCTGCGCCTCGTCGACGATGACGTGGGCGTAGTCGGTGCGCTCTTGCTCGGCCCGATCGGCGCGGCTGCGGCGGGGGCCGACCCGGTCGGCGTAGGTGGTCAGCTCCTCCAGACCGGTGAGCTGGTCCAGCGGATCCACCTCGCGGGGGGCGGCGGGGCGGGCGGGGAGGCCCAGGAGAGTGTTCAGCTCGTCCAGCAGCGCCACGTCGTGGACCGACAGCGGGCCCTGTCCGTCCGGGCCGAGCCGGGCCAGCGACCGGGCCACCTGACGGACCTCGCGCGGGTTGAGCACCCTCCGCGACCAGCGCCCCAACCGCTTCTCGTCGGCCATGGCGGCGAGGACGGACCGGGGGGTGAGCTCGGGCCACCAGGCATCGAGGAACTCCTGGAAGACGTCCTCGGAGGAGATGTCCTCGTCGAAGCCCTCCCGCGCCTCGGCGGCCAACTCGGGGTCGGTGTACCGCCTGGGCGCGCCGGAGCGGGTCCACAGCGCGTCCAGGAGCAGCCGGCGGGCGCGGGGGCGCAGCAGGTTGACGGGTGCGGTGCCGCCCAGCACGTTCTGGCGGATGCGGCGCAGCTCATCGGCGTCCAGCTCGATCCGGGCACCGAAGGCGACCACGCGCAGCCGCTCCGGCGGGCCGCCAGGTCTGGTCCCGGAGCCCGCGCCGGGTCTGCCGCCGTCCTTCGACGGGGTCGCGGCGGGGGCGCCGAGCGCCGCGTCGAGAGTCAGCTGGCCGTCGTCCGACGGCGGGGCCGACGAGGGGTCTGACGAAGAGTTTGATGGCGAGGCCGATGCGGCGGCCGCTCCCCGCGGCATCTCCAGCGCGCCGCGGGCGGCCTTGCGCAGCACCCTCAGCATCCGGGAGGAGCCCTTGACGCGGGCCACGGCCGGGGTGTCGTACGTGGTGGCCTCGGCGCCCTCCACCAGGGAGCCCACCGCGCGGATGGCCACCTGGCCCTCCTCGCCCAGTGAGGGCAGCACGCCCTCGGTGTAGGCGACCAGCAGCGGGGTGGGGCTGACCACGAGGATGCCGCCCGCGTAGCGCCGCCGGTCCTGGTAGAGGAGGTACGCCGCGCGGTGCAGCGCGACCGCCGTCTTCCCGGTGCCGGGGCCGCCCTCGACCTCGGTGATGGAGGCGGCGGGGGCGCGGATCACCTGGTCCTGCTCGGCCTGGATGGAGGCGACGATGTCCCGCATGGTGTGGCCGCGGGCCTGGCCCAGCGCGGCCATCAGCGCGCCGTCGCCGACCACCGGCAGCGCGGCGCCGTCGAGGGTCGCGCTCAGCTCCGGGCGCAGCAGGTCGTCCTCGACGCCGAGCACCCGGCGGCCCTTGCTGCGGATCACCCGGCGGCGGACGACGCGGCCGGGGGCCACCGGGGTCGAGCGGTAGAAGGGCGCGGCGGCGGGCGCCCGCCAATCGATCACCAGCGGGGCGTAGTCGGCGTCGAGTACGCCGATGCGGCCGATGTGCAGGGTTTCGGCGATCTCCGCGCGGTCGCCGTCCGGGCCGGTGCTGATGGCGTCGTCGGCGGGCTCGACGGAGGTGTAGGCGCCGTCGGGGCCGCGCTCGCCGTCCTTCCCCGGCAGCAAGTCGATGCGGCCGAAGAGGAAGTCCTCGAACTCGCTGTTGAGCCGGTTGAGGTGGACCCCGGCCCGGAAGACCTGGGCGTCCCGTTCGGCGAGCGCCCCGGGCGTACCGACCTGGCCGCGCTTGGCGGCGTCGTCCATGAGGAACTCCGCCTCGTGGATCTTCTCCTCGAGGCGGTGGTACACCCGGTCCAGATGCGTCTGCTCGATCCGGATCTCGCGGTCCCGGACCCCGTCCCCGCCGTCCCGCCGCGGTGCCGTCCGGTCGTCATGCGTGGCGTTCTGCGCGGCCACCCAGGCCCCCTTCTGTGTTCTTAAGGGCAGCCGTCAACCGTACACCCCCGGGGAGAGGGATTCTCAGAGCCTGACCTCGGCCAGGCGCTGGCCGTCCAGCGTGCGGACCTCGAAACGCTCGATGTCGTCGGTGTTCATGGCGGCGCCGCCCTGGGCGTAGAGCGGCTCCTTGCTCCAGCGCGAGCCGTCCCCGTCCGTGATGCCGTAGCCCGATGTGGGCACGGCCCAGGTGGTGATGGTCTCCTCGTGGCCGTCCTTGCCGATGGCCACCAGGTCGCAGGTGCGCGGCCCCTTGAGGTTGCCCAGCTTGAGGGCGACGGAGGTGCCCCAGCCCTTCTGCTGCAGCGAGACGGACGCGTCCACCTTGGTGACCGGGTCCACCGCGCTGAACTTCTTGCCCTGGTCGTACACCTGCTGGGAGGTGGACGCCACCGCCTGGGTCTTCCCGTCGTCGTCGGAGCTCGCGGTGAGCGCCGCGCCCGCGAGCGGGCCGCCGACGATGAGGATGGCGGCCGCGGCGACGAGGTAGAGCCGCCTTCTGCCGGATGCCTTGCGACTGACCGTGACGTCTTCCAGGAGCCGGTCGAGCAGTTCGGGCCCCGGGCGGGCGGTGACCACCGACGGATCCGGGAGCGCGGTGCCGTCGGCGGCGGTGGCGTACTCGGCCAGCAGGGGCGGCAGGCCCATCAGCTCGTCGAGCTCGGCGGCGCACCGCTCACACCCGATGAGGTGGTCCTCGAAGCGCGCCGCGTCGGCGGGGTCGAGCACTCCGAGCGCATAGGCGCCGACCGCGGTGTGCTGCTGGTCGTCCGCTGCCGGCATCATGCCGTAACCCCCCGTTCCTCGAGCGAGAGCTTCAGGGAGCGCAGCGCGTAGAAGACCCGGGACCGTACCGTCCCGGCGGGAACGCCCAGCACTTCGGCCGCCTCACTCACCGTCCGTCCCTTGAAGTATGTCTCGACGAGGGCCGCTCTATGTGCATCGGTGAGGTCATTCAACGCGTCAGAAATGGTCATCTGGCGCAATGCGCGGTCGATGTCGTCCGCGGCGGGCATCACATGGAGCGGTGCCGCGTCCACTTCGTGGGGACGTGCGCGGCGTTGACGGTGGCCGTCGATGACGATGCGGCGGGCCACGGTCACCAGCCAGGGCCGTACCGACCCGCCGGAGCGCCGGAGTTGGTCGGCGTTGCGCCAGGCCCGGAGCAAGGTCTCCTGGACCACGTCCTCGGCGCGATGCCGGTCGCCCGCGACCAGGCGCAGGACGAAGGCGAGAAGCGGGCCTGCGTGCTCCGCGTAGAGCGCGCGCATGAGCGCGTCGTCCGGTGTCGTCCTCTCGGTCACGAGGGCATCTTTGCGTACGCAAGCCGCCGGGTCGAGGGGGGTACGGGCTGGAAACGCTCGGCGTTCATCGGCCACCGTGTGATGTACGTCCCAATTCCCGGCTGAACATCTCCCCCTGCGCGATGCGTACTTGAGTCCGAGTAGGCCGACGCCGGGCGGGTGTCGGCCATCAGGAAGGGCTCCCTCCCCAAAACCGCCCCGCAGGCCCCGGTCCCCCCATCCGGGGCCTGTGTCATGTCTGAATCTGGTTCATGTTTTGCTAATGCTTGGGTTTAGGTGACGGTTGGGGCTACCCGACGACGGTGACGGGCAACTCGTTCGCGGTTTCCGCAGATTTCGCTGGAGCACCAGCGCCTCCGGCGGCCGCGCGAGGTGTCGAGGTAGAGCAGTGAGCAGGTCTCCCCCTCGCAACGCCGCAACTGCCCGCGTGCCACCGGGTCGGTGAGCAACTGCACGGCGTCGCGGGCGATCTGGGAGAGCAGGGCACCGCAGTCGGGTTTCCCGGCGAGGGCGCGGAGCAGGGTGCCGTCGGGGGTCCGTACGGCCCGCAGGGCGGGCGGGGCGGTGGCGGCCAGCGCGTTCATCCGCTCCAGGTCGGCGCCGGCGGCGTGGCCCTCGACCTCGGTGTGGACGATGCGGTGCAGCAGGTCGCGGGCCGCCCGGAAGCGGACGAGCCAGCGGTGGTCCACGACGTCGAGCGGAGTGCCGCCGGGCACCAGACCGGCGCCGAGCAGCCAGGCCCTGAGGGGCTCCACGCCGCCGAGCCGCTCGACGGGCGCCTCGCTGAGCCGGCCACCGACCGTGGCCACCAGGTCCAGGCAGATCCGCCCCGAGTCGAACCGCAGGTCGTAGCCCGACGCCGCCATGTTCCTGTCACCCCTCGGGGAAGGCCCGATCCGGTCACCTTTCAGAGTGCCCGCCCCGGCTGTCACCCGGAACCCCTCCGGAGGCGAGCCCGGGCGAACGCCTCGCAAACGCTGTGCGCAGGGCTCCGCCGTGGTGACCCTGGGGGTACCGGACGCGGGGCCGCGCCACCCAACACCCGGCCCCGGCCGAACACCCAGTGCGGGCCGTGGGCGCCTCCGGCGGATAACCCCCACCCCGCCCCTTCCCGAAACAATGGCGCTCCGCCCCCTGGACCCCCACCGGGGCTCCGCCCCGGACCCCGCTCCTCAAACGCCGGAGGGGCTGAATTTTCCCCCCGGGCGGTCCGGAACCGCACACCACCCATGCCACCGACGGCCAGCCGCGAGACGGCGGGAGGCGGCGGGGTCGCAGGGGTGGGGGCCTGGACGCTTACGTGTATTCGTGGCGCCCATCCCCGGCCCACCCCACGCCCCCGGCCAACGGCGCCGTAAATATACGGTCCAGGGCCCCGCACCCGGCACCCACCACACACCCCACCGCGCACCCAAGGGCGCCCCCGGTGGGCGGCTACGCGTCCGCGTACTTCGTTTCGGCCGAAGGGTCCAGCGCCAGCCGGTAGCCGCGTTTGACCACGGTCTGGATGAGTTTGGGGGAGCCAAGGGCCGTGCGGAGGCGGGCCATCGCCGTTTCCACCGCGTGTTCGTCGCGGCCCGCGCCAGGCAGCGAGCGCAGCAGTTCCGAGCGGGCCACGACCCAGCCGGGGCGGCGGGCCAGGGCACGTAGCAGGGCCATCCCCGCGGGCGGCACGGTGCGCAGTTCGCCGTCGACGACCACGGCGTGGCCGCGGATCTCCAGGCGTCGCCCGGCGACCGGCAACGGGCGGACCCGGCCCGGGAGTTCCGCGGTCAGCAGCTGGACGAGGGGGCCGAGGCGGAACCGTTCGGGTTGGGAGGTGGGTATGTCGTGGGCCTCCAGCGGGAGCGCGGTGACCGGGCCGACGCAGGCGGGCAGCACGTCACGGCGGAGCGCGTCCAGGAGTTCCTCGCGCATCCCGCGCCGTTCGGCCCGGTCCAGCAGGCTCGCGGCGGCGGGAGCGCTGGTGAAGGTGACGGCGTCCAGGGCGCGGGCGACCGTGGCGTCCAGCAGTCGGTCGACGGGCCCGATGTCCTCCGGTGGCATCCAGCGGTAGACCGGCACCCCGACCACCTCCGCTCCCCCGGCGCGCAGCGACTCGACGAAGCCGGGCAGCGGCTCGCCGTGCAGCTGGATGGCGATGCGCTGCCCCTCCACGCCCTCCTCCAGCAGCCGCTCGAGCACCTCGGCCATCGACTCGGAGGGCGGGGACCACTCCTCGGTGAGCCCGGCGGCCCGGATCGCCCCGCGCACCTTGGGCCCGCGGGCCAGCAGCCGCACCTCGCGCAGCCGGTCCAGCAGCGCGTCACCCAGGCCCCAGCCGTCGGCGGCCTCGACCCAGCCGCGGAAGCCGATGGCGGTGGTGGCGATGACGGCGTGCGGGGCGTGGTCGATCAACTGCTTGGTGGCGGCCAGGAGTTCGGAGTCGTCGGCCAGCGGCACGATCCGCAGCGCCGGCGCGTGCATCACGGCCGCGCCGCGGCGCCGCAGCAGCGCGCCGAGCTCATCCGCGCGCCGTGCCGCGGTGACGCCCACGGTGAATCCGGCGAGGGGGCCGACGGGTGCTTCGTCGCCCGCGGCTCCGGTCTGTTCTCGGTGCATGGCTCTCGTCCCGATCTCCCGATTCACTCGCGTATGGGCGCCTCCGTTCCGCATCCTGTCGCCGTCCCGTGACGGTGGCGGTTCACGGAGGTTTCCCATCTGTAACGGGGCGTACGGCCGGGGGCTTCCCCGGTCGACCGTACGCCCCGAGCCGCTCAGACGTCCGCGTAGGCGGGTTGCCGCTCCGAGCGCGGATCATGCGTGTCCTGCTCGGCGGCGGGCGCCGGGGCCGAGCGGGCGCCGCGGAGGTATACGGCCCAGGTGACCGCGGAGCACACGGCGTAGAAGGCGAGGAAGGAGACGAAGGCGGGGGTGCCGGAGTGGGCGCTTGCGAACGACTCCCGGAAGACGAGGTTGATCCCGAGCCCGCCGAGCGCGCCGACCGCCCCGATCAGCCCCATCGCCGCGCCCGAGAGCCGCCGCCCGTAGGACGCGGCCTCCTCGCCCTTCAGGCCCCGGGCGAGGGCCTTCGCCTGGAAGATGCCGGGGATCATCTTGAAGGTGGAGCCGTTGCCGAGTCCGCTGAGGACGAAGAGGGCGATGAAGCCGACGAGGAAGACGGGCAGCGACTTCTGTGCGGAGGCGTAGACGACCACGAGGGTCGCGGCGCCCATGGCGGCGAAGTTCCAGAGGGTGATCTTCGCGCCGCCGCGGGTGTCGGCGAGCCGCCCGCCGACGGGGCGGATGAGCGAGCCGAGCAGCGGGCCGATGAAGGTGAGCGAGGCCGCCTGCAGCGGGGTGCGGTCGAACTGGTTCTGCAGCACCAGGCCGAAGGCGAAGCTGTAGCCGATGAACGAGCCGAAGGTGCCGATGTAGAGCAGCGACATGATCCAGGTGTGGGCGTCCCGCGCCGCCTCCTTGGCCGCCCCGGAGTCGTTGCGCACCGGCGCCAGGTTGTCCATGAACAGCGCGGAGAGCGCCGCCGCGACCACGATCAGCGGGATGTAGACGGCGAGCACGAGCCGCGGATGGGCCGCCCCGGCGGTGCCGATGACCAACAGCCCGATCAGCTGGATCACGGGCACGCCGATGTTGCCGCCGCCCGCGTTGAGCCCGAGCGCCCAGCCCTTCTTGCGCAGCGGATAGAAGGAGTTGATGTTGGTCATGGACGAGGCGAAATTGCCGCCGCCGACACCGGTGAGCGCCGCGACCACCATGAAGGTGGTGTAGGAGGTCCCGGGCTCCATCACCGCGGCGGCGGTGATCGCGGGCACGAGCAGCGTCGCCGCGCTGATGATCGTCCAGTTGCGCCCGCCGAACCGGGCGACGGCGAAGGTGTACGGGACCCGAAGGACCCCGCCGACCAGCGTGGGCATCGCCACCAGGAAGAACTTCCCGGCCGCGTCGACGCCGTACTCCGGCCCCATGAACAGGACCATCACCGACCACAGGCTCCAGATGGAGAACCCGATGTGCTCGGAGAGGATGGAGAAGACCAGATTCCGGGTGGCGATCCGCTCCCCCTTCTGCCTCCAGAAGGTCTCGTCCTCCGGGTCCCACTGCTCGATCCAGCGGCCCCCTTTGCGTGCGGCGGTGGTGGTCGGGGCAGTCATCACGCCTCCACAGTTCTCGGTGTCGCTGCCCGACGGTAGGGACGGCGCATTACCGGGCTGTGGCGGCAGGTGACGCGGACGAAACCTTGCTCTCACCTGTGGGGGCGGGGGGCGGTGAGGGGTCTCCGGGGGCTCGGGGTGCCGGGGCCGGGGCGGGGCCCCGGGGTCTGGTCCCGGAGTCCCGGGATCCCGGGGATTCCCTGCTGCGGTGGAGTCGTGGCCATCGCATACGCGACGCGAGGTATCGCCCGGTACCGTACGCGGTGCACCGCCCGCCCGCCCCGCCGGAGGATCGCGCATGAACTCGTCGACCTCGCCGGTCTGGGCGTCGACGTCGCCGATACCGGCAAGGGTCCTCAGCCGGGTGTCCCGGGTGGGCCGCGCCGCCTCGGTATCGGCGGGGATGGCTGGCTGTACTTCCTGGCCATGCCACGCCTGCGGCTCATCGTCATCACGCGCGTCATTCCGCCATACGAAGATTTCTGATCCCGCCCGCCTCCGGGCGTGGCAGCCAGGCGCCCGGTGGGCGGGCGAGCCAGTCGGACGTGGTGGCGAGCGTGCGGGCCGCGGTGTGGAGGGCGTCCAGGCCGGGGTGGTGCAGGTCGCGGCGCCAGAGCAGGGAGACCGGGGAGAGCGGGACCGGGTCGGTGAGGGGGCGCAGCACCGTGCCGGGGAGGTGGATGAACACCTCGCTGGCCAGCACCGACCAGCGGCGCTTGGTCACCACCCGGATGAACTCCTCGTCCCCCTCGATCTCCGGGAACGGCTCCGCCATCGCGATCCCGCGCCCCGCGAAGAGCTGTTCGGCGAGGTCGGTCCACTCGGTGGTGGTGGGGTTGCCCGCCGCCGCGTACAGGGTCTCGCCCGCGAGCGCGGACAGCGGGATCTCCTCGAGCCCGGCCAGCGGATGGTCCTCGCGCAGGACCACGGCGATGCGCTCGTAGCGGACGAGGCGGTGTTCCAGCCGGGCGAGCACGGCGGGGTCGAGGCCGTGGGCCCGGCCGAAGGAGACGTCGAGGCGGCCGGCGAGGAGTTCGGCGGCGGCCCCGGCCAGTCCGCTGTGGAAGCGGGCCACCAGTTCGGTCTCGGGGCCGAGGCGGTGCCGCGCCTCCGTCAGCACCTGGCTCCCCGTGCTCACCGGGGCGCCCACGTCCACCAGCAGCGGGCGGCGCTCGGCCCCGCTGAAGGCCGCCGCCAGGTCGTCCTGGGCCTGGAGCACCCGCCGAGCGTACGGGAGCAGCCGCTCACCCGCGGCCGTGAGGGCGACCTGGCGGGTGGTGCGGACGAACAGCTCCGCGCCCAACTCCCGCTCCAGGCGGCGGATGTCGCGGCTGAGGGCCTGCTGGGCGACGTAGAGGCGGGCGGCGGCGCGGGTGAAGTGCAGTTCGTCGGCGACGGCGGTGAAGGCGCGCAGCAGGCGCGGTTCGATGTCCCGGTTCACGCGCACCATGGTGGCCGACGCGATCCTTGGCCCTTCACCTGACCGGCATTGACAACGGATATGCGTGAATGAGTCCGGATCAGGTGTTGGACCGGCCCCGGGCGGCCCCGGGACCGTGGTGGGGTGATCCTCTTCCTCGCCTCCCGGCCCGTCGTGCCCCGCCCCTCCCGCCCCGGCGCCGCCTCCGCCCCGCCGCGCCGCCGCCGGTCGCCGCTCGCCCCGTACCGCCGGCTCTTCGCCGCCCCCGGTGCGCTCGCCTTCACGCTCGCGGCCTTCGTCGGACGGCTGCCGGGCTCGATGCTCGGCGTCTCCACGGTGCTGATGATCGCCACGGTGCGGGACTCGTACGCGCTCGCGGGCGCCGTCTCGGCCACCGGAGTCGCGGTGACGGCGGTCGCGGGACCGCTGCTGGGGCGGCTGGTCGACCGGTACGGGCAGGCCAGGGTCGCGGTCCCCGCCGTCGTCGTCTTCGTGGCCGGGGCGACCGCCATGGTGCTGTGCGTCCACGTCGGCGCCCCGGCCTGGACGCTGTTCTGCTGCGCGGTGGGCTCGTCCGGCGTGCCCAGCCTGGGCGCGATGACCCGCGCCCGCTGGGCCGCGCTGCACCGCGACGACCCGGCCGCCCGGCACACCGCCGCCTCCTTCGAGCAGGTCGTCGACGAGGTCTGCTTCATGGCCGGGCCCGCGCTGGCCATGGTGCTGTGCACGGTGGTCCTCCCCGAGGCGGGGCTGGTCACGGCGGCGGCGCTGCTGCTCACCGGCACCCTGCTGTTCGCCGCCCAGCGCCGCACCGAACCGCCGCCGGAACCGCACCCCGCCCGGGGCCGCGTGCTCCTCACCCCCGCTCTGCGGGTCATCCTGCTGACCTTCCTCGCGACCGGCGCGGTCTTCGGCTCGATGGAGGTGGCGACGGTCGCCGCCGTCGGCTCGTACGGGGGCTCCACGGCGAGCAGCGCCGTCCTCGCCCTCCAGGCCGCCGGGTCCTGCGCCGCCGGGCTGGTCTTCGGCGCACTGCCACCGCGCGGTACGGCCGGAGGGCGCCTGGTGGCGGGCGTGGCCGCGATGGCCCTGGCCGTCCTCCCCCTCCTGACCGCCCACAGCCTCGCCACCCTCGCCCCGCTGCTCTTCCTGGCGGGCATGGCCACGGCCCCCACGATGATCACCGGCATGACCCTGGTCCACCGTCTGCTCCCGTCCGCCCGACTCAACGAGGGGATGACCACCGTGTACACCGGTCTGCTCATCGGCATCTCCACCGGCGCCGCCGTGGGCGGCTGGACGGTGGACCACCTGACCCCCACATCGGCCTACCTCACCCCGGCGACGGCGGCCGCCCTCGCCTTCGCCATCGCCTGGTCGGGCCGGGGTTGTCTGCGGGCCCCGCTACGGTCCGTACCGCAAGCACACGGCTCGGAGGGCCGGTCATGAGCACATCGCCGGAACACGCGGACATCCCCGCTCGGTGAGGTTGACCGAGCCGGGCGTCACGACCCGTCCGCCTCCGCCAGGAAGGGCGCCAGCAGCGACAGCAAGGGGCCCGGGTGCTCCTCGGGGAGGTAGTGGCCGCTGTCGTCGATCACGGCACCGCGGACCCCCGGGGCGACCCGGCCGAGGCTGTGGACGGGGGCCGGGCCCCCGGCCCGGCCGCAGCCGATGGCCAGGGTGGGCATCGGCAGCCTCGTGCGGGCGAGTTCGGTGATGGCGGCGGTGTCGGCGGGGACGTTGCGGTAGTACGCGAAGCCGTTGGCCAGCCGACCCGGCCGGGTGTACGTGCTCAGATAGGTGTCGACATCGGCGGGGCGGATGGCCCCGCTCTCCATGGCGTGCGCGTAGAAGTGCTCCAGCAGGATCCGCTCCCGGCCCTCCGCCAGCTGCTCCGCGAGACCGGGCACCGAGAAGAAGCCGAAGTGCCAGAGCCCGGCGCGGGCGATCAGCTCGCTCAGCCCGAAGCCGTGCAGCGGCACGGCGAGCAGGGTGAAGCTGCGCACATGGGCCGGGTGGGCGGCGGCCCACGCATAGCCGATGGGGCCGCCCAGATCGTGGCCGACGACATGGACCCGGTCCAGGCCCAGCTCGGCGCGCCAGGCGTCGAGGAGGTCGGCGGCGATCCGGACGCCGTGGCCGCGCGGGGAGGAGCCCGAGTCGCCGAGGCCTGGCAGGTCCACCGCGAACACCTCATGGTCGCGGGCGAGTCCGGGGATCACCTTGCGCCAGGCGTACCAGGTCTGCGGCCAGCCGTGGAGCAGGACGACGGGGGTTCCCGACCCCGCCCGCACCCAGTGCAGCCGTACGCCCTCGATCGTCGTCTCGTGGTGTTCTCGGTGCTCTCGGTGCTCTCGCGTCGCGTTCATGCGGGCCAGTCGAGCACCGGCACCCCGGTATTTTCTTCTTTGATATATGAGAGGTGAAGGGATTATTCGCGATCGGATATAGGCTTGGCTCTCATGGAGCTGCGCCATCTGCGCTATGCGCTCGCCCTCTCCGAGCACGCCCACTTCGGCCGCGCCGCCGCCGCGCTGGGCATTCGGCAGCCGCCGCTGTCCCAGCAGATCAAGGCGCTGGAGACCGAGTTGGGCGTACGGCTCTTCGACCGCACCGGGCACGGGGTGCGGCCCACCGCCGCGGGCGAGGCGTTCCTGGCCCGGGCCCGGCAGGTGCTGGACCATCTCGACCTCGCCGTACGGGACGCGGCCGACGCCGGCCGGGGCGAGACCGGTTCGCTCGCCATCGGCTTCCTCGGCACCGCGCTGGCCGCCGTGCTGCCCGAGGTGCTCACCGCCTTCCGGACCCGCCGCCCGCAGGTCCGGCTGGAGCTGCGCGAACTCCCCAGCGCCCGGCAGATCGAGGCGCTGCTGGACGGCAGCCTGGACGCCGGGGTCATTTGCGGCCCGCCGCCCGCGGCCGCCCGGCGGCGGCTGAGCAGCCTTCCGCTGGGTCGGGAGACCCTGGTGGCGGCGGTGCCGTCCGGCCATCCGCTGGCCGGTGCCGCGTCCGTGCCCGTACGGGCGCTGGACGGCGAGCCGCTGATCCTCTCCTCCCGGCAGGCCGAGCCCGCCGCCGCCGATGTGGCGCTCGCCGTATGCCGCGCCGCCGGCGTCGAGCCGAGGATCGCGCATGAGGCGCACAATCTGCACACCCTGCTCGGGCTGGTCGCCTGCGGGCTGGGGATCGGCATCGGACCGGCGGGGATGCGGCGGTTCCGGCATGTGGGGGTGGACCTGCTGCCGCTGGAACCGGCCGCCGCCGGGCTGGAGTTCCACCTCGCGCATCGCTTCGGACCGGTGCCGAGCGTCCTGGGCGCCTTCCTCCGCACGGTGCGCCAGGTCCATCGGGGCTGAGGCCCTCCCGCAAAGCTTCCGGGCGCTGAGGTCTTCCGGCCGGGGCACCTCCCAGCGGTAGCTGCGGGAGGCTGAGGCGCCCCGGAGGCGAACCGAGCCCCAAAAGAGGGGCCCGCTCCCTGCTCGTTTTGTCAACGGCATTGACATATCTCTCTCACCCCTCGTATACCTCTCCCCATCGAAGCGCTTCGACGAACGTTGCACGTGCGCCATTCCTTCCCACCCTCCCGGAGGCAGCGGATGTTGACGGCACGGAAACGGACGAAACGAACAGTGGCCGTCATCGCGGCCGCGCTCGCGGGATCCCTGGTCATGGCGGGTTGCGGGGGCGGCGGGGACGAGGCCGGGGACGGCAAGTCGCTCACGCTGTGGCACTACGAGGCGCCCAACAGCGCCATGGGCATCGCCTGGAAGCAGGCGATCGAGGAATTCAAGAAGAGCCATCCGGGCGTGTCGGTGAAGGTCGAGGAGAAGGGCTTCGAACAGATCCAGAAGACCGCCTCGATGGTCCTCAACTCCGGTGACGCACCCGACCTGATGGAGTACAACAAGGGCAACGCCACCACCGGGCTGCTCTCCAAACAGGGCCTGCTCACCGACCTCACCCCCGAGGTCACCAAACGCGGCTGGGACAAGCCGCTCAGCCCCGGGGTGCGCACCACCAGCCGCTACGACGCACAGGGCGTGATGGGCTCCGGCAATTGGTACGGGATCCCCAACTACGCCGAGTACACGATGGTCTTCTACAACAAGACCCTCTTCGAGAAGCACCACGTCAAGGTCCCGACCACCTTCGCCGAATTCACCGCCGCCCTGGAGGCGTTCAAGGACAAGGGCGTCACCCCGCTCGCCAGCGCGGGCGCCGAATACCCCGCCCACCAGTACGTCTACCAACTCGCCCTGACCAAGGCCGACCGCTCCTGGGTGGACGCCTACGAGCAGTACAAGGGCAAGCCGGACTTCCACGACGCCGCCTGGACCTATGGCGCCACCACCTTCGCCGACTGGGTCAAGAAGGGCTATATCGCCAAGAGTTCGAGCGGCGCCAAGGCCGAGGACGCGGGCGCGGCCTTCATCGCGGGGAAGTACCCGATGTTCTTCTCCGGCAGCTGGTGGTTCGGCCGCTTCAAGTCCGAGATGAAGGACCAGTGGGGCACGTTCCGCTTCCCCGGCTCCCAGCTCACCCTCGGCTCCGGTGGCAATCTCTGGGTCGTCCCCAAGGGCGCCAAGAACAAGGAACTCGCCTACGACTTCATCGACATCACGATGAAGAAAGGCATCCAGAACACCCTCGGCAACAACGGCGGAGTCCCCGTGGCCGCCGACCCCTCAGCGATCACCGACCCCAAGTCCAGGAGTCTGATCCAGGACTTCACCGCCTACTCCGACGGCGACGGCCTGGCCTTCTATCCCGACTGGCCGGTCCCCGGCTTCTACGACACCCTCGTCTCCGAGACCCAGAAGCTGATCATCGGCAGCGCGGATCCCGACGCGTATCTGGACGCGCTGAAGAAGGCGTACGACGCGGGCGCGCCGAAGGGATGAGCACCCACAGCCACGGCGTACAAGGGCGTCGCCGCGAGTATCCGTACGCCCTGTTCCTGCTCCCCGGCGCGCTGGCCTTCCTCGCCGTCATCGTCGTCCCGTTCCTGATGAACACCGGGATCAGTCTCACCCACTGGCAGGGGGTGGGCAGCCCGAAGTGGGCCGGGCTGGACAACTACCGCGCCCTGCTGGACGACTCCGCCTTCTGGGAGTCCTTCCGGCACAGCCTCGCGATGGTGGTGGCGATGGCCGTGCTCCCCACCGTGCTCGGCCTGGTGCTGGCCGCCGCGCTCTTCGACTACGTCGCCAAGCACATCGGCACCCGCACCGCGAGCGTGCTGCGCGCCTGCTTCTATCTGCCGCAGGTGCTGCCGATCGCGGTGGCCGGGATCGTCTGGAGCTGGATCCTCGCCCCGGAGGGCGGCGCGCTGAACGAGGCGCTGGACGCCGTCGGCCTCGGCTCGCTGCGCCATGACTGGCTGGGCGACCCGGACTTCGCGCTCTACAGCGTGATGGCCGTGATGGTCTGGGTCCAGCTGGGCTTTCCGCTGGTGGTCTTCATGGCGGGGCTGCAGCGCGCCGACCCGTCCCTGCACGAGGCGGCCGAGCTGGACGGGGCCTCGTGGTGGCGGCGGTTCTGGCATGTGACGCTGCCGCAGATCCGCCCGGAGATCTCCGTCGTGCTGCTGTGGTGCACCATCGCGGCGCTCAAGGTCTTCGGCGCGGTGTATGTGCTCACCAAGGGCGGGCCCGGTGGGGCCACCAATGTCCCCTCGTACTTCTCCTTCCAGTCGTTCTTCGAGAAGACGCAGGTCGGCTACGGCTCCGCGGTCTCCACCGCCCTCACCGTGATCATCCTGGCGCTGGCCCTGGTGGCCTTGCGCCTGCAAACCCGGGCGGAGGACCAGCAGCGGTGAACGCCCACAAGCGACACCACACCCCGGCCCGCTTTCCGGTGCTGGCCGCGCTGGCCGTGGCGGCCGTACTCATGGTGCTGCCGTTCCTCGTGGTGGCCCTCAACGCGGTGAAATCGCCCGCGGAGTACTCGGCGAACGGCCCGCTGAGCCTGCCCGAGGGGATTCATCTGGACGGGCTGCGGGACTTCTGGCAGCGGGTCGACTTCGGCCGGAAGCTGTTCAACTCCGCGCTGATCTCCGGCTCGGTGGCGGTGCTCGCCGCGCTGCTGTCCGTGCTCAACGCGTATGCGATCGGCATCGGGCGGGTCAAGGGCCGCCCCTGGGTACTGGCCTTCTTCGTGCTGGCCAACATGCTGCCGCAGGAGGCCCTGGTCTATCCCGTGTACTACCTGTCCAAGCAGGTGGGCCTGTACGACACCCGGCTGAGCGTGATCATCGTCTTCACCGTGATCCAGTCGGCCTTCGGCACCTATCTGCTCTCCTCCGTGCTCGGCGCCTTCCCCAAGGAGGTCATCGAGGCGGCCCGGATCGACGGCGCCAACAAGTGGCAGGTGCTGTGGCGGGTGGTGGTGCCGGTCAGCCGCCCCACCCTCGGGGTGCTGCTGGTCTTCTTCTTCATCTGGACCTGGAACGAGTTCCTGCTGCCTCTGGTGATGCTGATCTCCAACGACAACCAGACGGTCTCGGTGGCGCTCGGCGTCCTCCAGGGCCAGCGGCTGATGGACGCCACCATGACCAACGCGGCCGCCCTGCTCGGGGTGCTCCCCGCGTTCTGCTTCTTCCTGATCTTCCAGCGGACCCTGACCCGTGGCATCGCCATGGGCGCGGTCAAATGAACGAGGAGGGCCGCATGAAGTTCAGCGACGGCTACTGGAGGCTGCGCGAGGGCGTCCGCGCCGCGTACCCCCAGGGGGTGCTCGATGTGGAGACCGGCCCCGGCACCCTCACCGTCCACGCCCCCACCCATCCCGTCCGCCACCGCGGCGATCTGCTCAAGGGCCCCGCCCTCACCCTGACCTGCACCTCCCCCATGCCCGATGTCATCGCCATCCGGATCACCCACTTCGCCGGCGGGGTGGAGCGCGGCCCGTCCTTCGAGATCGCCCGCCAGGAGTGCGACGCCGAGGTGAGCTGCGACGCCGAGGAGGCCCGGCTCACCTCGGGCGCGCTCTCGGTGCGCTTCGCCCGCACCGGGCCCTGGCGGATGGACCTCGAGGCCGCCGGGCGCACGCTCACCAGCAGCGGCGCCAAGGACATGGGCATCATGGAGACCCCCGACGGCCACCACCACCTGCGCGAACGGCTCGCGCTGCGGGTCGGCACCTCCGTCTACGGCCTCGGTGAGCGCTTCGGCCCGCTGGTGAGGAACGGCCAGGCCACCGACATCTGGAACGCCGACGGCGGCACCGCCACCGAACAGGCGTACAAGAACGTCCCGTTCTTCCTCACCGACGCGGGCTACGGCGTCTTCGTCGACCACCCCGGCCGGGTCTCCTTCGAGGTCGGCTCGGAGACGGTCTCCCGGATCCAGTTCAGCGCCCGGGACCAGGAGCTCACGTACTACGTCATCCACGGGCCCACCCCCAAGGAGATCCTGCGCCGCTACACCGCGCTCACCGGCCGCCCCGCGCTGCCGCCCGCGTGGTCCTTCGGGTTGTGGCTGTCCACCTCCTTCACCACCTCCTACGACGAGGAGACGGTCAGCGGCTTCGTGGACGGCATGGCGGAGCGCGGACTGCCGCTGTCCGTCTTCCACTTCGACTGCTTCTGGATGCGCGAGTACCAGTGGTGCGACTTCACCTGGGATCCGCGGGTCTTCCCCGACCCGGAGGGCATGCTGCGCCGACTGCGCGAGCGGGACCTGCGGATCTGCGTCTGGATCAATCCGTACATCGGCCAGCGCTCCCCACTCTTCGCCGAGGGCAAGGCGGCCGGCTATCTGCTGAAGCGGCCGGACGGCTCGGTGTGGCAGTGGGACCTGTGGCAGCCGGGCATGGCGCTGGTGGACTTCACCGACCCCGACGCCCGCGCCTGGTACGCGGCCAAGCTGACCGCGCTGCTGGACATGGGCGTGGACTGCTTCAAGACCGACTTCGGCGAGCGGGTGCCCACCGACGCGGTGTACGCGGACGGCTCCGACCCCGAGCGGATGCACAACTACTACACCCACCTCTACAACCGCACCGTCCACGAGGCGCTGCGCGAGCGGCGCGGTGAGCGCGAGGCGGTGGTCTTCGCGCGCTCGGCCACGGCGGGCGGCCAGCGGTTCCCGGTGCACTGGGGCGGCGACTGCGAGTCCACCTACGAGGCGATGGCCGAATCGCTGCGCGGCGGGCTCTCGCTGGGGCTGTCCGGCTTCGGCTTCTGGAGCCATGACATCGGCGGCTTCGAGGGCACCCCGGACCCGGCCCTGTTCAAGCGGTGGATCGCCTTCGGGCTGCTGTCCTCGCACAGCAGACTGCACGGCTCGTCCTCCTACCGGGTGCCGTGGCACTTCGACGAGGAGTCGGTCGAGGTACTGCGCTTCTTCACCCGGCTGAAGCTGCGGCTGATGCCGTATCTGTACGAGGCGGCGCGGCAGGCGCACACCGAGGGCGTCCCGGTGATGCGCGCCATGGTCCTGGAGTTCCCCGACGACCCGGGATGCGCGGGCCTGGAGCGGCAGTACATGCTCGGCGGGGATCTGCTGGTCGCCCCGGTCTTCGACGACGAGGGCGAGGTGAGCTACTACGTGCCCGAGGGCGTCTGGACGCATGTGCCGAGCGGGCGGACGGTGCACGGCCCGCGCTGGGTGCG
Source organism: Streptomyces sp. NPDC007875 (assembly GCF_042868035.1). Taxonomy (NCBI): domain Bacteria; kingdom Bacillati; phylum Actinomycetota; class Actinomycetes; order Kitasatosporales; family Streptomycetaceae; genus Streptomyces; species Streptomyces sp. NPDC007875. The sequence goes on along the minus strand of NZ_JBIADZ010000025.1, from coordinate 73,221 downwards.
CGAGACCCACGGCTTCCGCAGCGTCCCGCTGCTGGCCCGGCCCGGCGCGGTGATTCCGTTCGGGGCGGCCGACGACCGCCCCGACGCCGACTGGGCGGACGGGATCACGCTGCGGGTGTACGAACCGGCGGCGGGCCGCCCGGTCACGGTGCGGGTGCCGCGCCCGGACGGCACGACGGCCGCCACCTTCACCGTCGTCCGGGAGGGGGCGGTGCTGCGCGCCGAGGCCGCCGGCACCTCGGCGCCCTGGCGGCTGGAGGTGGCCGGCGGCCCGTCGGCCGAGGCGGCGGCGGGGACGGCGGTGCTGACGCTGCCGATGCCGTAGCCGTAGCCGTAGCGCTAGGGCCTAGGGCTAGCGCTCAGCAGCGCCGGGGCTTGACCCAGGCGCATTCGAGTCCGGCGTCGGCCGTGGCGCCCCGTACGGCACGGGGCCGCACCGCCTCCGCATGGCCCTCGCCGGACTTCGCGAGCGTCACCACGATCGCGTCCTCCAGGCTCTTCACCGACTCCGCGAGGTAGTTGTTGAGGACGACGCTGTAGACCAGCTCCCTGCCGTCCGCGTCGGTGACATAGCCGGAGAGCGCGGAGGCGCCGGTCAGGGAGCCGGTCTTGCCACGTGCGTTGCCGGCCGCCGGGGTGGAGCACATCCGCGTCCGCAGCGTGCCGCCCACGAACCGGTCCGGGGCGCAGGCCACCGGCAGCGAGGCGTACCAGTCGGCGTACCAGGGCTCGTCGCGCACCGACAGCAGCAGCTCGGTGAGGCGCCCGGCCGCGATGTTGTCCATCCGGGACAGCCCCGAGCCGTCGACCTGGCGCACCGCGCCGGTGTCCACGCCCTGCTTCTTCAGCCAGTCGGCGATGGCGCCGAGCCCCGCGTCCCAGGTGCCGCGACCGGCCGTCGCGTAGCCGATGGCCTTGGTGAGCGCCTCGGCGTGGATGTTGTTGGACAGCTTCATGAAGGGGATCAGCAGTTCCTTGAGCGGCATGGAGCGGTGCGCGGCGAGCGTCCGGGCATCCGCCGGAGTGGCCCTGCCCAGGCGGGTGGGCCCGGCCACGCGGACGCCGTGCCGGTCGAGGGCGTCGGCGAAGACCGAGGCGGCGTAGCCGGTGGGACCCCAGACGCTGACCCACTCCTTGGCGGTCGCCGCCCCGGCCGGAATCGCACCGCTGACGGTGATGGTGTTGGATCCGTGCCCCCGCTCGACGGTGAGGCTGCCGCTTCCGGTGGTCGCGCGGTTGTCGATCCGTACGTAGGAGTTCGGCGGCGTGACCGTGGCCTTCGGCCGGTCGCCGGCGGCCGCGCCCGGGGCGACCTCCACGATGACGCTGCCCGCGTCGTAGTCGGTGTCGGGGGCCAGCGTCAGCGCGGAGATCTGCGCCGCGTAGTACGAGGACTCGTCGTCGGCCGCCCAGGAGCGGCCCACCCGCTGCGCGTCGAAGCGGGTGTCATCGGCGATCAGCCGCCCGCTGACCTTGGTGATGCCCGCGTCGGCGACGCTCTTGGCCAAGCGGTCGTAGTCCCCCGCGAGCATCGTGGGGTCGCCGGTGCCGCGCAGATACAGATCGCCCCGGAGCGTACGGCCGTGGCGGCTGCCGTCGGTCAGCACATCGGTGCCGAAGCGGTGGTCGGGGCCGAGCAGCCCCATGGCGGCGGCCGAGGTGAACAGCTTGGTGTTGGAGGCGGGCATCAGCCGGTCGTCGGCCCGGTGCCGGTAGAGGGCGGCGCCGGAGTCGGCGTCGGCGACCACTACCCCGGCCGCGCCGCCCCTCAGCAGGGGGTCGGCGAGGATGGTGTCGAGGGCGTCGCCGATCCCGGCGCGGGAGGTGTCCGCACCGGCAGGCGAGCTCCAGGTGAGGGTGCAGGCGAGTCCGATGACGAGGGGCCAGATCCAGCCGCTCACACGACGCTTCAGGGGTCTGCTCATGTCACGGGAGGATCCCGCACCCCGTCATTTCGCGACAGGGCGCGCGGGCGGCAACCGAAGTTCCGGATCAACACGTCTCCTGTGGCGGGCGGGGGAATCGAAGACGACGAGAGGTGATTCATCGATGGGCGCTCCCGCGGCCGAGGTGCTGTGCATCACGATCGGGCTGTTCCTCTACGCCCGCGCCGTCCGCGACACCCGGCTGGTGCGACGGCTGCGCCGCGAGGGGCTCCGTACGGAGGGGCTGGTAGTCGCCAACATCGTGGACCGCCGGGACCGGAACCGGAGCCCGACCCAGACGCCGGTCATCCGGTTCCACGACCACCAAGGCTACGAGGTGGAGTTCACGACCGCGATCCAGGGCATCGGGATGGGGCTGGCGACCGGCCGGAGAGTAGGCGTGGTGTACCTCCCGGGCGAGTCGCAAAAGGCCCGGGTGTGGATGCGGCGCCAGCTGGTGGGCCCGGCGGTGGGCATGACCCTGATCGGCACGCTCTTTCTCGGCTTCGGCCTAGTGATCGCCTTCAGCTGACCATCGCCCGTGGGGCGAGGGCGCGAGGTCACCGCCGTGGGCGGGCCGCTCAGCCGGCAGCCGGTCCGGGCGGAGGCGCCGGTCGTCAGGGGGACGTGGTCAGGGCGAGGCTTTCGGGAAGGGCGGCTACCGCCTCACGGAGGCGAGCGGCCAGACCCTCCGTGGTAGGCGGCTCGTCACAAGCCGCCTCGCCGGCCTCAGCGGCCCGCGCCACCCAACTCGCCAACGCCCCGTGGAACGCGGCGACCAGCATGTCCACGGCCAGCCGGGGCCGCAGGTCGCCCGGCCCCCCGAGGCCGAACCGGCGGTGCAGGATCTCCAGCGCCTGCTGCGTGGTGGCCTCGCAGAACTGCAGACCGTGCGCGCCCATCGAGGGGGTCCGCTCGGCCAGCCGCCGGCTGAGCAGCATCCGCCGGGCCCAGCCCTCGTCGTCCACCCGCTCCAGCGCGGCCAGCAACGCGTCCCGTCCCAGCTCCACGACCGGCAGCGCGCCCGGGTCCGCGGTCTCCAGCTCCTCCAGGAAGGCCCGCCACAGGTCCTGGTCGGGGGCCATCGCGACATCTTCCTTGCTGGTGAAGGTGCGGAAGAAGGTGCGCTTGGAGATCTCCACCACCTCGCACAGCTCATCCAGCGTCACCCCGCCGAAGCCGCGCCGGGTGAACAGCTCCAGCGCGGTGTCTATCAGCGCCTGACGGGTGCGCCGCTTCTTGCGTTCGCGCAGTGAGGAGTTGGGAGCGGCAGTCACGGCGAAAAGTGTAACCGTCGGCGACGATGCCACTTGCGCGCTTTTGCCACTCAGTGGCATAACTGTGATCGTCACCCTTCATCGAAAGGCGAACCGTCATGCGCGCCCTGCTCGTTGACCACTCCGCCCCCGCCGGCCTCCGCCTCGGCGAGGCCGGCGACCCCGAACCCGCCCCGCACCAGGCGCTGGTCCGGGTGACCGCCACCTCCCTCAACTACGGCGAGGTCGCCCACCGGACCGAGGCCCCCGAGGGCACCGTGCTGGGCTGGGACGCCGCCGGGGTGGTCGAGCGCGCGGCCGCCGACGGCTCCGGACCGGCCGCCGGAACCCCCGTCGTCACCCTGGGCGCGGACGGCGGCTGGGCGGAGCTGCGCGCGGTGGACACCGCGATGCTCGGCGTCCCGCCCGCCGGTGCCGACCCCGGCGCGATCAGCACCATCCCGGTCGCGGGCGCCAGCGCCCTGCGCGCCCTGCGCCGGATCGGCGACACTCTCGGCCGGCGCATCCTGGTCACGGGCGCCACCGGCGGCGTCGGCCGGTACGCCGTCCAGCTCGCCCGGCTCGGCGGCGCCCATGTCATCGCCTCCACCGGCGACCCGGACGCCCACGGCGACGGCCTGCGGACACTGGGCGCCCACCAGGTGGTCAGGGACCCGGCCGAAACCGACGAGCCGGTGCACGGAGTGGTCGACAACGTCGGCGGCCCGCAGCTGGTGGCGGCGTACGACAAACTCGCCGCGCACGGCACTCTGGTCTCCGTCGGCCATGTGACGGGGCAGCCCGAGACCTTCCCGTTCGGCGCCCTCTACGGAAACGAAGGCCGCCACGACCGCTCGATCGCCACCTTCTACCTGCTGGACGGCGCCGATATCGGCCCGGACCTCGGCTGGCTCGCGGAGCGCGTCGCGGCGGGCGACCTGGACCCCCAGATCACCTGGCGCGGCGGCTGGGACCGGGCCGAGGAGGCCGTCACCGCCCTGCTGGACCGCCGCCTCCACGGCAAGGCGGTCCTGGACATCGGCTGATCACGGGCCTGAAAACACGACGAGGGCCCCGCCGGCTGGCGGGGCCCTCGTCGTACATGGGATGAGTGGAGATGGCGGGAATCGAACCCGCGTCCACCGGTGTGGAATCAGGACTTCTCCGAGCGCAGTCCGCTGTGATTTTCTCGGCCCCGGAGATCACGCGGACAAGTCTCCGACGGGCTCAGTCACTGTTTGATTTCCCACTACGCCCCGTGACCGGGCTTAGTGGTTTAGTTCCCTAGCTGATGCCAGGATCCGGGTCGGGAACAGCCCCGGGCTGACACTTCGCAAGTCGCTACTTAGGCAGCGAGGGCGAAGGAATCGCGCTTGGTGTTGGCGATTATTGGTTGCGACATATGGTTAACGAGATCATTGCCGCTTCCTCGGCTCGCTTCTCCTGCTTCGACAGCCGCTGTCGAAACCGATCATCCCCATGTGGTGTTTTCAAAGGTGGTGCCGCGCCCTCGGAGGGGCACAGCGCCATCATAGGTGAACAACGCGCGACGGGGCCACATCATTCCCGCCGCCTGGAGCCCAGCTCAGGCCCGCTGCCGCCGCCGGGCCGCGGACATCGCCCGCTCGGACTCCCGGCGGTCCTGCCGCTCGCGGAGCGTCTGGCGCTTGTCGTACTCCTTCTTACCCTTGGCCAGCGCGATCTCGACCTTGGCCCGGCCGTCCTTGAAGTACAGGGCCAGCGGCACCAGGGTGTGCCCGGTCTCCTGCGTCTTGCCGATCAGCTTGTCGATCTCCGCCCGGTGCAGCAGCAGCTTCCGCCGGCGGCGCGCCGAGTGGTTGGTCCACGTCCCCTGGCTGTACTCGGGGATGTGCACGTTGTGCAGCCATGCCTCGCCGCCGTCGAGCTGGGCGAATCCGTCCACGAGCGAGGCACGCCCCTGACGCAGCGACTTCACCTCGGTCCCGGTCAGCACCAGACCGCACTCGTACGTATCCAGGATGTGATAGTCGTGCCGCGCCTTCTTGTTCTGCGCGATCAGCTTGCGACCCGTCTCTTTAGCCATAGCCAAGCCATTCTCGCACTAGGACCCGCCCCCGAGGCCACTCAATACCGTGCGTGCCCGCGCCTCGGCCGACGGGCCGTCGTCGCCCTTGACCCTCAGGTCCGGGTCGATGCCCTCGCCGTCGACGTTACGCCCGGCCGGGGTCCGGTAGTGGCCCACGGTGAGCTCGGCGACCGAGCCGTCGGGCAGTTCGCTCGGCATCTGCACCGAGCCCTTGCCGAAGGTGCGGGAGCCCACGACCACGGCGCGGCCGCGGTCCTGCAGGGCGCCGGTGAGCAGCTCGGCGGCGCTCATGGTGCCGCCGTCGACCAGCACCACCAGCGGGCTGTCGGTGTCGCCGCCCGGTCGCGCGTCGAGAACTCGCTGGTCACCACGGACGTCATAGGTGGCGACCAGGCCACCGTCGAGCAGGGAGGAGGCGGCGGTGACGGCCTCGGAGACCAGCCCGCCGGAGTTGCCCCGCAGATCGAGCAGGATGCCGTCGCCCCGGGGGGTGGAGCGCACCGCCCGCCGGATCCGCTCTCCGGTGCCCTTGGTGAACGAGTCGACCTTGATCCGGACGGCGCCGGGTCTGTGGGCGTCGTAGCCGCTGAGCCGGTCGACGGTCACCGGGTCGGTGGTCAGCCGGGCACGGCGGAGCTCTTGCGTCCACTTCTGTGCGCCACGCCGCAGCCCGAGCTCCACCCGGGTGCCCGGGGAGCCGTCGGCTGGGCCGCGCAGCAGGGCCACGACCTCGGTGACGGGCCGCCCGGTCACGTTCTTGCCGTCGACCGTGCGCAGCCGGTCACCGGCCCGGATCCCGGCCTTCTGGGCGGGGCTGCCGGGCTCGACGCGCTCGACCGCGATCCGCCCCTGGGCGTCCCGGTGGGCGGAGATCCCGACGCCGACGTACGCACCGTCGAGCTTCTGGCGGAAGCCCTCGTACTCACGGGCGCTGTAGACCGCGCCCCACCGGTCTCCGCTGCGGCTGACCACCTCACGGGCGGCCTTCGAACCGGACTTCCCGTCCTCCTGGGCCGCGGCCGCGGCCGCCTTGACCTGGTCGCTCTCGACCGCGCCGACATAGGCCCGAGCCGGCATCCGGGCGGGCTGGGGGGCCTGGCGCGGTCCGGGCTCGGCGCCCCAGGAACCGACGGCCGCCCCGGTGGCGAGCACGCTCACGAAGACCAATGTCAGGGCGGCCCCGTGGCGAATGCGGCGGGGATGGACGAACAAACACGGGCCCGACATGCCGGTGAGTGTAGGGCACCAACAGGCGCCGTACCGGGGGTTGTCCGGTACGGCACCGTAGGCGAATGTCACACCTTGAGGTACTTGCGCAACGCGAAGAACGCCGCGAGCGCGGGCATGAGCAGGCCAATCGCGAGCACCAGCGGCAGCTTGGCGAGCACCGCGTCCCAGCCGATGAAGTTGATCACATCGATCTTGTCCACCAGCCAGTTGTTGACCAGGAAGTACTGCCCGCTCACCAGCAGTACACAGGCGAAGCCCGCGCCCAGCAGCCCCGCGATGGCGGCCTCCATGATGAACGGCATCTGGATATAGAAGCTGGACGCGCCGACCAATCGCATGATCCCGGTCTCCCGGCGGCGGCTGAACGCCGACACCCGCACCGTGTTGACGATCAGCATCAACGCGACGATCAGCATCAGCGTCATCACGCCGAGCGCCGCGAAGTTCATGCCGTTGAGCAGATTGAACAGGTCGTCGACCAGGGCCTTTTGATCCTGGACCTCCTGCACCCCGGGGCGGGCGGCGAAGGCCGTGGAGATGACGTCATAGCGCTCGGGGTCCTTCAGCTTGATACGGAAGGACTCCTGCATCTGGTCCGGGGTCAGGGAATCGGCCAGCGGCGAGTCACCGAACTGCTCCTTGTAGTGCTTGTACGCCTCCTCACTGGTCTCGAAGTGCACCGACTCGACGATGTTCATCTGCTTGAGCTCGGACTCGATCTCCTGCTTCTGGGCCTCGGTGACCGCGCCCTTGGCGCAGTTGGCCGAGGTCTCCTTGTCGTTCTTGTTGCAGAGGAAGATCGAGACGTTGACCTTGTCGTACCAGTAGCCCTTCATCGTGCTCACCTGCTCGCGCATGAGCAGGGACCCGCCGAACAGGGCGAGCGAGAGGGCGACGGAGACGATGACCGCGAAGGTCATCGTGAGATTGCGGCGGAGACCGACGCCGATCTCCGACAGGACGAACTGGGCGCGCATGGCGTCCTTTCAGTGCTGGTAGCCGTAGACGCCGCGGGACTGGTCGCGGACGAGGCGGCCCTTCTCAAGTTCGATCACGCGCTTGCGCATCTGGTCCACGATCTGCTGGTCGTGTGTCGCCATGACGACGGTGGTGCCGGTCCGGTTGATCCGGTCCAGCAACTTCATGATGCCGACGGACGTCTGCGGGTCCAGGTTTCCCGTCGGCTCGTCGGCGATCAGCAGCATCGGACGGTTGACGAACGCGCGGGCGATGGCCACCCGCTGCTGTTCACCACCGGAGAGCTCGCCGGGCATACGGTCGTCTTTACCGCCCAGTCCCACCAGATCGAGCACCTCGGGGACGGTTTTCCGAATGGCGGTGCGCGGCTTGCCGATCACCTCGAGCGCGAAGGCGACATTCTCCCCGACCGTCTTGTTGGGGAGCAGCCGGAAATCCTGGAAGACGGTCCCCAACTGGCGGCGCATCTGCGGCACCTTCCAGTTGGACAGCCGCGCGAGATCTTTGCCGAGCACATGGACCGCGCCATGGCTGGCGCGCTCCTCGCGGAGGAGCAGCCGGAGGAAAGTGGACTTCCCCGACCCCGAGGAGCCCACGAGGAAGACGAACTCGCCCTTCTCGATCTCGAGCGAGACATCCCGGAGTGCGGGACGGTTCTGCTTGGGGTATGTCTTGGATACGTTGTCGAATCGGATCACTGGAGCACCACGGTGACCTGGGTAGCGGTACGGGCTGCAGCCGAAGCGGCTCCCGTCGGTGAGCGTGACCCTACGCGAAGCGCGCACGGGCGCGCAGTCCGCCGTCCGGCGTGGGTGGGTTTCTTCACTGCACTATTGGGGTCAAACGGTTGACAAACTGCCTGTCGTGGCGGCTGAAACGGCCACGAAACCGGTACGGATGCGGCACGGAATCGTGCGGGGCGCGCCGAACCGGACGGAAGCTGGCACAGTGGAAGGGGAACAAACCCATTTCGCTGGGCGTTGGTCCCGTGTCTACTGCGGCACCGCCGCGCGGGAGGAGAAAGCGCATGACGTACGACAGGCTCGTCTGCGCCAACTGCGCGAGCCCCGTCAGCGAGGGCCGCTGCCCGGTCTGCCGGGCCAGCAGGGAGCGCCTGCAGCAGGACGGCATCTTCGGGGGGCTGACGCCGGCCGCACTGATAGCGCTGCTGGTGGCGCTCATCGCGGTGGCCGTGCTCGCGCATGAGATGGCCACGGCGTAACGGAGCGTTACGCAGGCTGTACATCGGGTGTGGCACACCCTCTGAACGCACAAGGGGCCCGGAGCTCTGGAGAGCTCCGGGCCTCTTACCGTGCGTAGAGCGCGCGCTCAGGCCACGTTGTTGCGGTTGACCAGCCGCGGCACAAAGCGGAAGCCGATACCGCCGGCGATCATCGTCGCGGCGCCGACCAGCAGGAACGTGGTCTCGGAGGAACCGGTCTCGGCCAGCTGCTCCTTGGCCTTGCCCTGCTCCACCGGCTTGGAGCCGACGTTGTCGGTGCCGGTGTTGTCGTCGCAGTTGGTGCTGTCGAGGTCCACGGTGCAGGTGCTGTCGTCGCCACCACCGCCGCCGCCACCCTGGCCGGGCGAGCTCGGCCCGGCGGTCGGCTCGTCGGTGGGCTCGTCCGTCGGCTCACCGGTCGGCGGCTGAGTGGGCTCATCCGTCGGCTCACCGGTCGGCGGCTGAGTCGGGTCGTCGGTCGGCGGGTCGGTCGGCTCGTCCGTGGGCGGGTCGGTCGGCTCGTCGGTCGGCTCGCCCGTCGGGATCGAGGTCGGCTCGTCGGTCGGCTTGCCGTGGCCGTTGCCGATGCCGACACCGACGTCCAGGCCCTTCTCGTCCGCGTTGGCGGAAACGTTCACACCGCCGATACCGACATCCACACCAACGGCCGATGCGGCGCCGGCGGCGGTGAGCGATGCGCCGGCGGCGATCACCGCACCGGCAGCTATGCGCGCAACGCGCAGCCGCGTCTTCTTCGTCATCTGCCTGCTACCCCCAGTAGCTGTACTCGTCAATGGAGCAGCTATGCACGGGGCAACGGCTCGGGGTGTCGCATTCTCCGCGGTCCCCATCCCTCTGAGGCGGTCCGCCGGCCCCCGTTCACACGCGCCCCAGTCATACGCATGCCGCGCGTCAGCCTTCCCAGTTTTCAGATCATCGTCAAGGCCATTGCATGCGAGATGTCCGCTATGGAAGTGGATGCGGCATGCATGGGTACAGGACTGTGACCAAAACCGCGGTGCACGGGGCCCGTTGGGGGCAGAGCGGGAAGGTTACTTCCCCTGCTCCTGCTGCTTGCGCCAGCGAATCCCGGCCTCCAGGAAGCCGTCGAGCTCACCGTCGAGCACCGCCTGCGGATTGCCGACCTCGAACTCGGTGCGCAGATCCTTGACCATCTGGTACGGGTGCAGGACGTATGAACGCATCTGGTTGCCCCAGGAATTGCCGCCGTCGCCCTTGAGCGCGTCCATCTTGGCCTGCTCCTCCTGGCGGCGCCGCTCGAGCAGCTTGGCCTGGAGGACGTTCATCGCGGTCGCCTTGTTCTGGATCTGCGAGCGCTCGTTCTGACAGGAGACGACGATGCCGGTGGGGATGTGGGTCAACCGCACCGCGGAGTCGGTGGTGTTGACGCCCTGGCCGCCGGGGCCCGAGGAGCGGTAGACATCCACGCGCAGCTCGGACTCGTCGATCTCGATGTGGTCGGTCTGCTCGACGACCGGCAGCACCTCGACGCCCGCGAAGGAGGTCTGGCGGCGGCCCTGGTTGTCGAACGGCGAGATCCGCACCAGGCGATGGGTGCCCTGCTCGACGGAGAGCGTCCCGTAGGCGTACGGGATCTGCACGGCGAAGGTGGTCGACTTGATGCCGGCCTCCTCCGCGTACGACGTCTCGTAGATCTCGGTCTTGTAGCCGTGGCGCTCGGCCCAGCGCAGATACATCCGCTGGAGCTGCTCGGCGAAGTCGGCGGCGTCCACCCCGCCGGCCTCGGCGCGGATGTTCACGACCGCCTCACGGGAGTCGTACTCGCCGGACAGGAGGGTGCGCACCTCCATCTCGTCGACCGCCTTGCGCACGGCCTCCAGCTCGGCCTCGGCCTCGGCGCGGGCGTCCGCGTCGCCCTCGTCGGCGGCGAGCTCGAACAGCACCTCGAGATCGTCGATCCGGCCGCGCAGTTCCTCGGCCCGGCGCAGGTGCCCCTGGAGATAGGAGAGCTTGCTGGTGACCTTCTGTGCGTTCTCCGGGTCGTCCCACAGGGACGGGGCCGCCGCCTGCTCCTCGAGCACGGCGATGTCGGCCCTCATCTTGTCGAGGTCCAGGACGGCCTCGATCGACCCCATGGTCGAGGAGAGGGACTTCAGCTCTTCGGATACATCGACGACTGCCACGGGACCAGCGTAACCGCTACGGAAGACTGGCCGTCCCCGGTCATGGCGTACCGGGGTCCTGGGAGACGGAGTGCTCGCCGCCCTTGGGCTGATCGCCGCCGTCGTCGCCGCCCGCCACCAGCCAGCCGCCGAGCCCCACCGCCACCAAGGCGGCCAGCGTGATCGCGGCCACCTTGAGCCGGCGGCGGCGCAGCGCGCCCGCGACCGCGGGGTTACGGGCCGACCCCGCCCGGCGCTGACCGTGCACCCGGGGGGCGCGGGCGGTGCCGTGGGCGCCGCCCGCGAGCTCGTCCGCGCTGGGCACCCGCATGCTGGTGTGGGTCTCGCGGCTGGAGTCCGGCACCGCGCCGGGGACCAGCGGCACCGCGCCGCGCCGCCGCGAGGGCGTAGGAGCGGGTCCGGCGGCGGGCACGGAGACGCCGCGGTGCGGGGTCTCCGCCTCCGCGCCCTCCCGCTGCTCGCCCTCCTGCTGCTCATCGGGCTCGTCGATGTCCAGCGGCGGATATCCGGCCAGGCCGGGCAGCAGCTCGCGCAGCCGGGTGGCCAGCTCGGAGGCGCGCAGCCGGGAGGCGGGCGCCTTGGCCAGGCACTGGAGGAGGAGCTGCCACAGCTCGTCGGGGATCCCGGGCAGCGGCGCCACGGTCTCGGTCACATGGCGGCGCAGGATCGCGCCCGGATGGCCGCCGCCGAAGGGCGTGAAGCCGGCCAGCATCTCGTAGAGGACGGTCGCGAGGGCATACACATCCACGCTGGCCCGGGGCGGCAGCCCCTCGACGATCTCGGGGGCGAGATAGTCCGGGGTGCCGATCACGCTGCGCGGGTTCGGCGAGCGGCCCTGGGACGAGGCCCGGTCGCGGGCCGGCTGGGCGCGGATCGGGGTCGGCTCGTCCACCAGGCGGGCGATGCCGAAGTCGGTCAGCAGGGCGGGGTGCGCACCGCCGGGGCCGAGCGGGCCCCGCATGTCCAGCAGTACGTTCTCCGGCTTGACGTCGCGGTGGACGACCCCGGCGGCGTGCGCGGCGGACAGCGCGTCGGCGACGTCCGCGGCGATCGCCACGGCGGCCTCGGGGGCGAGCCGGCGCTCGCGGTCGAGGCGGGTGCGCAGATCCGTACCGCGGATCAGGTCCATGACCAGCGCGAGGTCATTGCCGTCGACCACCAGGTCGCGCACCCCGACCACCCGGGGGTGGTCGAGGCCGAGCAGTACGGTGCGCTCCTGGACGAAGCGCTCCACGAGCTCCTGGTCGGAGGAGAGGTCCTCACGCAGGAGCTTGATGGCGACGGGGCCCTCGGGTCCCTCGCCCAGCCACACCGTGCCGGCGCTGCCGCGCCCCAGGAGCTGGTGCGCGGTGTACCGACTGCCGATCTTCCGTGACAAGACTGCTCCGAATCCTCCGACAAGGGGGGCGCGTTGGCGACAAAGCTACGCGGCTACTGGCGCGTTGGGTGCACCAGACAACGCCAACTGTCACTTCTGCGGCGGAAAACACCCTTCGGATGTCGACAAATCACCGGAGTCGGAGGTGGGGAGGCGAGGATCGGGCCGGAGAGTCGGGGCGGAGACGGGCCTGAAACAGGGACGGTGGCGCTGACGGATCAGCTGCTGGGGCCGCCGAGGTCCTCGATCCACTTCTGGACGTCCTTCGCCCAGCCCGAGACCGCGTCCCAGTAGCTCTGCCCATCGGCGATCCAGTCCTTGAGCGGGCTCAGCTCCCAGACCAGCCAGGAGCCGATGATCAGGACCACGATCACGAACAGGCAGCCCTTGAGGCACCCCAGACCCGGGATCTTCATCCGGTTGGGGCTGGAGCCGCGCTGCCGGGGCTCCCGGCGCGGCTCCGGCTGCTGCGGCGGCGGGGCGTAGCGCTGCGGCTGGGGCTGCTGGGGGTGGTGCGGCGCCGGAGCGTACTGCTGCGGCTGCTGCTGGGCGTACGGCGGCGGCTGCTGGCGGCCCCGCCGGCCCTGGGGCGGCTGCTGGGGCTGCTGATACTGCTGCGGCTGCTGGTATTGCTGCTGCTGATACTGCTGCTGCTGGGGCGCGGGGCGGTGCGGGCGGCGGCGCAGCGGGTCCTGGCTCGGGTCGAGGTACTGGACCTGGGTCTGCTCATTGCGGTCGCGGGCCGCGCGCAGCTGGTTCTGCCAGGGGTGCGGATCGTCCTGGCCCGGCGGCACGGGCGGCATGGCGCGCGTCGGATCGGCGCCTCCGGCCGGGCCGGAGCCGCTCGGCAGCACCTGGGTGGGGTCGGCATTGCCCCCGGCGTTCGCCCCGGTGGTCGGCATCACATTGGTGGGCGCGGCCGGGTCGTACGAGGGGGTGCCCCCCGGTGCGTTCGGGAGCACCTGGGTCGGGTCGGCCGAGTCCGCGGGCGCGGTGTCCGGGACCGGGGCGGGCGCCGGGTCCGGGGCGAGCAGCGCGGCGACGCCGAGCGCCGCCTCGGCCTGCGCGGCGGAGGCGTGCACCCCGACACCGGCGGCGACCACGCGCAGCGCACGGGCCAGGCTCTCGGCGCTCGGGCGCTCCTCGGGCCGCTTGCGCAGACAGCGCTCTATGACGGTCCACAGCGGCTCGGGCACGGTCGAGGGGCGGCGCGGCTCCTCGCTGAGGTGGCGGTGGAGGACCTCGAGGGCGGTGTTGCCGGCGAACGGCGGACGGCCGGTGACCAACTCGTAGAGCATGATGCCCGCGCCGTAGATGTCCACCGCGGAGGTCTGCGGACGGCCCTCGGCGGACTCCGGCGCCACATAGGCGGGGGTGCCGACGAACTCCTGGGTGCGGGTGAGGCCGGGCGAGTCGGCGAGGCGCGCGATGCCGAAGTCGGTCAGCATCGGGTGCATTTCCTGGCCCTCGCCGGTGCCCGCGAGCAGCACGTTGGCGGGCTTGAGGTCGCGGTGCACGACGCCGTCGGCGTGGCTGGCGGCGAGCGCGTCCGCGATCTGGGCGGTGAGGAGGGATGCGGCGACGGGGGTGAACGGGCCGTTGCTGCGCAGGTATTTGTGCAGATCCGGGCCGTCGATCAGGTCCATGACCAGGGCCAGCAGATCACCCTCGACCACCAGGTCACGGGTGCGGACGATGTTGGGGTGGGTGAGCCGCAGCAGCACCGAGCGCTCGCGGAGAAAGCGCATGACGATGTCCGCGTCGTTCGCGAGCTCCTCCTTGAGGACCTTGATCGCGACGGTCTCGCCGGGCTGCCCGGCCACGGCGGCCTCGGCCCCCGCCGCCTCCCGCTGGCTGGCCCGCCATACGGTGCCCGTGGCTCCGCGCCCGAGCGGCTCCTCGAGCAGGTACTTGCTGCCTACCGGCCGCACGTCATGCGCTCCCTGATCGTGGTCTTACATCGGTGGTCTGCTTGCTGCTCTGCTTACTGCTCTGCTTGACGGTCTGCTTGTGGTGCTCGTCCGCACCACTGTAATGGCGACGCACGGTGAGCCCTATCCGATCACCACACGAGGGTCCGCGCGGGGGAAGACGTGTGATCCGGACAGATGGTTGCCAGTGTTGGTCCAGGCCGCTCGATCGCCGCTCGATCCGGCACCGCCGGGCGTCTCAAGGGCAGCCGTTCCGGTCGCAATCAGCCAGTTTCGGCCGACTAGCCGACCAATCAAGATCATGTGGCGCCGGGCGGCGGGCGAAGTGTCGGTGGCAGGTGCGAGGATGCAGGCAGCACGGAAGCGCCGAGCGGCGGGGGGCTCACGCTCCGTGACCCGTACGACCCTGTACGGACCTGTACGTGCCGAAGGGCCTGGGGGCGGTGGTGGGGGTCGGCACCCCTGCCCGGCCCCCCGGACAGAAGGGACCGTTGACGGCGATGCAGATTCGGCTGACCGTCCTCGGGCCGCGCAGCGCCCACCCGGGCCGTTCCGGCCACCATCCTGCGCCCGCGTCCGCGCCGCATGCCCTCATGGGCGCGGTGGACGTCCTGGTCACCGCCCCTGTCGGCACGGCCCTCGCCTCGGTGGCCAGTGGGCTCGCCGACGCGGTCGCCGCGGCCGGGTACGAGGCGGGGGGCGGCAGCGGTGGCGGCGGCGCGGTGGTGCTGTACGCGGGGGGCGAGCGGCTGGACCCGCAGCGCTGTGCGCTGGGCGAGCCGCCGCTGGTGGACGGCGCGGTGCTCTCCCTGCACGCCCCGGCCGACCCCGACTCCGGCCACTACCCCGGCTATCCCGGCCTGCCCGAGACCGCCGTGGCCGACGCCACGGTCCATCTGGACGTGGTCGCGGGGCCCGACGCGGGCGGCGTCCATCTGCTCCACGGCGGCCAGGTCCGCATCGGCCGCTCCGCCGACGCCGACGTCCCGCTGGACGACCCCGATGTCTCCCGGCTGCACTGCGCGGTCACCGTCGCCGAGGACGGCCGCGTGACCATCGCCGACCTCGGCTCGACCAACGGGACCGCCGCCGACGGCGTCCCGGTGGGCACCCATCCGGTGCCTCTGGAGCCGGGGGCGCTGCTGCGGATCGGCGAGTCCGCCCTGCGGCTGCGCGTCCCCTCCGCGGATTCCGCGTTCCCGTCGGCCCCCTCGCGCCTCCCGGTCCACGCGGACGGGGAGGGCCACCTCCGCGTCACGCCCGCCGGGGACCACCCCACCCACGCGGAGGGCCCCTGGACCGGCGCCCCCCAGTCCGCCCCCACCCACTCCGCCGAGGGCACCTGGACCCCTCCCGCCCACCACCCGGGCACCGGCTGGACCCGAGTCGCCCAGCCCGGTGACGAGCCTCACTCGGCGTCCGGGCCGTACGAGGCCGGCGCGGGCGCCGGGGCGCGGGACCCCCGCCGGGGCGAGGAGGACTGGGGCCCGGGCACGGGACCCACCGAGGGGCGCGGCACGGGCGCCGGGGTGCCGGGCGGGGCGGGGGGCCACAGCCACCGGGACGACGACGGATGGCACCCCGGCGAGGGGGCCGCCGCCGGGAGGCGCGGCGGCGCGGGCGGTCGCGGGTCCGGCCACGAGGACCAGGACGGGCAGGGCGGCCACTGGCCTAGCGGCGGCTCGGTGAGCCCGGGCGGCTCTCCTTACGGCGCCGCGGGTGCCGTTCGGCGCGGTGAGCGGCCGCGTGGCGAAGGACACGGCGAAACGGGCGGACGCGGCCGGGGCCCGCAGGGGCCCTCGGCCCCCGCCGACCAGCCGTACGACGACCCGTCCACCACCCCCACCCGACGCGGCGAGCGCATCCCCCGGCCGGGAGCCGCCGGACACGGCCCGGCGGGGCAGCCCGAGCGGACAGCCCAGGACCGGCCCGGCACGCGCGGCAGCGGCGGTCAGCCGAGCCAGGGCCAACGGCCGACCGACCCCCAATCCCCGGGTGCCACCCCGCGCGGCGGGCACCCGCACGGCCAAGGGCGCGGCGAAACCCCCGAGCGTGCGTACCCCGGCGGCCAGCCTGGGCCGCGCGCCGGACACGGCCCGGCCGACCGCTCGGCCGACCCTGGCCGCACAGGCCGCGGCGCGGCTCCCGGCGACTCGCCGTACGGCGGCGCGGGCCGCGGTCGGCAGGGCGAGGGCGACGCGGGTTACGGCGCCGCCCCACGCGGCGGGCAGCCCTACAGCCAGGGGCACGGCGACACGGACGGGCGCGGCCGACGCCCACAGCGGCCCTGGTCCGCGGGCAACCAGCCCGCCGACGCGAGCCCCGGCGGCTCGCCGTACGGCGGCGCGGACGCAGGCCACAGCCGCCACCATGACGGCGACGCCGGCTCCGGGCGGCAGCCGGGTGCCGGTTACGGCGCCACCCGGCGCGGCGGGCAGCCATACGACCAGGGACGCTCCGCCACCGGCGGACAGCCCGCCGACACGGGCTACCAGGGAACGCCCTACGACGGCCCAGCAGCCGCTCCCGGACAGCGCACCCCCTACTCCGGCGGCCAGCCGGGCGCCGGGCCGCGCGGCGGACGCGGCCCGGGCGACCGCTCGGCCGACGCCGGGCGGCCACGGCCCGGGGGCTCAGGCGCCGACGGCCCCGGGCGGCGTGAGGCGGGGGATCGTACGCATGCCGGGGCCTATGCGCTGGACGCGCCGGGGGCGCAGGCGCGGCGGCGGGGGATAGGGGCCTGGGTGCGGCAGCTGGCCGGGGGGAAGGCGGCCGAGCGGGGCGGGGTGCGGCAGGACGGGGGCGCGCGGGGCGCGGCGGAGCGGGCGGCCGCGGAGGCGGAGGTGCTGCAGCGGCGGTGGCCGGATCCGGCCACCGTGTTGATGACGGCGCTGGGGCCCGGCTCCCGGTTGTGGGAGCGCACCCAAGGGCATCCGGACGCGCTCACCGTGCGTCTCGGCTCGGCCGACCAGCTGGCGGCCGACGGCGGGTTGCTGGCCGCCGCACCCGTGACCGTCGATCTGCGGCGGTCCGGCTCGCTGGGGCTGGCGGGGCCGCGGGCGCGGGTGGCGGGGCTCGCCCGCTCCGTCGTGGCGCAGTTGGCGGCGCTGCACTCACCGGCCGCGCTGGAGATCGTCCTGATCAGCGGCGAGGAGCGGCTCGCGGAGTGGTCGTGGCTCGGCTGGCTGCCGCAGCTCCAGCCGATGCGCGGCCAGGACTGCCGGTTGCTGCTCGCGTATGACGGCGAGCAGGCCACGGCCCGTACGGACGAGCTGACCCGGCGGCTGGAGGACGGGCCGCTGGGCCCCGGCTGGGCGAGCGCCTCCCCCGCGGCCGCGGCGTCCGCGGCGGCGCGCCACGTCGGGCCGCGCACCGTGGTGGTCGTGGACGGCGCCCCCGGTCCGGCCGCGCTGCACGACACGCTCGCCCGGCTGGCGGTGAGCGGCTCCGCGGCCGGAATCCATCTGCTCTGTCTGACCGAGGCGCCCGCCGCATCGCCCGTGTCTCCGCTGCCGATGAGCTATGAGGCCGCGTGTGCCGCGTCCGCGGCCTTCGCGGCCTCCGGGGTGGCGGCCGTGCTGAGCGGCGATGTGGCCACGGGGCTGCAGATCGTCCATGGGGACGGGGACGGAGCCACGTCCGGCATCGCCGGGGTCACTGGTGTCTCCGGGGTCACCGGTGTCTCGGGGATCACCGGCGCGACCGGCGCCACCACGACCGTGACCGTGGACGCGGTGTCGGGGGCGTGGGCCGAGCGGTTCGCGCGGGCGCTCGCGCCCCTGCGCCCGGCCGCCTCCGCGCAGGGCGGCGCGTTCGGCGGCTCCGACGGCCCACCGACCGTTCCGCTGCCGGACTCGGCGCGGCTGCTGGACGAGTTGGGCCTGGCGCGGGCCACGCCCGCGTCGCTGCTGGCCCGTTGGGCGGCCGCGGCGGACGAGGTCCCGGCGGGCGGCCGGGCGCTGGCGGTGCTCGGTGCCGGGCCGCGCGGCGCGCTCGCGGTCGATCTGGCCGCCGACGGTCCGCACGCACTGATCGACGGCACGGCGGGCACCGGTAAGACGGAGCTGCTGCGCTCGTTCGCCGCGTCGCTCGCGGCCGCCGAAAGGCCGGACCGCCTCGAGCTCATCCTCGTCGACGGAGCCGGGGCCGGAGCGGGCGAGGGGCTGCAGGTGTGCACGGATCTGCCACATGTCTCGACACATCTGGCGGCCACCGACCCGGTACGGATGCGGGAGTTCGCGCAGGCGCTCAGCTCGGAGCTCAAGCGCCGCGCCGAGTTGCTGGACCGGCTGGATTTCACCGCCTGGCACGCCCGGCCCCACCACGGCGACGGCGAGGGCGGCAGCGGTGGAGGTGACGGCGCCGCCGACCCGGGCGGCACTCCTGGCGCCCCCGGCCCCGGTTCGGCCCGCGTCGTCGCGCCCCGCCCGCCCGGCGATATCGACCCGCCGCCCAGCGACACCCTCCACACGCTCAATCTGCGCGCTCAGCGCACCGCGAGCGCGGCAGCCACAGCGGCAGCTACCCGCTCCCGCCCCTTCCTCCCCCGTCTCGTCGTGCTCGTCGACGATTTCGACGCGCTGGTGGCCCCGGCCCTCGGCAGCCCCGGCCGCCCGGCGGCCGGTTCGGTCGTCCGCGCTCTGGAGGCGATCGCCCGCGACGGCGCCCGCCTCGGGGTGCATCTGGTCGTGGCGTCCGGCCGCCCGGACCGTACGGCGGACACGGTGGCCGTCGAGCGGGCCGGACTCCGGATCGTCCTGGACCCGCGCCCGCTGAACCCAGCCCACCCCACGGCCCCCACCCACCCCGCCCACCCCGGGGAGCCCGAGCGGCCCGATGCGGCCCCCGCCGCATCGCCACGCTCGGTCACATCCGCCCCCGCAGCCGCAGCTGCCCCGGGCGGCGACCCGGCCCCGGGCCGTGGACGGCTGTTCCGCCCGGATGACACCGGGGGGACCCCGTTTCAGGCGGGCCGGGTGACTGGACGGATACCGCGCACCGCCACGCAGCGGCCCACCGTCGTGCCGCTGGAATGGCGGCGGATGGGCGATCCGCCCGCCCGCCGGCCGCTGCGCGAGCTGGGCAACGGCCCCACCGACCTCGCACTTCTGGCCAGTGCGCTGCAGCGCGCCGCGCAGTCGGCGGACGCGCCCACCGCACCCGCGCTGATCTGACCGCCCTTGCTCGTCACTGCCCGCCGCGGGCCGCGCCCTGCCCGTTTCCCGACCGTTCCCGAGCGATCCTGTCGGTCCTGACCGGCTTTCCGAGCCGTTCTGCCCAACCTCCCGTCTGACCCACCTGCCCCGTTCTCTGCCGATCGTTCATCACGGCCCGATCACGATCCGTGAGTGAACGCCGAACGCAGTATTGCCACGTTCGGTGACCGGGCGTAGGACTACTCGCACGGGACACGGCCGCACGGGGGCGGTCGGCATCGGAGGGAACACGGGGATGCACGTATCGCTTCCTGCGAAGCGTTCGACACGAGCTGCGGTGGCCCTGCTGGCGGCGGGAGCACTCATGCTCACCACCGCGGGCTGCGGCGGTGACGACGGAGACACGGTAAGCGGCGGTCCGCCGCCGAACACCGTGAAACTGCCGAATCTCAAGGGGCAGAAACTCCAGGTCACCGCGGTATGGACGGGTACCGAGCAGGAGAACTTCACCAAGGTGCTGAAGGAGTTCGAGAAACGCACCGGCGCCAAGGTCTCCTTCGTACCCAGCGGTGACGACATGGCGGGCTTCGTCGGCTCGAAGGTCGCGGGCGGCGCCCCGCCGGATGTCGCGATGGTCGGACAGGTCGGCGTCATGCGCGAGTTCGCCCAGAAGGGCTGGGCCAAGCCGCTCGGCGCCGCCGCCAGTGCCGAGCTGGCCAAGAACTACGCCAAGGGCTGGCAGAACCTCGGCTCGTACCAGGGCAAGCCCTACGGGGTGTACTTCAAGACCAGCAACAAATCCCTGCTCTGGTACAACACCTCCGCGTTCGACTACGCGGGCGCGAAGGTGCCGAAGACCTGGCAGGAATTCCTGGCGCAGGCCCAGCTGGTCTCCGACTCCGGCACCGACGCGGTCGCGATCGGCGGCCAGGACGGCTGGACGCTCACCGACTGGTTCGAGAACGTCTATCTCTCCCAGGCGGGCGCGGAGAAGTACGACCAGCTCGCCCAGCACAAGATCAAGTGGACCGATCCGTCGGTGAAGAAGGCGCTCGAGACGCTCGCCGAGCTGTGGGGCACCAAGGGCCTGGTCGCGGGCGGCCGGAGCGGTGCGCTGCAGACCGCGTTCCCGGACTCCGTCACCAAGGCGTTCGGCAACAAGGCGGAGCCGGACGCGGGCATGGTCTTCGAGGCCGACTTCGTCGCCGCCAACGTCGCCGACGCGGGCGCGGAGCTGGACCAGGACGCGAAGGTGTTCCCGTTCCCGGCGGTGGGCGACAAGGCACCGGTGGTGACCGGCGGCGACGTCGGCGTGGCGCTGACGAACAGCAAGGCGGCGCAGGCGCTGCTCACCTTCCTCGCCTCCCCGGACGCCGGGACGATCTGGGCCCAGTCCGGCGGGTTCATCTCGGCGAACAAAAACGTCAAGTTCAGCGCCTATCCCAATGCCTCGATGCGCAAGATCGCACAAGCGCTGATCGCGGCGGGCAATGACTTCCGGTTCGACATGTCCGACCAGGCTCCCGCCTCCTTCGGTGGCAAGCCGGCCCAGGGCGAATGGAAAGCGCTCCAGGACTTCCTCAAGAACCCGAGGAATGTCGAAGGCATCCAGCGCCAGCTGGAAGCGGATGCCGCCAAGGCGTACAAGAACTGACCACTCGACCGGGAGAACCACATCATGTCGACCGCGACAGCGGACGGCGCGGCCACACCTGGCCGGGCATCGTCCGCCCCACCGGCAAACCGACCGGGCGCCAAAAAGAAGAGCGTCATGGGCACCCGCCCCTGGCTGGCGGCGGTGTTCCTGCTGCCCGCCCTGGTGCTGCTCGGGGCGCTCGTCGTCTATCCGATCGGCTACTCCGTCTACCGGAGCTTCTTCGACGCCTCGGGCAATGGCTTCGTCGGCCTGGACAACTACCAGGAGATGTTCTCCGACGACGCCACCAAGACGGCGATCAAGAACAACATCATCTGGCTGATCCTGGCCCCCACCGTCTCCACCGCCCTGGGCCTGATCTTCGCCGTGCTCACCGAACGGGTGCGCTGGGCCACCGCCTTCAAGCTGGTCGTCTTCATGCCGATGGCGATCTCGATGCTGGCGGCGGGCATCATCTTCCGGCTGGTCTACGAACAGGACCCGGACAAGGGCGTGGCCAACGCCATGTGGGTGAGCGTGCATGACTCCTTCAGCGAGTCGCCGCCGTTCCCCGGCGCCCATCCGCGTCCCACCGCCGGGCTGACCGAGGCATCCAACGGCTCGTTCACCACCCGGGACACCGTCCGCGCCGGCACCCCCGCCTCGCTGCCGCTGGTCGCGGCCAAGCGCGGGGACATCAGCGGGGCGCAGGACGCGAAGGCCGCCAAGGCCGAGCCGGGGAAGGTGACCGGCACCGTCTGGTTCGACTTCACCCGGGGCGGCGGGGGCGAGCAGGGCGCCATCGACAAGGGCGAGAAGGCGATGGCCGACCTCAAGATCGAGGCGGTCAAGGACGGCAAAGTCGTCGCCCGGACGACATCGGGGGCGGACGGTACGTACACCCTCCCGGCCAAGGCCGAGGGCGCCCAACTACGGCTGCCCGCTTGGAACTTCGCCCAGCCGTACAACGGCGTGGACTGGCTCGGCCCGTCCATCGTCACCCCGGCCATCATCGGCGCCTACGTCTGGATCTGGGCCGGTTTCGCGATGGTGCTGATCGCGGCGGGGCTCGCGGGAGTGCCGCGTGAGCTGATGGAGGCCGCGCGGATGGACGGCGCCACCGAGTGGCAGGTCTTCCGGCGGATCACGGTGCCGATGCTGGCGCCGGTGCTCTCCGTCGTCGTCGTCACACTGATGATCAACGTGATGAAGATCTTCGACCTGGTGTACATCATCGCGCCGGGCCCCTCGCAGGACGACGCCAATGTGCTGGCGCTCCAGCTCTTCCAGTCGTCCTTCGGCACCGACGTCAACCAGGGCCTCGGCAGCGCGATCGCCGTGCTGCTGCTGTTGCTCGTGCTGCCCATCATGTTCATCAACATCCGCCGGATCCGAAGGGAGAGCCGCCGATGACCAGCGCGGACACGGTCGTACAGGCGAAGCAGTCCCTGGTCGCGCGGATCGCCGCCCGCGCCGGCGGCGGGGTGATGCGGGTCGTCCTCCTCCTGATCGGCCTGCTGTGGCTGATGCCGACCGCCGGACTGCTGCTGTCCTCCCTGCGGGACCCGGCCGAGGTGGACCTCTCGGGCTGGTGGAAGGTCTTCACCGACCCCGGACAGCTCACCTTCAGCGGCTATGACGAGATCCTGGGCAATCAGCAGATCACCGACTCGCTGTGGACCACCCTCGCGATCACCGTCCCGGCGACGCTGCTGGTCGTGGTGATCGGCGCCCTGGCCGGTTACGCCTTCGCCTGGATGGACTTCCCCGGCCGCGACTGGTGGTTCCTCATCGTGGTCGGCCTGCTGGTCGTCCCGGTCCAGGTCGCGCTGATCCCGGTGGCCAAGCTCTTCGGCGAGATCGGCATCTTCCAGACCACCACGGGCGTGGTCCTCTTCCACACCGCCTTCGGCCTCCCGTTCGCGATCTTCCTCCTGCGGAACTTCTTCGCCGAGATCCCCCGCGAACTGCTGGAGGCGGCCCGCCTCGACGGCGCGGGCGAGCTGCGGCTCTTCCTGCGCGTGGTGATGCCACTGGGCGGCCCGGCCATCGCCTCGCTGGGCATCTTCCAGTTCCTGTGGGTCTGGAACGACATGCTGGTCGCCCTGATCTTCGCGGACAGCGGCAACCCGCCGATCACGGTCGCCCTGCAGCAGCAGGTCCGGCAGTTCGGCAACAACATCGACATCCTCGGCCCGGGCGCCTTCGTCTCAATGCTCATCCCGCTGGCGGTCTTCTTCGCCTTCCAGCGGCAGTTCGTGGCGGGCGTGATGGCGGGCGCGGTGAAGTAACCACCGCGTCCTCCAGCCACCACCGGCCCGGCGCCCCCTCCAAGGGGACGCCGGGCCGCCCCTTTGTGGTCAGTGACAGCCGGACCGCGTCTCGGCGGTGTCCTTCAGTCGTTGCATCCAGTCCTTGAGGCCCGCGTCGAGGCTGCTCTGACTGCCGGGGATGTCGGCTTCGACGGGAGGGCCTGCCCAAGACTCCTCCGTGGTGGCGAGCACGCCGCCCTTGACCGGCTTGAAGGTGAACAGGTGGACACCGGTGATGCCATTCACGGGCGCGCCCCATGCGGTGCACCGCAGCGGCTTGACCGTTTTGACCGTCGACTTGACCTTCATGTTCTGCGGTGACCATTCGAAGGACGAACCCGGGCGCAGCGGCCCCGGTGTCGTCTTCCGCGCCGGGGTGATCTCCGGTATCCAGCTCGCCCAGCTGTCGATGTCCGTGTGCAGACGCCAGACCGCCGTCAGAGGCGCCTTGATGAGAACACTGGCCCTGCTGATCACGGGGGCGTCCTTGTCGACGGTCACCCCCTGGCAGTCCTGGTAGGTCCGGGCACTCGGCCGCGCCTCGTCCGCCGCCGCCACTGGCTGCACGGCCAGAGTCACCGTCGTGCCGAGTGCGGCGACAGCGACACCCTTCAGGAGCTTGCGTCGTGCGTTCATCAAGGTCTTCCTCTTCTCGATCGCTTACGCGCATGCTTACAACCGTAAGGCTACGACTGTAAGTCGAGCACGACAAGAGGTTCACGCCAATAAACTTCGGGGTGTAAGGTTACGGAGTGGAGAAGACCAGCGCGGCAGGCCCGGCCGCACCAAAACGGGCGCGCGCACGCAACCGTCGCGGCGAGGGCAGTCGCCTGCGCGAGGACATCGTCTCCGCCGCCGCGGCACTGCTCGACGAGACCGGCGACGAACACGCCATCACCCTGCGGTCGGTCGCCCGCAAGGTGGGCATCGCCGCCCCGTCGATCTACCCGCACTTCCCCGACCAGCCGGCCATCATGCTGGCCGTCGTACAGCGGGAATTCGCCGAACTGGAAACCCTCCTGCGCTCCGTCGTACAGGAGGCCGGCGATGACCCACGAGAACAGCTGTATGCGGTCTGCCGGTCCTACCTCGCCTTCGCGAAGAGCCACCCCGAGCGCTATCGCACGATGTTCGGCGGCCTCTGGATGCCAACCCTGGGCGACAACTCCCTGACCGAGGAGGACCTCGTCACCCTCGGCTCGACGGCCATACAGGTGCTCGTCGACGTACTCACGGACTGCGCCGCCGCGGGCCAGTGCGCCATCAGCGACCCGGCGCTCGACGCGATCACCCTGTGGCTCAGCCTGCACGGCCTCGCGCACCAGCGTGCTGTCATCCGCGCCTTCCCCTGGTCCGAGGAGCGCATCGCCGACTCCATCATCACCAGGATCACCTGCCTCAAAGACGCCTGATCGCCGCCCCGGGGAACACCCGATCACCGCCCCGGGCAACGCCTGGCCACCGCCCCACGGCAACGCCTGATCGCCCCCTCGGCCACGTCTGGCCACCACCCCCGGACAACGCCTGATCGCCACCTCCGGGCTACCCACACACCCACCCAGGGACGACGGACGCGCCGTCGGCGACAGTGACCCCCGCCCACCCCGCACGGCACCCGGAGGCCGAGGGCGGTGAGCCCGGCGACCCCCTCTTCGAGGGCCTTCACCCCTTCTTGAGACCGGTCCACATCGAGGCCCGCGCCGGTCTTCTTCGATTCGTAACCTTACAGCGCGAAGTTTACAGCCGCATCCTCTTGTCGCACTCGACTTACATGCGTAGCCTTACTTGCGTAAGCACACAGTCGAAGCCTCGAGGAGCCCCCATGAGCACGCCGGTCGTCACCCGCGCCACCGAGATCGTCCTGCCCGGCGCGGTCGAGCCGAGCGGCCTGGAGGTCCGGACCCGTGACCTTCCCGCTCCGGACACGGGCCGGGTCCTCCTGCGGATGGACGCGACCGGAGTCTGCTTCGCCGAGCAGCAGATGCGCCGCGGCAAGTACTACGACCAGCCGCCGTTCCCCTTCGTGCCCGGGTACGACGTGGTGGGCACCGTTACCGCGACGGGGCCCGGCGTGGACGCGGGGATGACCGGACGCCGGTTCGCCGCGGTCACCAAGGTCGGCGCATGGGCCAGTCATCTGCTCATCGACGCCGCGGAGCTGATGCCGGTGCCGGACGGCATGGACGCGGCCACCGCGGAGACCGTGGTCGTCAACGGGATCACCGCCTGGCAGATGCTGCACCGGACGGCCAAGGTGCGCGCCGGCGGAACCGTCGTGGTGCTGGGCGCCAACGGCGGTGTCGGCTCCATCCTCGTGCAGTTGGCCCGGCACGCCGGGATCACGGTGATCGGCACGGCCTCGGCACGGCACCACGCGAGCGTGCGCGAACTGGGGGCGATCCCGGTCGACTACCGCGACCCGGCCATGTACGACCAGATCCGGGAGATCGCGCCGGACGGCGTCGACGCGGTCTTCGACCACGTCGGCGGCCCCGGAGTGGCGCAGTCATGGCGACTGCTGCGCCGGGGCGGAACCCTGGTCTCGTACGGCACCGCGGCGACGAAGAACGAAGAGGGCAGCTCGCAACTGCCGGTGCTGAAGCTGTTCGGGCAGCTCGCGGCATGGAACTCGCTGCCCAACGCCAGGAGCGCGCACTTCTACAACTTCTGGGCGGGCCGGCGCTGCCGGACGGAATGGCGGCGCCGACTGACCGAGGACCTCACCGAGGTGCTGCGCCTGGTGGCCGATGGCGTCCTCACCCCGCAGATCGCCGCCGAGATCCCGCTGTCCGACGCCGCCTCGGCGCTGGCGCTCGCCGAGTCCCGCACCGTTATCGGCAAGGTCGTCCTCGTCCCGGGGGCCTGACCGGCGCGTTCTGCACCCGCACGCCTCTGACCACGGCGGCCGACGCGCTGATGCCGCGCGGCATCTCGCGGCCCACCGCCACGCACCACCCACTCAGCCCGGTACGGGCAGCTTCCCGGACCACGTACGACGTATACGTGCCGACTCTCGGCCACCTCTGCCGGTCCGTCCATCGCGTCAGTTCCCCCCACCCCCACCACCACCCCGGAGGTTCCGTCATGCCCCTCGCCACCGCTGTCCCCCAGGTCACCGCCCCCAGCACCGCCGCCGCAATGCGCTCACCGGGCGAGGTCGACAACCGCCCGGCCTACATCGGCTTCGGACTCGCCTACGTGTTCGGGCACGGCTCCGCCGCACTCTCCAAGGGCACCAGCCCGCTGCTCGATCTGCCCGCCTGGCTGCCCATGGCACTCCTCGGCGCCGGACTCGCGGCCGGCACCGTCCAAGCCACCCGCGCCGCCCTGCGCGCCCAGCGCGGCGCCGCGGGACCGGACCTCCTGTCCGGCAAACTGCTCGGCGCCTCCTGGCTCATCGGCTTCGCCGCCCTGTTCCTCGCCATCACCGGCCTGTCGTCCGCCGTCGAGATGCCCGACCTGCAGTCCATGCTCTGGCCCACCGGATCCGGCCTCATTGTCGGCTTGCTCTACGTCAGCGAAGGCGCCGCACGCCGCAACGTCCTGCACTACGGCCTCGGCGTCTGGCTCGCGCTGACCTCCACCGCCGCGCTCTTCCTCGGCACCCCCGGCCTCTACTGGGTCCTCGCCATCGCCGGTGGCGGCGCCTACGCCGTCGCCACCGTCCTCGAACGCCGCCGCCTCGGCGTCCGCTGACCGCCCGCCTTCACCCACCACGGCAAGGAGAACCCGATGATCTACCACGGCATCCGCATGAAGCTCAGGAAAGGCGTCACCTCCCAGCAGATCGACGAGGCGCTGGACTGCCTCAAGGACCAGGGCCGGGCCATCCCCGCGGTGAAATCGTTCATCTTCGGCCGCGAATACAACAGCGACTTCGACTGGAGCGCGGTGTTCGCCCTGGAAGATCTGGATGCGTACTGGGAGTACCTCATCCACCCGGCGCACGTGACATCGGAACGGGTCGGCTTCCCTCTGATCGAAAGGTTCGAAAGCTTCGACATCTCCGACACCCCCCACCCCGAACTGGGCGCCAAGATCGCAGAGCTGCAGAAGCGGCACTACGAAGCCGACCCGGGACTCGCCGAGCTGCTGTCCGGCCTCGACTCCCACACCGGCAGCAGCGCCCTTGCGCACAAGAGTTGACCCGCGGCAGTTTGACAACCACCGTGGAGCGAGTGTCCCGTCCCGATCTGAACGGCGCCGCGTGGCGCAAGAGCAGCTACAGCAATCAGGCGGGTGGCGACTGCGTGGAGGTGGCCGACGGCATACCCGGCGTCGTCCCCGTCCGTGACAGCAAGCGGCCTGACGGCCCCGCGCTGGTCTTCCCGGCAGGTTCCTGGGCCGCCTTCATTGATGAGCTGAAGTTGGGAGCATGACTGTCGGAAATTGGCTCTCCGGCGCACGGAACCTCCCCCGGACGTCGCACATCTTCAGGTGCGCAGGCGCGCACTGACTTCGCGCGCCGATTGGCATCCGAGGGGACCCAAAACTTCATGAAGAGCAAGCTGACCGCCGTGGCCCTTGCGGCCCTCGTCGTCGCGGGCACTGCCGCTACAGCCATCCCGGCCTCGGCCGCCACCGCCAAGGCCGCGCCGACCCGCTGCCACACCGCCGACCTGAAGGCCGGCTTCGCCATGGGGGAGGACGCGAAGCCGGAGATGGATCAGACCGAGAGGCAAACCCAGGCGTACATCTGGTTCACCAACCAGAGCAACCGCACCTGCACCCTGTCCGGCTTCGCCGGTGTCGACATGATCGGCGCTCAGAACACCGACGGCACCTGGTCACTGGCGCGCTCCTCCAAGGCGCCCGAAAAGATGATCCTGGAGCCGGGAGACACGACGGACTTCAGCATCAACCTGCTCCCGGTGGCCGATTCCACGCCGCAGAAGGAGAAGTTCGTTCCGGCGAAGTTCCTGGTCACCCCGCCGAACGAGACGGCGCACTTCACCCTGAAGTGGCCCTTCGGCGGCCAGATCCTCAAGCAGGACGGCGCCACCCACCCGGCCACCTATCTCAACCCGGTCGGGCTGTAACCAAGCCGGACAGCCTCTCGCCGCCGTCCCTGAGTCGGCGAGGGGGCCGGTCGGCGTGGTCGTTCCGGACCCGCCGGACCCTCGTACGCGAGGGTCCGGCGGGCCACGAACTCCCCCGCAGAACCGGGATAAAGAACTACCCGCCCACCCACCCTTCCTCCTGGTCACCCGTACGAGTGACCAGCTTGCGGGCGAAGTACACCGGTCGTTACGTTCACCGCAACACAACCGTAAACAGACAACGGCCCCCGGCCGGGACGGCAATCCCGATCGAGGGCCTGACCGATCAGGAAGCAGGACCTTCCCGAATGGCTGAGCCGCAGTCTAACGCGCACCCGCGCGCCGACGCCGGAGCTCCGACCTCCGGCGTGATCCACGTCCGTACCCAGCTCACCGCCGACTTCACCGTGATCGCCAACGCCCTCGCGCAGCGGCGCGGAAGCGCGGTCACGATCGGCGTCGCGGCGTACATCTCGTCACTCCCCGACGGCACACCCGTGAGCATCGCCGCACTGTGCGAGCACTTCACCGAGGGCGAGATCCTGATCTCACGGGCGTTGCGGGAGTTGGAGTCCGCCGGCTACCTGGAGCGACGGCGGGAACGCGGCCCCGGGGGCGTCATCCGCACCCGGACCTACTTCTACAACGTCCCAAGGGGCGGTGGCTCACCCACCCCACCGCGTCCCCGAAGGCCCCGACCGAACGGGGCGCAGAAGGCACCCGCCGCGCAGACAACACCGCACGCACCCGGGCCAGAAGCCGCTGCCGAGACCAGCCCCACCCCGCCCCCGCCCTCACTCACCGACGCCGACGAACAGGCCGTCGCCATCCTCACCTCGCTGCGCATCGCCGACCCCCGGCTCATCCTGTCCCGCCGGGACGTGGCCGAACTCGCACCCGCCGTCAGCCAATGGCTGGCCGCAGGGGTGGGACCCGCGCAGATCACCCGTGCGCTCACCGCACGACTCCCCGACCGCCTGCTGACCCGCCCGGCCCGCATCCTCGCCTTCCGTCTCAGCGAACCTCCGCTCCCCGTACCCGCCCCGATCGCCCCGCCCAGCCCACCGCCCGTCCTCCCCTGGCGCACCTGCGACGGCTGCGACCGCGCCTTCCGCTCCGCGAACGACGGCCGCTGCCGCGACTGCCGAGCGGCACACGAAGAACCCACGGCCGCCGCCTCCGGGGAGGATCTGCGGACGGCCTGCTGAGCGGCGGGTGGGTCAGTCGCTGTCGGACGTGTGGAGGTGCTCCATGGAGGAGAGCCACGTCGTCAGGAGCGTTTCCAGCGCCGAAGCGTCGGTGGGCGTCAGGAGATCCAGCAGGCGGCGTTCGTTGCGCATGTGGTCGGCGAAGGCTCGGTCGATCAGCTCCAGTCCGGGGCCGGTCAGGGCGACGATCCGGCCCCGTTGGTCGCCGGTGGAGCGGCGGCGGGTGACAAGGCCGGCGCGCTCCAGGCGATCGATTCTCTTCGTCATCGCACCGGTGGTGACCATGGTGTGCACGGCGAGTTCGCCGGGTGCGCGTTCGTACGGCTCGCCTGCGCGGCGGATGGCGCACAGCACATCGAACTCACCCTCGCTCAAGCCGTAGCGGCTGTAGACGAGGCGGAGTTCTTCGCCGAGCCGGTCGGCCAGGCGATGCAGTCGGCCGATCACTCCTTGCGGGGTGACATCGAGCTCGGGTCGCTCGCGGCGCCACTCTGCCTGGATACGGGCCACATGGTCCATCGGTCGTCGATCCTCCATCCTCAAGACAATATAGCTTCCTGGGAAGCTATATTGTCTTCCATGGAAGCTAGTGTGCGCTGGGTGGCGCTGACCGCGGTCGCGCCGGTGGCCTGGGGGGCCAACTACTTCGTCACCCGTGAGTTCCTCCCGGCGGACCACCCGCTGTACGGGGCCGCCCTGCGGGCGCTGCCCGCGGGGCTCGCGCTGCTGGCCGTGCGGCGGCGACGGCCTCGTGGCGTGTGGTGGTGGCGGTCCGCCGTGCTGGGGCTGCTCAATGTGAGCGTGTTCTTCGTCCTGGTCTATGCCGCCTCGCAGCTGCTGCCGACGAGCGTCGCCTCGACGGTCATGGCGGTGTCCCCGCTGACGATGATGTTCATCGCATGGCCCCTGGTGGCCGAGCGGCCCCGGGCCGCGCCCCTGTCCGGTGCCGTGATCGGGCTCGCCGGTGTATGTCTCATGTTGCTCATGGGGGCAGGGGCGAGCGTGCCGGGGATCCTTGCCTCGGCGACCGCCGTACTGGTGTCATCCTTCGGCCACGTCCTGACCAAGCGGTGGAGCGGCAACGCCGATCTGCTCGCCTCGACCGCCTGGCAGCTCACCGCAGGAGGGCTGTTCCTGCTTCCGGTGGCCGCGGCCGTGGAGGGCACTCCGCCCGCGCTCTCGCCATCCGTATGCATCGCGTTCTGCTACGTCGCCCTGGTGGCCACCGCCCTGGCCTTCACCGCCTGGTTCACCGGACTGCGCCATCTGCCCGCGGGCACCGTGGGCCTGATCGGACTCCTCAACCCCGTGACGGGCGTGCTGCTCGGCACGGCGCTCGCCGGAGAGGCGCTGACCATGCAGCAAATATGCGGGCTGGCCATGGTCCTGGCGGGCGTCGCCCTGGGGCGCCCCACGCGCGCCGTCCGACGCGTCGGCGGCCGGGCAGCCAACGACGGGAACGTCAGCTCCCCCGGCCCGGACCAGACGCCCGCCTTGGCGGCGCACGCATGCGATCCATCCGCGGAACGGCCCCGCCAATGCTGATCAGGCGTCGGGGCGCTCCGCGGCCGCCCGCTGCGACTCCTCCACGACGCGGTGCAGCGCCGCCACATGTCTTTCGAGTGCGGCCCGTCCGGTCGGGGTGAGGGCGAGCCAGGTGCGGGGGCGCTTGCCCACGTAGCCCTTCTTCACCTCGACATAGCCCCGGGCCTCGAGCGTGCTGACCTGCTTGGAGAGCGCGGAGGGCGACATGCCCACCGTCTCGCGCACCCATCCGAACTCGGCCCACTCCACACTCACCAGCAGCGACACGATCGACAGCCGCGTCGGGTCGAGCAGGGCGGTGTCGAAGTCAGCGGGATCCATGGGCGAGACCGTTCATGCCGTCGTTACCGTCGCCGCGCATCGCCAGGGAGTTCAGCCCCCGCTGCAGACTGCGGCCGAAGACGATGAGGGTGGCGCCGAGCACCGCACCCGCCACCGTCCCCGCGTACGGGAACAGGTGGTCCGGCAGGAAGCGTGCCCCGACGAAGCCGAGCAGCACGACGGCGACGATCGTCAGCTGGGCCAGCCGCGCGAAACGCGGGGAGATTTCGCTCCTGCGCACGCGGGTGGGCCGGCCCAGGAGGGCGCCGCCGCGGGGGGTTCGCAGCATCACCGCGTACGCCACGATCAGTGCGGTGACCGCCAGGGAGATCCCGGAGCGCACGTCGTCACCGAAGAAGTCGGGTGCCGCCAGCTCGGCGAAGAGCGCGACGCCGAACACGACGCTGACCCAGCGGGATTCCTGCTCCGAGGCGCGGCCCTGGGCTCGGAGTCGCTCGATGTCGCGCAGTGCGCGAGCGGCCTCGGCGGGCGGGGTCACACGGTCGGACATGGGGTACCTCCAGGAGCTTGCGCATGCTTCAACCGAACCAGTTTCCTGATTGGAAACTAGTTCTTCACAGTGGAATAGTCAACCGCAGGACAGCCGTTTCCTGAGGGCAGGGACCTGAGCGCAGCGGGCGACGGGAAAGCCCCGTCCGGGGAGGCCCCCAGGCCGAGCGCAACCACGGAAGCCGCCGGGCATTGGGCCGAACGGGGGGCTTTTGCGGGGCGGTCCGCCACGTCGCCGCCCCATCTGACAGACGTTCAGATGATGGTGTGAGAAATCATCATT
Source organism: Streptomyces sp. NPDC007875 (assembly GCF_042868035.1). Taxonomy (NCBI): domain Bacteria; kingdom Bacillati; phylum Actinomycetota; class Actinomycetes; order Kitasatosporales; family Streptomycetaceae; genus Streptomyces; species Streptomyces sp. NPDC007875. Next base: position 41,058 of record NZ_JBIADZ010000025.1, on the reverse strand, counting down.
GCCGCGTCGACCGATGGGATGCCCCGTGCCCCGGTTCAGCGTCATCGTGCCCGCATACGAGGTCCAGCCGTATCTGAACGACTGTCTGCGGTCCGTGCTGGAACAGGACTTCACGGACCTCGAGCTGATCGCGGTCGACGACCACTCCCCGGACGCCTGCGGCGCGATCATCGACGAGGCAGCGGCGCGCGACCCCCGCGTGCGGCCCGTCCACCTGCCGGAGAACGCGGGGCTCGGCCGGGCCCGGAACGCCGGGATCCGCCGGGCCACCGGCGACTATCTGCTCTTCCTCGACGGCGATGACACCCTCGCCCCCTGCTCGCTGCGCGCCATCGCCGACCGGCTGGCGCGGACCGGCGAGCCGCAGGTGCTGGTCTTCGACTACGCGCGCGTGGACTGGACGGGCGAGGCCGTGCGGAACGTCCGGGCCGAGCTGCTCCGGCAGGGGGATCCCGAAGATCCCGAGGACCCTCACACCCGTCAGGTCTTCCGGCTCGACCAGCGGCCCGAGCTGCTGCGGCTGCTGATGGTCGCCTGGAACAAGGCGTACCGCCGGGACTTCGTCCGTAAGGAGGGCTTCGCCTTTCCGCCCGGCTTCTACGAGGACACCCCCTGGACCTTCCCCGTGCTGCTCACCGCCGAGTCCATCGCCGTCCTGGACCGGGTGTGCGTCCACTACCGGCAGCGGCGGCGCGGCGGGATCCTGCGCACCACCAGCCGTCGCCACCTCGATGTGTTCGAGCAGTACGACCGGGTGTTCCGGTTTCTCGACGCCCGGCCCGGACTGGCCCACTGGCGCCCGGCGCTGTTCCAGCGGATGGTCGACCACTTCGGTGTGATCGCCGCCGCGCCGGGGCGGCTGCCGGTGCGGGCCCGGGCCGAGTTCTTCCGCCGGGCGGGCGCGCACCACCGCCGCTACCGGCCGCTCGGCGCGGCCACCCCGTCCGGCCGCGCCCGGTGGCGGGGTCTGCTGCTGCGGCTGGGCGCCCGCCGGGCGTACCAGCTGCTGCGCGGCGCCGACCGGCTGCGCCGCCGCACCGCCGGCTGCGGCCGTACGGCGTATGCGAGGGCGCGCGCGGCGGCGCTGTGGCTGCACTACCGGCTGCAGCGGTGCCGGCCCGTCGATCCCGGGCTCGCCGTCTTCGCCGCGTACTGGCACCGGGGCTACGCCTGCCATCCGGCGGCCATCGAGGCGAAGGTCCGTGAGCTGGCGCCGGGGGTGCGCACCGCCTGGATCACCACCCCCGAGTACGCGCACACCCTGCCGCCCGGGGTGCGGCGGCTGCACCCCGGCTCGGCCGCGTACTGGACGGCGCTGGCCCGCGCCCGCTTCCTCGTCAACAACGTCAACTTCACCCAGGGGATGCGCAAACGGCCCGGTCAGATCCATCTCCAGACCCACCACGGCACCCCGCTCAAGCACATGGGCCTGGATCTGCGGGACCGCCCGGCCGCCGCCCGCGGCATGGACTTCGGCCGGCTGCTGGAGCGGGTGGACCGCTGGGACTACAGCCTCTCCGCCAACCGCCACACCACCCTGGTCTGGGAGCGGGTCTACCCCTCCGGCTACACCACGCTCCCGTACGGCGCCCCGCGCAACGACGTCTTCCAGCACACCACCGAGGACGAGGTGGCCCGGCTGCGCGCCCGGCTGGGCATCCCCGCCGGTACCGTCGCCGTGCTGTACGCGCCGACCCACCGCGACTACCAGCGCCGCTATGTGCCACGGCTGGATCTGGAGCGGGTGGCCCGCGCGCTGGGCCCCGGGTTCACCCTGCTGGTCAGGACGCACTACTTCCATGCCCCGGCCACGGGCGCGGTGAGCCCCAGCGGGCGGGGGCTCGACGTCCCGGGGAACGGCCGGGTGCTCGACGTCTCCGGGCACGGCCGGGTGGAGGAGCTGTGTCTGGCGGCCGACGCGCTGATCACCGACTACTCGTCCCTCATGTTCGACTACGCCAACCTCGACCGCCCCATCGTCATCCACGCCGACGACTGGGACGCCTATCGCGCCGCCCGCGGCGCCTACTTCGACATCACCGCCGCCCCGCCCGGCCCGGTTTCCCGCACCGAGGACGAGCTGATCGCCCTCTTCGCCGGAGGCGCCTGGTGCGGTCCGCGCTCGGCCGCGCTGCGCGCCGCGTTCCGGGCCCGCTTCTGCCCGTACGACGACGGGCGGGCGGCCGAACGCGTGGTGCGCCGGGTGTTCCTCGGCGAGCGCCACGCACTGCTGCCGCCCGTCGTCCCGCTCGCCGAGCGCCGCCCGGCCCCCGCCGCCGTCCGCACCCTTCCGAACGGTCCCGCCGGTGCTGCCGGTCCCGCCGGTCCCGACCGGCCCGCCGAGCCCCGGACGGCGCGGCGGGCCGGGGTGGTGTGCGCCGCACCGACCGGCCCACCGACCGCCTCACCGGTCGCCACCCCCGCCACCGCGCCCGCCACCTCACTCCCCCACCGGAGCCGCCCCCACTAGCCCCCGCCAACTCCACCGGCCCCCGCGCCCCATCCACCGCGAGGACCCCGCGCCCGCCGTCCCGACGCCCCGACCCAGGACGCACGATGCCCCTCACCGCACCGCCCGCCGCCCCCCGCCCCTGGCTCGCCGACCCGCCGCCGCTGGTGCGCGGATACCGGCGTACGGTCCCGCTGCCACTGCGCCGCGCGGTCGTCGCCGTGACCGGCCCCGGGCTGCGCCGGGCGGCCATGCGGGGCCTCGGCGGGCTGTCGGCCGCCTCCGGCGCGCTGCGGCTGCGCCGGGCGCGGCGGCGGATGCGCCGGGCCGGGCTGCTGGCGGGGGGCAACCGGATGGTGATCGCGAGCCGGCGGGGCGCCCTCGTGGCGACCCTGGCCCCCTCCCCCACCCCGCTGTTCGCGCGCGGAGAGAATCTGCGGCTGGTGTGCGAGGCCCTGGACGGGGCGCGGATCGACCACTTCGTGGTCCGCTGCTACAGCAACGTCGGCTCGGCCGTGGGCGTCCGGGCCGATCAGCGCGCGGAGGTGGTCAAGGCGCTGTCCGCGCTGTGCGCCGAGGAGGCCGGGTATGTCTCCCTGCCCCCGCGGCGGGGCCGGGCGACGGCCCCGCCCCGGCTCGGCGGTACGCGACGGGCCTGGCGGCGGCTGGCCGCCGCCCCCGTGGTCCGCTTCACCCGCTTCCACGCCGGGCCGGATGGACGGCTGGTCCTCGGCCCGGCGCACGGCTGCGACATCGAGTTCTGGGAGCCCGGCGGGCAGGGTGAGGAGGGGGTGCTGATCGCGCCGCGCTTCAACCGCACCACCGCCTCGGTGCCGCTGGTGGGCGAGCCGGTCCGCGCCCCCGACCAGCTGTTCACCCGGCTCGCCCCGGCCATCGGCTGGCAGCCGGGGCCGCTGGTGCGCACCCGCCCGGAGTTCCTCACCCGGCTGCCGGACGAGGTCCGCTTCCCCATCGATGTCGTCTACACCTGGGTCGACGGTTCGGATCCGCAGTGGCAGCGGCGGCGGGCGGCCCTCGCGGGTGCGGGCTATCACGCCCAGGCCGCCAACGCCGCGCGCTACGCCAACCGCGACGAGCTGCGCTACTCCCTGCGCTCGCTCTACATGTACGCCCCCTGGGTGCGCCACATCTATCTGGTGACCGACCGTCAGGTGCCCGCCTGGCTCGCGGTCTCCCACCCGGGGATCACCGTCATTGACCACCACGACATCTTCGACGACGACAGTGTGCTGCCCACCTTCAACTCCCACGCCATCGAGACCCGGCTGCACCACATCGACGGGCTCGCCGAGCACTTCCTCTACTTCAACGACGACGTCTTCCTCGGCTCGCCGGTCACCCCGCAGGACTTCTTCCTGGCCAACGGCGTCTCCAAGTTCTTCCCGTCCCGCGCGCTGATCCCGCTGACCCCCGTGGGTCCCGGCGACGTCCCCGTATCGGCGGCGGGCAAGAACAACCGGGCCCTGCTGGAGGAACGGTTCGGCCCGGCCGTCACCCAGAAGATGAAGCACACCCCGCACGCCCTGCGCACCAGCGTCCTGGCCGAGATCGAGAAGGAGTTCCCCGACGCGGTCCGCGCGACCATGGCCAGCCGGGTGCGGTCGACGTCGGACATCTCCGTACCGTCCTCGCTCCACCACTACTACGCCTTCCTGACCGGACGCGCGGTCCCCGCCCAGCTGCGCTACGACTACTTCGACCTGGCCCAGCCCACCATCCGCGCCCGGCTGGCCAAACTGCTGCGGGCGCGCCACTGCCAGGCGTTCTGCCTCAACGACACGGTCTCCTCCGAACACGACCTCGAGGACCAGCTGGCTCTGGTCCGCCCCTTCCTCGACGCCTACTTCCCCCTCCCCAGCCCGCTGGAGCGGGCCGTCACCCGACAGGAGACGCGGCAGCCATGCCCCTCGCCATCACCCTTCCCTTGAACCCGGACGTCCTCGAGGCGGGCGGGCCGTATCCGCGGGCGCTCAATGTACTCAGCCGCAAACAGACCGCCGTGCAGCGGCAGTTGCGGCGCGCCGGGCTCGCGGGCTACGAGCCGACCACCCAGGCCACCTTGCTGGCCCTGGCTCAGCAGGCGCCCGAGGGCAGCGCGGTGTACGACATCGGCGCGCACATCGGGCTGTACTCGGCGCTGATCAGCGCGGTGTACGGGAACGGCGGGCGCGGGCCGCGGGCCATCGCCTTCGAGCCGACCCCGGAGACGGCCGCGCTGTGCCGCCGGATCCGGGACTGCAACCGCCTCGGCTTCGAGGTGCAGCAGACCGCGCTGGCCGCCGAACCGGGCACCGCCGAGCTGTACTTCTCCCACAAGTCGGAGTCCTCCAACTCGCTCAACCCGGCCCACCGCCGGCACACCGAGTCGGTCACGGTGCCCGTCACGACGGTCGACGCGTTCACCGGGGAACGCGGCATCACCCCGCATCTGATCAAGATCGACGTGGAGACGCTCGAGGCGGCCGTGTTGCGCGGGTCGTACGAGACGATCCGCCGCCACCGTCCCTGGATCGTCTGCGAACTCCTCCCCGGCGCCGACCACAACGCGCTGCGCACCGCCCTCGTGCCACTGACCGCCATGGACTACGCCCTCCACCCGATCACCCCGGAGTCGCCCTGGCACCGCTACGACGAGACGACCTACCGGTCCGCGGTGAGCGGGCAGTGCCGTGACTGGCTGCTGGCCCCGCGGCCGCTGACCCCCGCCTTCCACCGGGCGGTGCGGCGGTGGCTGATCGCGATTCTGGCGTGCGACGAGACGACCAACATCATCAGCACCGACAAGGCGTCGTTCCCCTACGGCTGGAACGCGCCGTACCGCTCGCCGCGGGGTGCGACGCGGGTGCCCCGGACGGGGCTGCTGCGGTTGGCGGGTGCGGCCGCGCTTGCCCGGCGTGCCGTGGTCCCGGCGCGGCGCGCGCCTGGTGCCCAGGCGACGGGCAGTGGTTCGTTGCGGGGGTGAGGGGGTGGGGGGGTGGGGTGGAGGTGGGGCTCGCGGTGGGGGTTCGCTGGTCGCGGGCGGGCCCTGGCTTTCCCCCCACCCCGCCCCTTCCCGAACCAGGGGGCTCCGCCCCGAACCCCGGGGCGATCCGCTGTGCGGGCCATCAGCGGGGCCCCCGGGAGCGGTTCACCACGCAGGTGACCGGCAGGGCCTTCGGGGAACGGTTCACCCCGCGGGTAACCAGCGAGGCCCGCAACAGCGGCTCGCCGGGCGGGTGACCGCCGTAGCCTCGGGACTTTGCTTTCGGGCAGCGGAACTCCGGAGGTCCTCGCTCAGCGGTGACACCCCCGGGCCCTCGGGACCCTCTGGGCGCTCCGTTCAGCGGGCGGGCCCCGCCCGCACATAGTGCTCCAGCCGGATGCCGGGGAGGCACAGCGAGTACGCCAGTTGGAAGCGCCCGGTCAGCACGGTCGCCTTCGCCCGGCGTGTCTCCGGCTCATCGGCCGCGATCACCCATGCCGACCGCGCCCCGCCGAGCCGCCGCAGCAGCTCGGAGGGGCCGACGTCGACCCCGTAGAGCGTGCCGGAGGCGGGGCCGGGCGTGCCCAGCGCGATGTCGCGCAGCCCGGCAAGGGGGCGCGGATAGGCGATCGCGATCCGCCGTTCCTTGGGCGGGTCGTACAGCACCGGCTCACCCGGCCGGGTGAGCCTGCCCACCGCTTCGGCCAGCGCCGCCAGGTCGTCCTGACGGCTCAACGGCTCCCGCTCCCGCTGGTGCAGCGGGAGCTGCCAGACGAAGCCGCAGCCGACCGCAAGAACCCCGGCCGCCGCCACCACGGCCCGACGCCAGCCCACCACGGCGCGAGGCCGATTGGTCAGCACCCCCGCCAGCCGGTCCACCCCCGCCGCCGCCAGTAGGGGGATGCCCGCGAGGGCGAAGAGGAGATAGCGCTCGTGGAAGCAGGGGCGGTGGAGGGCGAGGGCGAAGAGGAGGACGGGCGGGACGCAGAAGAGGGGCAAGGCCACCGCGGTCAGCGAACGCCATCGGGGGCGGACCACAGAGACCGCGATCAGCAGGAGGTCGAGGGCCAGGACGAGTGCGCTGGGCCCCGCGAACTCCTCGACCACCGCCCACAGCCGACCCGGCGTCGGATGGCGGATCCAGGCGATCTGCGCGCTCTGCCGCCGGGCCAGCGCCGCCAGTGGCACCACCGCGCCCACCGCCCCGGCCGCCGCGCTCCCCCAGCCCCACCACACGCGGCGCGGGGCGCGCGAGACGAGCAGCGTCAGGGCGTGCGCGGCGAGCATGAGCACCGCGAAAACGTGCAGCAGCGCGGTCACGGCCACGACACCTCCGTACGCCGCCCACCGCCACCCCGCTCCCGACGCCGCCCGCTCCGGGCCCGGTGCCGAGGCGGCCCGCGCGACGCGAGGCACGCCGCCGCGGACCAGTACGGCCGAACGGATGCGTGCGCCCGACGCCGCCCGGTCCGCCTCCCCGGCCGCTCGGTCCGGCCCTGCCGCTCCGGCAGGCCCAGCCGCTCGGGACACCGCCCCGAACCCGGGCGTGGGCGCCTGCCCCGGCGCAGGCCGGTCCGCCGGGGCGCCCCCCGAAGTGGCCCCCCGGGCGCCCACCCGACCGGCCCCCGGGCCGAGCCCCGCCGCGCCCACCAGCAGATACGTCGCCCACGCCGCGCCCGCCGCGACCAGTGCGTAGGAGCGGCCCTCCTGGGCGTAGTGGGTGACCACAGGCGTGGCCGCGTAGAGCAGGCCGGCCCACAGGCCCACCCGGGGGCGGGCTAGGCGACAGCCGAGGGCGGCGACGAGGGCGGTGGTGGCCACGGCGGCCAGGACCGAGGGCAGACGCATGGTCACCTCGGAGGGGTGCAGCGCCAGCAGTGGGTGCATCAGGAGGTAGTAGAGGCCGTGGACGGCGTCCACGGTGCCGAGTGCGTCGCGGATCTGAGGGAGGGTCCGCCGTGCCATCTGGTACGTCGCGGACTCATCACGCCACATCGTGCCCCGGTCCAGGCCCCACAGGCCCAGCCCGAGCATGACGGCCATCGGGAACATGATCGCCGTCGGCACGGAGATTCCAGCACGCTTCCGCACCCTTACCCTCGCCCTCGCCCTCGCCCTCGCCTTCACCCTCATCCACTCCACACGACAACAAAAGGCATAAATACGACTATTCGCCTACAGTGTGCAGTCAGGACGACACATCCGCCGCGAAGGGCACGCGTCATGAACCGCCTCGGTATCGAAAACCCCCGCGGTCTCGTGGCCTTCGCCGCGCTGACCGGGTGTCTGGTGACCCTGGCGGTGGCGGCGCTCACCGGGGCGGGAGGGGTCTTCGCCGCGGCGGGGCTGGCCGGCTGCGGCTGTGAGCTGCTGCTGCACCGCACCGAACCGGGGCTGATGGCCCGTCTGGCGCGGCTGCACATGGGTGCCACGTCCCGCTTCGAGATCCGCTGCGTCCTGCTGCTTCTGCTGCTCGGCCGACTCCATGTCACCGGCCCCATCGGGCTGGCCGCGGCCATGACGCTGGTGCTGTGTCTGCTGGCCGGGCAGGCCCTGCACGCCGCGCTCATCACGCTGATCCGGCGGCGCCGCGCCCTCGCGGTCGCGGCCCGCAACATCGATCTGCGGCGGCTGGACATCAGCGACCGGCCGCCCCGCCGACTCACCGAATGGCCCGGTCAGCGGATGCTGGTCTACGAGCTGTCGGCCCTGCTCGGGCTGACCGCGTCGCTGATGACCGGCGACGCCCGCTGGGTGGTGGCGGCGCTCACCCTGGCCGCCGGATCCTGCCTGATCACGGTGGTGGCCCTCGTTCCGTACCTCGTCCGGGCCATCCGCCGACTGCCCGGCGCCGCCCAGGTGCTGGCCGAGGTCGACGCCTGGCTGATCCATCGGCGCCCCCGTACGGTGCTGTACTTCTCCGGTCCGCGCGACCGCGCCGACCAGCTCACCCGATGGCTGGGGCCGGTGGCCGCGCTGCCCACCCCGTCCCTGGTCATCGTGCGCGAACGGGAGCTGCTGGAGGCCCTGGAGCCGACCCCGCTGCCGGTGCTGTGCGTGCCGAGCGCCGCGCATCTGTCGCGGCTGGACCTGGGCGGTGTGCGGGTCGCGCTCTACCCCGCCAACACCGGCCGGAACATCCACCTCCTGCGGATCCCCACCATGCAGCACGTCTTCCTGGCTCCCGGGGGCGACGGCGACGAGGCCGCCGCGATCGATCCGTACAGCAAGGTCTACGACCAGGTGTGGGTCGCGGGCGAGGCGGGGCGCCGGCGCCATGTCCAGGCCGCGGTCGGCGTCGAGGACGCCGACATCGTGGAGATCGGCCGCCCCCAGCTCGACGGACTGCGCGTCGCCGGAACCGGCCACACCCCCGCACCCCTGCCCACCGTGCTGTACGCGCCCACCGGGGACGGCGCCGCGGGTGAGCCGATCGTACGGGCGCTGCTGGACAGCGAACGCCCCCTGCGGGTGCTCTACCGGCCGCATCCCCCCACCGGCCACCGCACCCCCGAGGCCCGCGCCGCCCACCGCCGTATCGTCGCCCTGATCCACGCCGCGAACGAGCGGCGCACCGCGGACGCCCTCGGCGAGGCGCCCGAGGACGCCGAGGCGCAGCGCACCGAGGACGCCCGCCGTCGCGCCGAGCTGACCAAGCGCATCGCGGCGCTGGACGCGCGGCTGCGCCGGGCGGACGCTGACGAGGCCATGCTCACGCGGGACCGCGCCGCACCCGATCCGGCCCTGCTCACCGAGGCCGAGGGCCTGCGGCGGCAGTGGCACCAGGCCCACTGGGCGGCCTCACCGCCCTGGCTCCACCAGGTGATCGAGGGGGACATGCCCACCCTCCACTCCTGCTTCGACCAGGCCGATCTGCTGGTCGGCGATCTCTCCGACGTGGTCGGCGACTTCCTCGCCACCCTCAAGCCGTACGCGCTCACCGTTCCGGCGGGGCTCGGCGAGGAGGAATTCCGGCGGCAGAACGTCGTGGCCAGGGCGGCCTATCTGCTCGATCCCGGGGCATCCGGCATGCAGGACCTCCTGCGCCCGCTCTTCGACCCGTGCCTCGACGAGCTGCGCACCGCCCGCCACGAGGTGAAGGAGTTTCTGCTCGGCCCCACCACCCCACCGTCCATCCAGCGCTTCACCGACGCCGTCGACGCGCTCGCCGAGAAGAGCGAGACGGTCGTCCGGCTGCGTGACCCCCACACGGCCCCGCCCCCCGGCGCCGGACGCTGGTCCGTCATCCGATAGCACGACATCCCACAGGTACGTCATCCGATAGCACGACACCCCACAGGTACCTCACCCCACACGTACGTCACCCCACAGGTACGTCACCCGGTAGCAGCACATCCCACACTCGGACCTCACCCCAGGCCCTCACCATGAGCTTCCACCCCAGGCCCCGTCCCCAGGAGCCCCCTCCCACACCTCCTGAGCCCCCCGCATACCCTCCGGAGCCAGCATGCCGCGCAATCACCGCCCCGGCCCGCCTCCCCGTGTCAGCGTGATCGTCCCCGCCCGTGACGCCATGCCCGGGATCACCCGGGCCGTCACCTCCGCCATGGAGCAGACCCTCGGGCTCAGCCGACTCGACATCATCGCCGTCGACGACGGATCGGCCGACGGCACCGCGGAGGAGCTGGACCGACTCGCCGCCGGCTGCCCCTCGCTCCATGTCGTCCGCAACCCCCACTCCTGCCGCGGCGGCGCCGGCGGCCCCCGCAACACCGGACTGGCCCGCGCCCGCGGCGACTTCGTCTTCTTCCTGGACGCCGACGCCCGCCTGGCCCCCGACGCGCTGCGCCGCATGGTCGCGATGGCGGACCAGAACGGCACCGACGTGGTCCTGGGCAAGATGGTCTCCCCGGACGGACGCGGCGTCCCCAAGGCGGTCTTCCGCCACAACCAGCTGCGCACCGACGCCCACAGCTCCCACGCCTACGCCACTCTGGAGCCCTGCAAGCTCTTCCGCCGCTCCCTGATCGAACGGCTCCGGCTGCGCTTCCCCGCCCACCTCCACCACGGCGAGGGCAAGCCCTTCACCGCGGCCGCCTATCTCAACGCCTCCGGCATCTCCGTCGTCGCCGACTACGTCTGCTACCACCTGGGCCCGGGCCGGGGCCATACCGCCGCCGGTCTCGCCGACCGCGTCGACGCCATGCGGCCGCTGTTCGAGACCGCCGCCCGGCACACCCGGCCCGGCACCCGCCGCGACACGGTCATGCTCCACCACATCCGGCGGGAGCTGTGCCCGGCGCTGCGCGCGCTGCCGCGCGAGGACGAGACCGAGGCTCGCGAGCGGTTCCTGCCCGAGCTGCGCCGATGGGCGCTGGCCCACTGCTCCGACACGCTCTTCCCCACCCTCACCGCCCCCGAGCGGCTGATGGTCCATCTGCTGCGCACCGGCCGCTTCGAGGATCTGCTGTCCGTCGTGCGCAACGCCAAAAGGGACGCCCGGTGCGGCCATCTGGTCGAGAAGGGCAGCGTCTACTGGCTCCACCCCTTCTTCCGCGACCCCGACGCCGAGGTCCCCGACGCCTGCTTCGACGTCACCGACCGGCTGCCGGTCCGCCACCACCTCGCGGGCGCCGCCTGGCACGACCGCAGCACCCTGCGGGTGCGCGGCCGGGCGGCCATCAACGGGCTGGAGACCGACCCCGAGGAGGACCGCGCCGAGCTGGTGCTGCGCCGCCGCGAGGCACGGGACGAGGTGCGGATCCCGGCGGTGGCCACGGCGGAGGACGACCCGGCGGAGTTCACGGCCGATGTGAACATCGCCGCCGCCGACGGCGGGGCACCGCTGCGTCCCGGTGTCTGGGACGTCTTCCTCGACGTCCGCGCCCAGGGCATCAGCCGCACCGTGCGGTTCGGCAACCGCCATGACGACACCCTCGACATCGGCACCGCGCGCCGGGTGGTGGCCGCCGGGCCCGGGCTGCGCGCCCGGGTCACGCCGTACTTCACCAGCCCGTACCGCAATCTCTCCCTCGACATCGGCCCGGCCCCACGCGGCGCGCCCTGCGAGGTGACCGAGGCCGTATGGCATCCGTCGGACAAGGGCACGCTGGTCGTCGCCGGACGGCTGCTGCCGCCCGGCACCCCGGCGCGCGGGCGGCTGCTGCGGCTGCGCGCCGAGCACGCCGACGGAAGGGTTTTCGACCATCCGGTGCGGTTCGCCGCGGGGCATCCGGCGGGTGCCTTCACCGCCCGGCTGCCGGTGCGGGACCTGGGCCGCGGCCGCTGGACGGTGACGCTTGCCGTCATCGGCCCCGGCGACCAGGCCCCGGGGCGCCCCGCGCCCGCCGCGCCGGTGCCGCCGCCCGCCCGGCTGCCCGGCGCCCGCTGGGTGCGCCGCGGCCGTCCGTACTACGCCAAGCCGCTGATGGGGCGCGGCGAGGTGACGTTGGAGCTGCGGGTGGCGCCGGTCCGGCTGCTCGCCGCCGTACGCAACCGGCTGCGGTGGTGACCGCGTTGGCGGTGGCTCACCCCCGCAGCCGCCGCCGCACCCCCGTGGCGACCTTGATCGGAGCCACCTCCAGGCCGAGAGCCCGGGCCGGGCCCAGAGCCACCGGCTTGGCGTAGTACGGACGGCAGCCGAAGCGGAGCCAGCGGGTCGCGGCCAGCCGGTCGAAGTACGGCACGGCCGCGGCACGGCGCGGCGCGTCCTCGCCGGGGCCGTCCATGATCAGCGTCAGCGTCCAGCGCCCCGTCCCCAGCCTGCCGACCGGCAGCCGGGCGGTGAAGACGGACGAGGAGCCGCCGGGCTCACAGCACACCGGCAGCTCGTGCACCGTGCCCGTCCCGCCCTCGGCGCGCAGCAGCAGCGTCCCGCCGTCCCGGACGGCCTCCTCGGTCAGCCGTCCGCCGACCAGCAGGGTGCTCCGGGTGCGCCAGAGGGTCCGGAGCACCTGGCAGGGCGGGTCGAGGGGATGGGCGACCTCGCCGACATCGAGCGAGAGATTGCCGTACGGGGTGTAGTACGGCACCACCACCTCCGCCCCCTGGGACGTGGTGACGCGGCGCCGGGACGGATGGGTGACCTCACCGCCCTCGCGGCGGTTGCCGAACCGCACCGTACGGCTGACGCCCTGGGCGCGGACGTCGAGGTAGATGTTCCACAGCCCGCGTTCCAGCGGGGCCCCGCCGTCGGCGGTGGCCGGGTCGATCTCGGCGGTGAAGCCCGCCATCCCGTACCGCCGCCCCTCCCCGGGCAGCGGGTTGGCGGAGAGGCACGGCGTGGTGGGCAGCCGCACCTCGGGGCGGTCGGCCCGGTACTTGCGCAGCACGATCTCGGTGGCCGGGTCCAGGGCGTCGACGTCCTCGATATAGGCGTGGCCGGCCAGCCGCAGCGCCCCGCCGTGCCAGCTCGCCGCCTCCAGGTGGTGCTGGACCGGCAGCCGGTCGGTCACGTCGAAGCAGACGTCGGGGACGGCGGCGGCATGGTCCCGGAAGAACGGATGGAGCCAGTAGACCCGGCCCTTGTCGACGAGATGGCCGCGCCGCCCGTCCCGCCCCGCGTTCCGGGCCACGGTCAGCACCTCCTCGAAGCGGTCGGCGCGCAGCAGCTGGATCAGCAGCCGGTCAGGGGCGTCGAGCCGCTGGAAGAGTGCGTCGCTCACCCACGTCCTCGCCCAGTGCCGGAACTCCGGGAAGAACCGCTCCCGCGCCTCCTGTTCGCTCTCGCGGGGCAGCAGGGCGCGCAGCGGACCGCACAGCTCCCACTCCACATGGCGGCGCATGATCTGGTCCCGGCGCGGGCCCGGTTCCAGATAGCGGGCCACGGTCTCGAAGCACAGCCGGGTGCCGTCCATGCGATGGGCGAGATCGGCGGCGGTGAGGGTGAGGTTGTTGCGGTTCTCGCGGTAGCGGACGTAGTAGCAGTCGTAGTCGGCGACCACCGAGATGCCGGAGGCGTTGAGGTAGGCGGCCGCGGTGAACGGCTTGTCCTCGCAGTTGCGGTAGGGCGGGAAGCGCAGGTGCAGCCGCTCGATGAGGGAGCGGCGGAACAGCTTCCACGGGCCCAGGGTCAGATAGGCGTGGGAGGAGAAGACGTCGGTACGGGGCTGGTTGTGCTGGAAGACGGCCCGGGGCACGGCCCGTCCCCCGACGGATGCGATCTTGCCCAGCACGATGTCGGTGCCGTGGGCGTCGGCCATGGCGACCATGCGGCGCAGCGCGTCCGGCCCCAGATAGTCATCGGAGTCGAGGAAGAAGACGAAGTCGCCCCGGGCGTGGTCCAGTCCGGTGTTGCGGGGTATGCCCGCGCAGCCGGAGTTCTCCTGGTGGATGACGCGCAGCGCGGAGCAGGTGCGGGCGAGCCGCTCCAGCTCCTCGCCGGTGCCGTCGGTCGAACCGTCGTCCACCGCGATGATCTCGACCCGGTCCGGGCCCAGGGTCTGGTCCATCGCGGAGGTGACGGCGCGGGTCAGCTCCGGCAGGGCGTTGTAGGCGGGGATGATCACACTGACACGAGGTCGGGATACAGCGGGCATGACGGCCTCCTGACTCCGGGCTCTCGACGGGTCGGGGTCGGGGGTCGGGGTCACTCGGCGGTGAGGACGCCGCCGCGCGGCCCCGCCGGGGTGCTGTCGCCACCGGCCGACAGGAGCCGCGTCCGCGGCGCGGGCGCGAGAGGGAGCGCCGTGTCGTCCTGGCCCAGCATCAGGGTCCGTACCACCCGTTCGGCGGCGTGGCCGTCGTCGAACCGGCAGAAGCGGGCCCGGAAGGCGGTGCGCAGCGCGCTCGCGTCCGCGTCGCACCAGCGGCCCTCGCGGAAGACCTCGACCAGCTCCCGCTCGGTGCGGGCGACGGCCCCCGGGGTCTCGCCGGGAGATCCCGAGAGGAGGTCGAAGTAGACCCCGCGGGAGGACCGGTAGATGTCCCAGTCGTCGGCGTAGATGACGATGGGGCGGTCCAGGAGGGCGTAGTCGAACATCATCGACGAGTAGTCGGTGATCAGCGCGTCGGCCGCCAGGCACAGTTGCTCCGCCGACGGGTGGTGGGAGACGTCGATCACCAGCCCGGCCTCCTGGAGCCGGGCCAGCTGGTCCTGCGGCCGGTAGGAGTAGTGGGCCCGCACCAGCAGCGTGGTCCGCGGGCCGAGTTCGCGGCTGAGCCGCTCCAGGTCCAGCCGGGGGGTGAACCCCTTCTGGTAGTCGCGGAGAGTGGGCGCGTAGAGGAGGGCGGTGTTCCCGGCCGGGATGCCCAACTCCCCGCGGATCCGCCGGATGTCCTCCTCCGACGCCGTGAAGAAGACGTCATTGCGCGGATATCCGTATTCCAGCAGCCGGTACGCGGCGGGATAGACCCGCTCCCAGATCTGGCTGGAGTGGGGATTGGAGGAGAGGGCGACGTCCCAGCGGTCGATGCGCTTGAGCAGATTGCCGAAACTCATGCCGCCCGCGGCGGCCGGATAGTGCTGCTGGTCCAGCCCCATGCATTTGAGCGGAGTGCCGTGGAAGGTCTGCAGATGCACCGTGCCCGGCCGTTTCACCACCTCATTGGGGAAGTTGACGTTGTTGATGAGGTATTTCGCGCGGGCCACCGTGCGGTAGAAGTCGCGGGTACCGGTGACGACGTAGTCGACACCTTCCGGGAGGGACTCGATCTCCGACTTCTTGACCGCCCACACCCCGTGGATCTCCGGTGCCAGCTCCCGCGCCTTGTAGTAGATCGCCCCCGGATTGCACAGCACCCCACGGCCCCAGTACGCGGAGTAGACGGCCAGCAGGGGGTCCACGGGGCGCTGGCGGTGCAGCCGGTACAGGCCCCGCTTGGCGCGTGCGGCCAGGGGCGGCCGGACGGTCCGGCGCAGCTTGCGGGCCCCGGCGGCCGCCCGTACTCCCAGTTCGCGTTCCCGGTAGCGGAGGAAGGAGCCGGACGCCAGCGCCTCGAAGCGCCACCGGCCCTCGACCGGCGGGGTGAACCCGGCGGGCAGCCGGTCGCGGTACCACGCGGCGGCCCGTCCGAAGAAGCGCGGCCGGTCCGCCGTCGCCACCCGGGACGTCCGGTCCAGACAGAACAGGAAATGCGAGACGGCCCGTTCGAAGAGCAGCGGGCGCAAAGGGTCCAGCCGCGGGTGGTCGTCGAGGAAGTCGAAGAGCCGGGCGTACTGCTGGAAGATGACGAAGTGCTTCTCCCCGGGGCTTCCCGTACTGGCCCCGACCCGCCGCTGCCGGTATTCCAGGCCCACCAGGTCGACACACGCTATTCGCCGCGCGGTGAGCATCGTCTTGTACGAGAGCAGGGCGTCCTCGTAGATGCCCTCGCTGAACGCGAAGCCATGACGGGTGTAGAAATCCCGTCGGTAGACGCGGTTGGACGACATGGCGAACAGCCGCAGGAATTCCGGGCGTTCGACGACGGAGAAGACATCGGTGCCCGCCGATGCCAGCAGATCCCCGAAGAGGCTGGGGGCCCGGCGCTCCGACCAGTAGGTGCGCACATGGTTGAAGTAGAGGATGTCCGGGTCATGGGTGAGGGCCAGCCGGTCGGCGAGGCCCTGGAGGGTGCCTGGGGCGAGGGTGTCGTCCCCGTCCAGGAAGAGCAGATAGTCCCCGCGGGCCCGCTCGACACCGGCGTTACGGGCCCGGCCCGGCCCGGAGTTGACCCGCTGGTGCACGGGCACGACCCGGCTGTCGCGCGCCGCGTACGCGTCGATGATCGCGCCGCAGTGGTCCGGCGAGCAGTCGTCGACGGCGACCACCTCCACGTCCTGACACGACTGGCTCAGCGCGGAATCCAGGCAGGCGCTCAGATAGCCCTGGACGCGATAGGCGGCGATGACGATGGTGAAGCGGGGCATAAGGCTCCTCGGGACGCGACGGCGGTTCGAGGTGCGAAGCACTCACTGACCACCCACGCTAGGTGGGTTCGTCCCGGTATGCCCGCTCGGTCGTTGGACGGGCGCCCAAGCGGGTGACAAACGCCCCCGGCGGACATGAAGTCCGCCTGCGGCGTCGGAGCCCGCCACATCCTCCTCCCGCGGCCTTCCCTCCGCATTGGCGCGGCGCCGCGCTTCACGGACGTACGGCGCCGCGCCCCCAGACACCCGGGCCCTGGCCCGATGTCGCGGACAAGTGCCGCGCAGGGGCCATGCGTCGCCGCGGGTCATGGCTCGGACGCACCGCGCCGCCCGGGGCGCGGGGCCCCGGGCGGCGCGGTGTCAGCTCGGTGGAGGATCAGCTATGCGTGCGCAGCAGCGTCCGCATCGTCCGCATCGCGACCGACAGATTGGCCAGGTCGAAGGTCTCCGACGACTGGATCTCATCGAGCGTGGTGCGCGCACGCTGCAGGATCGCGGCGTTCTTCTCCTCCCACGCCTTGAAGCGCTGCTCGGGCGTGGAGCCGCCGTTGCCCACCGACAGCACATCGGAGGTCAGGGCGGCCTGGGCCGCGTACAGGTCCTCGCGGATGGAGACCCGGGCCATGGACTGCCACCGGTCGGCGCGCGGCAGCTCGATGATCCGGTCCATCAGCTGGCTGATCCGCAGCCGGTCGGCCAGGTCGTAGTAGACCTCGGCGACCGCCAGCGGCTCCTTGCCGGTGCGGTCCGCGATGGCGACGATGTCCAGCGTCGGGAAGGCCGAGGAGAAGCCCGCCACCCGGGTGGCCAGGTCCTCCGGGACGCCCGCCGCGGTGATCTCGTCGTAGATCCGCTGGTACCACTCGATGTCGGAGCCGCGCAGCAGCTTGGGCATCTGCGCCCGGACCGCGGCGACCCGCTCGCCGAAGAAGTCGATGGTCTCGGCGAGCGCCAGCGGCTGCGGCCGGTTGTTGAGCAGCCAGCGGGTGCCGCGCTCGACCAGCCGCCGCGAGTGCAGCCGCATCCTGGTCTGGATGTCGGCGTCGACGACCGTGTCCAGCGCCTCGACCTCGTCCCACACCTGGTTCAGCTCGAAGATCGCGCGGGCCGCGGTCTGGGCGCGCACGACCTCCTCGGTGGAGGCCCCGCTCTCCTCCCGCATCCGGTGCAGGAAGGTCGTCCCGGCGGTGTTGAGCGTGTCGTTGACCAGCACCGTGGTGATGATCTCGCGCCGCAGGGCATGGCCGTCGATGTACTCGGGGAACCGCTCCCGCAGCGCCTGCGGGAAGTAGGCGTGCAGCAGCCGCTGCAGATACGGATCGTCGGGCAACCCGGTGGTGATCAGCTCGTCGGCCACCGTGATCTTGACATAGGCGAGCAGCACGGCCAGCTCGGGCTGGCTCAGACCGCGCCCGGCGGAGAGCCGCTCGCGGATCTGGCGGTCGGTGGGCAGGAACTCCAGCGCCCGGTCCAGCCGCCCCTCCCGGCCCAGGCGGCGCATCAGCCGCTGGTGGGCGTGGAGCAGGCTGGGGGCCTGGACGACGGAGTTGGCCAGGGCCACGTTCTGCGCGTAGTTGTTGCGCAGCACCAGCGCGCCGACCTCGTCGGTCATCTCGGCGAGCAGCTTGTTGCGCTGCTTGAGGGTGAGGTCGCCCTCGGTGACCAGGGCGTTGAGCAGGATCTTGATGTTCACCTCGTGGTCGGAGGTGTCCACACCGGCGCTGTTGTCGATCGCGTCGGTGTTGATCCGGCCGCCGCCCGCGGCGAACTCGATCCGGCCCAGCTGGGTCAGGCCCAGGTTGCCGCCCTCGCCGACGACCTTGACCCGCAGGTCCTGGCCGTCCACCCGGATCGCGTCATTGGCCTTGTCGCCGACATCGCCGTGCGATTCGGTGGACGCCTTGACGTAGGTGCCGATTCCGCCGTTCCACAGCAGGTCGACCGGGGCCTTGAGGATCGTCTTCATCAGATCGGCCGGGGTCATCTTGGCGACCCGCTTCTCGATGCCGAGCGCGGCCCGCACCTGCGGGGTGATCGGGATGGCCTTGGCGGTACGGGGGTGGATGCCGCCGCCCGCCGACAGCAGCTCGGTGTCGTAGTCCTCCCACGAGGAGCGCGGCAGCTCGAACAGGCGGCGGCGCTCGGCGTAGGAGGTGGCCGCGTCCGGGTTGGGGTCCAGGAAGATATGCCGGTGGTCGAAGGCGGCGATCAGCCGGATGTTCTCGCTCAGCAGCATGCCGTTGCCGAACACATCACCCGACATGTCGCCGACGCCCACGACGGTGAAGTCCTGGGTCTGGGTGTCATGGCCCAGCTCGCGGAAGTGGCGCTTGACCGACTCCCAGGCACCGCGGGCGGTGATGCCCATGCCCTTGTGGTCGTATCCGGCGGAGCCGCCGGAGGCGAAGGCGTCGCCGAGCCAGAAGCCGTACGCCTGGGCGACGTCGTTGGCGATGTCGGAGAAGGTCGCGGTGCCCTTGTCGGCGGCGACGACGAGATAGGTGTCGTCCCCGTCGTGGCGGACCACGTCCTTGGGCGGCTCGACCTGGCCCGCGACCAGGTTGTCGGTGATGTCGAGCAGACCGGAGATGAAGGTCTTGTAGCAGGCGATGCCCTCGGCCATCCAGGCGTCGCGGTCGACGGACGGATCCGGCAGCCGCTTGCCGACGAAGCCGCCCTTGGCGCCCACCGGCACGATGACGGTGTTCTTCACCATCTGCGCCTTGACCAGGCCGAGGATCTCGGTACGGAAGTCCTCACGCCGGTCGGACCAGCGCAAGCCACCGCGCGCGACCTTGCCGAACCGCAGATGCACACCCTCGACCCGCGGCGAGTACACCCAGATCTCGTACGCCGGGCGGGGCGCGGGCAGATCGGGCACGGCCTGCGGGTCCAGCTTGATCGACAGGTAGTCGTGCGGCCTGCCGTCCCCGTTCATCTGGAAGTGGTTCGTCCGCAGAGTGGCCTTGATCAGGGTGAGGAAGGAGCGCAGGATGCGGTCCTCGTCCAGCGAGGCCACCTGGTCCAGCGCCGCGTCCAGCTCCTCCAGCAGGGCGTCGGTCAGCTCCACGCCCGCCCGCTGCCGCTCCGGCGACATCCGCGCCTCGAAGAGGGAGACCAGCAGCCGGGTGGTGTGCACATTGTTGCGGAGGGTGTCCTCCATGTACGACTGGCTGAAGGTGGAGCCGGCCTGCCGCAGATACTTGGCGTAGGCCCGCAGCACCATCGCCTGCCGCCAGTCCAGCCCGGCGCCCAGCACCAGCTGGTTGAAGTTGTCGCTCTCGGCCTGCCCGGTCCACACCGCGGCGAACGCGTTCTGGAAGCGCTCACGGGCGTCGTCGGCCAGCGCCTCGCCCTCGCGCAGGGGCAGCCGCAACCCGAAGTCGTAGACCCAGGCGGTGGTCTTGTCCGAGCAGCGCAGCTCGTACGGGCGCTCGTCGACCACCTCGACGCCGAGGGTGTTGAGCACGGGGAGCACCGCGGACAGCGAGATCTGGGCCCCGGCCCGGTAGATCTTGAAACGGCGCTCGGCATGGGCCGCGCCCACCGGCTCGTAGAGGCTGAGCCCGAATTCCTTGCCCCGGTCCTTCAGCCGCTCCAGGTGCTGGAGGTCGGCCACGGCGCCGCGCGGGGTGTGGTCCGCCTTGTACCCCTCGGGGAAGGCGTGCTGATAGCGGCGCAGCAGCTCGGCCGCGCGCTCCTCGCCGACCTCGGAGACCAGCGCCTCGGCGAAGCCGTCGGCCCAGGAGCGGGCGGCCTCGACCAGCCGGCTCTCGATCCGCTCCACATCGGCGTCGGTGAGGTCGGGCAGCTCGGTGCCGGGCTGGAGGCGGACCACGAAGTGCAGCCGCGAGAGCACCGATTCGGTGTGCAGGGCGGTGAAGTCGACCGGCGGACGGCCGCTCAGCTCCTCCAGCAGGATGTCGGTCAGCCGCAGCCGCACATCGGTGGTGAAACGATCACGCGGCAGATAGACCAGCGCGGAGTAGTAGCGCCCGTACTCGTCCTGGCGGAGGAACAGCCGCAGCCGGCGGCGCTCCTGGAGGTAGAGCACGCTGGTGACGATCGAGCGGAGCTGGTCGACCGGGGTCTGGAAGAGCTCATCGCGCGGGTAGGTCTCCAGGATCTGCAGCAGATCCCGGCCGTCGTGGCTGTTGGGCGCGAAGCCCGCGCCCGCGAGCACCTCGACGACCTTGCGGCGGATGACCGGGACCCGGCGCACCGACTCGGTGTACGCGGCGGAGGAGAACAGCCCCAGGAAGCGGCGCTCGCCGATCACATTGCCCTCGGCGTCGAACTTCTTCACGCCGATGTAGTCGAGGTACGAGGGGCGGTGGACGGTGGCGCGGCTGTTCGCCTTGGTCAGCACCAGCAGCTTGCGCTCACGCGCCTTGGCGCGGGCGTCGGCCGGAAGCCGGTTGAAGGACGGCGACCCCGGGCCCCCGTGGGTGCTCTCGTCGCTGTCCTTGTGCTGCGGATCGGAGCGGAGGATGCCCAGGCCCGTGCCGGGCACCGCGGTCAGCACGTCCTCCTCGCCACCGGCCTCGGTGGGGACCTGGGTCAGCTCGTACTCGCGGAAGCCGATGAAGGTGAAGTGGTCGTCGGCGAGCCAGCGCAGCAGCTCACGGGCCTCCTCGACCTCCTCCTCGCGGACCTCGGCGGCCTTGGGCTCGTCCGGCAGGCCCTCGGCGATGCGCAGCGCGGACTCGCGCATCTTCTCCCAGTCCTCGACCGCCTCGCGGACATCGGACAGGACGCGCAGGAGATCGGCGGTGATCTGCTTCAGATCGCCGCGGTCGGTCTCGCGGTCGGTCTCGACATGGATCCAGGACTCCACGACCGCGTCATGCGGGAGCTTCTTCCTGGCCGGGGCGTCCGGGGAGACATCGAGCAGCTCGATCAGCTTGCCGGTGATGTCACGGCGCACGATCACCTGCGGGTGGATCACGACATGGATGCCGCGCCCCTGGCGGGTGAGCTCATTGGTGACCGAGTCGACCAGGAACGGCATGTCGTCGGTGACCACCTCGACCACGGAGTGGCTGCAGGTCCAGCCGTGCTCCTCGACGGTCGGGGTGTGCACACGGACGTTCGCCGTGCCTTGCGGACGCACCTCGGCGAGCCGGTAGTGGGAGAGCGCCGCACCGAAGACGTCAACCGGGTCGCGGTCGGCGAGGTCCTCCGGAGGCGTGTGCAGGTAGTAGTGCTGGAGGTATGCGGTCAGGGTCTCCGGTCCTGGGCCCTGAACCGGTTTTCCCCCGGCAGGGCTGTTCTCAGCGACCCGGGCGGCCCGTTCGAGCAACTCGGCCTTGGCTTCGTCCAGCTTGGTCTGCATGTCCTCTGGCTCCTGTCGCGCGCCGTTGCGTGACATCGATGGCGGTGGCATGACGCCGCGACGCGAAAAATCCGGTCGTTGACGACGGTATGCCGGATCGGGGAATGGCCGGGGTGTACTGGGCCGTAAGTGACCAAGAACCCACGCGCCACGGGTCAGCGGCGGCTCGGGCCCGGGGCCGGTGGGGCTCCGGGCGCGGAGCGAGGGCCTCGTTGCCCTCACGGACTATCGCGCTGATCACGCAGTAAGGCTATCGCTCCTCCCCAGGGGGTCGTCATGAGCCGTTCGTGTACAAAACCGAGCCCTGAAGTTTGACGAAATGGACAGCGACCACAGGCGCGCGCGAACGGATGATGTGCGGATCATGCCCTCTTGGCAACGCGCCGGCGCGGGTGCACCGTGATCGGGACGGTGGTAAGCGTGGACGTGAACGTGGAGGTGGGCGGTATGGGTGGCACCGGCGGCACGGACGGCACAGGCAGCACGGGCGACATGACTGCGAAGATCCTTCTGGTGACCGGCGACGCGGCCGAATCCCTGGAGGTGCTCTACCCCTACCAGCGGCTGCGCGAGGAAGGGTACGAGGTCCATATCGCGGCCCCGACCCGCAAGACGCTGCGCCTCGTGGTCCATGACTTCGAGGAGGGTTTCGACACCTACACCGAGAAGCCGGGCTACACGCTCCCCGCCGACCTCGCCTTCTCCGAGGTCGACCCAGGTCAGTACGGAGCCCTCGTGATCCCGGGCGGCCGGGCCCCGGAGTATCTGCGCAACGACCCCGAGCTGCGCAAGATCTGCAAGGCGTTCTTCGACGCGGACAAGCCGGTGGCGCAGATCTGCCACGGCCCGCTGCTGACGGCGGCCGTGGGCGGCCTGAGCGGGCGGCGGGTCACCGCGTATCCGGCGCTGGAGCCGGACATGCAGGCGGCCGGGGCGGAGTACCAGGACGCGGAGGTCGTGGTCGACGGCTCGCTGGTCTCCTCACGGGCCTGGCCGGACCATCCGGCGTGGATGCGGGAGTTCCTGGCGGTGCTGCGGACGAAGGCGCCGGTGGTGTGAGGGGTGGTGGGGGGCTGTGGCCGCGCGGGGGCGTATGGAGGCAAGAGGGGGCGCACGAGGTGGTGAAGAGCCTGAGACGGACGCCGAGGAAGTCCAGGACGGGCCCCGAGGAGTCCGGGTGGCCCCTAGCGGCGGCCCCCGCCCAGCGCCCCAAGGCTGACTCCCGACGCGCCGCTCCGGCTTACTCGTCGGCCATGCGCTCGGCCTCCCGTACGGCCTCCTCGAGCGTGTCCACGACCGGCACCCCGGCCGCCTCCAGACTGACCCGGCTGTGCGAACCGCCCGTGTAGAGCACGGCCCGCGCCCCCACATGACGTGCCGCCACCGCGTCATCCACGGCGTCCCCGATCACCACCATCCGCCGCGGGGGCACCCCTTCGAGCTCGGCGATATGGCGCATCATCTGCTCGGCCTTGCCGGTGTTGCTCTGGCCGACGCGGCCGTCCACCCGGATGAAATGGCGCTCGATGCCATGCGTCCGCACCAGCGGGACCAGATGCTCATGCGGGGCCAGTGAGCACAGCGACTGGGTGAGACCCGCCTCCTGCCACTCGACGAGCAGCTGCCGGGCGCCGATCGCCAGCCCGGCGCTCTCGGCCAGCGCCCAATAGTGCCGGTGGAACGCCTCGTCCATGACCGCCCACTCCTCGTCGGTGGGCAGCCGCCCCATCAGCCGCTCATAGAAGCGCGGAACCGGGACGCAGTACAGGTCGCGATAGCGCTCGAGGGTGATCGGCGGCAGGCCGACCTCTCCGAACGACGCGTTCGTCGCCGAGATCACGGCGTCGATGTCGTGGAACAGCGTGCCGTTCCAGTCCCACACGAGGTGCGTCACGTGGTTCTTCCCCATCCCACGACCGTACCTGCCGGGTCCGACAGCGGGCATCACTCGATGAGATTGGGGATCTCCTGGGTGGCGTACCAGAGCAGCTCATGGTCCTCGGCGCCGTCCACGGTGAACTGCGCGTCGTCGTCACCGAGGTCCGCCGCGCCCAGCGCGTCGGCGGCCGCGGCGATGTCGCGCTCGGCGTCATCGGCGTCCAGGTGCACGGCGGCGGCCTTCGCCAGCGGTACGGCGGCCTTGATCCGCACCTCGCCCAGCGCGGACTGGTCCAGCCCCCGGTCCGGATCGGCGACCGCCTGCCCGTCGGGCACGTCCACGGCCACCACGACCCGACGGCGGGGGGCTTGCGGGTCGACGGCGAGCAGCCGCAGCGAGGCTTGCGCGGCCCGGCTCAGCGCCGCGTACTCCAGCTCCTCGATGTCGTCGGACACATACCACTCGCGGAGCGCGGGGGTGACCGCGTAGGCCGTCAACGGCGTCGGTCCCAGTTGGCCCTCCTTGTGCGCCTCGGCGAGAGCGGAGAGGGTCAGGGGGACGTAGACGCGCATGTCTGCCGCTTTCATCAGAGACCAATAGGCCCCCAAGCATACGATCGCCCGTCCCCAGTCCCGAGCCTTCTACGAAGGCCCGGTGGTCCCCTTTCGGGGGACGGGGTGCGACGGCGCCGCACACAGCTCGGAACAAGCCCGGCCCGAGCCCGCGACCAGGGGCGATGGGCGCCCGTATGCCCCGAATAGGTGAACCGCGGCGTCGGCCGCGGCCGGGGGCCGCGCTCATTGCGGAGGCCGAAAAACCCCCGGTAGAAGACTCCCCGACGAAAGCTACCACCCGGTATTCGACCGGGCCGGAGAGAACGGGGCGAAGGCATGCGCGAGGGCGTCCGGGCGACGGATCGGGCCACGGCGACCGGGGAGGGCGTACGACGGCGCGGCGGCAGCGGACCGGGCCGAAGCGGCCCCCCAGTCCGCAAGGACCCCCGCCGCCCCCGCACCACCCCGACGACGTCGGCACCACCCACCACGACAGCCGCACCACCCACCCCGACCGCCCCGCACAGCACAACCACCACCCACGACACCCCCACACCACACGACGTAGCCGCCCCGCCCACCACCACACCCCCCACAACGCCCACGCCCCCCACAACGCCCACACCCCCCACAACGCCCACGCCCCTCACCGTCACCCGCGCCGCCGCCGTCTCCCGCACCGCGGCCGTGTCGCCCACCACGACAACCACAACCCGCACCCCCACCGCATCCCGCACCGCCGCCGTGTCGCGCACTGCGGCCGCCGCCGCGGCGTGTCGGCAGCGGGACCGGCTGCCGCGCTACTGGTTCGCCAACCGGCTGGTGCTCACCCTCAGCGGTCAGCGCCCCGTCCACACCCTCCTCGGGCACGCCCTCCCGGCCGCCTACGACCGGCTGATCGAACTCGCCCCGCGCGCCCCGCTGCGCCCCGCCTCAGGACGTGCCACAGCGCCCGTCGTACGGCGCTGTGGCGAGTACCAGCCCCGGCACGGGGTCATCGAGGCGTTCGCCCGGATCGCCTCCGGAGACCGGCTCAGCGCGCTCGCGTTCCGGCTGGAGCTCGGCGCCGACGCCCGCTGGCGCTGCGCCGCCATCGACCTCGGACCACTCGCCCAGGCGGTGTCCGACGGATCGTGACGCCCGCGGCAGGCTGCTCCCCTCCCCGCCTCTTCCCGCAGCATCGATGCGGGAAGAGGCGGGGAGGGGAAAGACCCGCCCGACACCGCCGGGCACCCCATAGGCCCACAACCACAACCACAACCACAACGCGACGGGCCGGTGCGCCGCGCTCTCGCGCGGCACCCCGGCCCGTCCACCAAGGCCCTGCCGAACCAAGGCCCTGCCGAACCAAGGCCCTGCCGACTACTTCTTGCGGCGGCGCCCCTTCTGCGCCTTACGCCGCTCCGCCCGCGTCAACCCGTCGGACTCCGACCGGGGCGCCGGCGGCGTCTCACCGTTGGGGAAGTCGCCCTCGACGACACCGCCCTCACCGTCCACCGTCGGGGCGGAGAAGTGCAGCCGGTCCGGACGCTGCGGGGCCTCGAGACCCTTGGCGCGGATCTCGGGGCGACCCGAGGAGCCCGCGGCCGGCGCGCCCGCCGGCACCGCGTCCTCCACGTCCTTCGCGAGGGCGACCTTCTCGTCCGCCGCCTCGACCGGGACCTCCTCGACCTGCTGCTCGACCTGGACCTCCAGGTTGAACAGGTAGCCGACGGACTCCTCCTTGATGCCCTCCATCATGGCCTGGAACATGTCGAAGCCCTCGCGCTGGTACTCGACCAGCGGGTCCTTCTGGGCCATCGCGCGCAGCCCGATGCC
This sequence comes from Streptomyces sp. NPDC007875, assembly GCF_042868035.1. Classification (NCBI taxonomy): domain Bacteria; kingdom Bacillati; phylum Actinomycetota; class Actinomycetes; order Kitasatosporales; family Streptomycetaceae; genus Streptomyces; species Streptomyces sp. NPDC007875. The sequence goes on along the minus strand of NZ_JBIADZ010000025.1, from coordinate 15,230 downwards.
CTCCTGGAGGTAGTCCATCTCGTAGAGGTGCTCGCGCCACTTGCGGTCCAGGACGGAGAGCACGACCCGCCGCTCCAGCTCACGCATGATCTCGGAGCCGAGCTGCTCCTCGCGCGATTCGTACTGCTGGTGGATGTCGTCCCTGATGGACTCTTCGATGAACTCGGCGGTGATCCCGGCGCGGTCGCCGGCCATGTCCTCCAGCTCATCGATCGTCACACTGACCGGGTAGAGCTGCTTGAAGGCGCTCCACAGCCGGTCCAGGTCCCACTCCTCGGCGAAGCCCTCGACCGTCTCCGCCCGCACATAGGCTTCGATCGTGTCGTCCATGAAGTGGCCGACCTGGTCCTGCAGGTCCTCGCCCTCCAGGACGCGGCGGCGCTCGCCGTAGATGACCTCACGCTGCCGGTTCAGGACCTCGTCGTACTTCAGGACATTCTTACGGGTCTCGAAGTTCTGCTGCTCGACCTGCGACTGGGCGGAGGCGATGGCCCGCGTCACCATCTTGTTCTCGATCGGGACATCGTCCGGGACGTTCGCCATCGCCATGACGCGCTCGACCATCTGCGCCTTGAACAGCCGCATCAGATCGTCGCCGAGCGAGAGGTAGAAGCGGGACTCGCCGGGGTCGCCCTGACGGCCGGAACGGCCGCGGAGCTGGTTGTCGATCCGGCGCGACTCGTGGCGCTCGGTGCCCAGCACATACAGCCCGCCGAGCTCCTTGACCTCCTCGAACTCGGCCTTGACCGCGGCCTCCGCCTTCTCCAGGGCGGCGGGCAGCGCGGCGGCCCACTCCTCGGAGTGCTCCACCGGGTCCAGACCGCGCTGGCGCAGCTCGGCCTCGGCGAGGTCGTCCGGGTTGCCGCCGAGCTTGATGTCGGTACCGCGGCCCGCCATGTTGGTCGCGACCGTCACGGCGCCCTTACGGCCGGCCTGGGCGACGATCGTCGCCTCCCGGTCGTGCTGCTTGGCGTTGAGCACCTCATGCGGCACCCCGCGCTTGGCGAGCTGCTGGGAGAGGTACTCGGACTTCTCCACGGAGGTGGTGCCGACCAGGACCGGCTGGCCCTTCGTGTGCTTCTCGGCGATGTCGTCGACCACCGCGTCGAACTTCGCCACCTCGGTGCGGTAGATCAGGTCGGACTGGTCGATCCGGGCGAGGGGGCGGTGGGTCGGGATCGGGACCACGCCGAGCTTGTAGATCTGGTGGAACTCGGCGGCCTCGGTCATCGCCGTACCGGTCATGCCGGAGAGCTTGTCGTAGAGGCGGAAGAAGTTCTGCAGGGTGATCGTGGCGAGCGTCTGGTTCTCGTCCTTGATCTCGACCGCTTCCTTCGCCTCGATGGCCTGGTGCATGCCCTCGTTGTAGCGGCGGCCCGCGAGGATACGGCCGGTGTGCTCGTCGACGATCATGACTTCGCCGTCCATGACGACGTAGTCCTTGTCCTTCTTGAAGAGCTCCTTGGCCTTGATCGCGTTGTTGAGGTAGCCGACCAGCGGGGTGTTGACCGACTCGTAGAGGTTGTCGATCCCCAGCCAGTCCTCGACCTTGGTGACACCGGACTCATGGATGCCGACGGTGCGCTTCTTCTCGTCGACCTCGTAGTCCCCGGTCTCCTCCACGCCCTTCTGCGGCTCGGCGGCCTGGCCCCTGCTGAGCCGGGTGACCAGCTTGGCGAAGTCGCCGTACCACTTGGTGGCCTGGTCGGCCGGGCCGGAGATGATCAGCGGCGTACGGGCCTCGTCCACCAGGATCGAGTCGACCTCGTCGACGATCGCGAAGTTGTGGCCGCGCTGCACCAGCTCGTCCTGCGACCACGCCATGTTGTCGCGCAGATAGTCGAAGCCGAACTCGTTGTTGGTGCCGTAGGTGATGTCGCACGCGTACTGCTCGCGGCGCTGCGCCGGGGTCATGTTGGCGAGGATGCAGCCGACCTCCAGGCCGAGGAACCGGTGCACCCGGCCCATCCACTCGGAGTCACGCTCGGCCAGGTAGTCGTTGACCGTGATGAGGTGAACGCCCTTGTCCGACAGCGCGTTCAGATACGCCGGGAGGGTGCCGACCAGGGTCTTGCCCTCACCGGTCTTCATCTCTGCGACATACCCGAGGTGCAGCGCCGCGCCGCCCATCAGCTGGACGTCGTAGTGACGCTGGCCGAGCACCCGCTTGGCCGCCTCGCGCACCGTGGCGAACGCTTCGGGCATCAGGTCGTCGAGGCTCTCACCGTCGGCGTACCGCTGCTTGTACTCGTCGGTGAGGGCGCGCAGCTCGGCGTCGGAGAGGGACAGGAAGTCCTCTTCGATGGAATTGACCTGGTCCGCGATGCGGTGCAGCTTGCGCAGGATCTTTCCTTCGCCTGCACGCATGAGCTTGTTGAGGACGGACACGTAGGCTGGCTCCTTGCCGGTCGGGCCTGGCACGGTCGGGGTGCGCTGGCGCGGCATTGTCAAGGGGCGCAGGCCCCGCCGCAACGGCCATCGTAAGACAGACCCCGGCACGCCGGGAGGTCCGTCACCACGAGGACCGGATGTCACCTCACCGTGTCAACGCCCGAGAGCTCCCCCAGGTGCCCTCCAATTCACCGAAACCGCTCGCGGTGAGTGACGACGGCGGCGCAGACTCGGGGCGCATGGAGCCTGTCACCCTCACCACCGAGCGTCTGGTCCTGCGCCCCTTCCGGCCCATCGACACGGACGCGGTCTTCGCAGCTTGTCAGGACCCGGACATCCAGCGATGGACCACTGTGCCCTCTCCGTACGAACGTGCGCACGCGGAGGACTTCACCGGCCGGATCTGCCCGGAGAACTGGCGCGACGACGTGACCTACGACTTCGCGGTGGTCACCAAGAGTGACGGCGCCCTCGTCGGTGCCATGGGCCTGGTGCGGCTGACCCATCTGCGCACCCCCGAGCACCAGGCCGAGCTCGGCTACTGGACGGCACGGGAGCACCGGCGGCGCGGCTATACGGACGAGGCGGCGCGGGCCGTGATCGAGTGGGCGTTCACCCGGCTCGGGGTGGAGCGCCTGGAGTGGTGCAGCGAGGCCGGGAACGAGGGCTCGCGGGCGGTCGCCCTCGGGGTGGGCTTCCGGATGGAGGGGACGGACCGCGCCCGGATCGTCCACCAGGGGACGCGGCGGGACGCCTGGCGGGGCGCGCTGCTGCCCTCCGACTGGGGGCTGCCGTCGACGACGCCGTATCTGCCCTCCAAGGCGTCGGAGGCGTCCCACGCGCCTGAGGCTTCCGAGCCGTCCGGCCGGGCGTCCACGGCGCCGTCAGCGGTCTGAGAGAGGCCGTGAAAGGCCGCCGACCCGAGGGCGGCGGCCCAGGGGCGTCGGGCGGGGATCGGCGGCATGGGCGGCGTTGTCAGCGGGTGCTACTACGGTGGCGCGCATGACGAACGCCGCCACCGGGTCCGCCGTGGACCGCACACCCGAGGCCACGCTCTCCGCCGACGAGGCGCGCCGGATCGCGCTGCGCGCCCAGGGGCTGCTGGGCGCCCCGGACCGGCGTGGCGGGGTGCGGGGCGTGCTGCGCCATCTGGGCGCGGTCCAGCTCGACACGATCTCGGTGCTGGCCCGCTCGCATGAGCTGATTCCGTACGCACGGCTCGGCGCGGTCGGCCGTAAGACGGTCGAGTCGGCCTATTGGAGCGACACCCACGCCTTCGAGTACTGGTCGCATGCCGCCTGTGTGCTGCCCATTGAGGAGTGGCCGCACTTCGCCTTCCGGCGCCGCGCCTACCGCCTCCGTCCGCACTGGCACCACGAGCTGCCGGACGGGGTGTACGAGACGGTGGTGAAGCAGCTGCGCGCCGAGGGCCCGCTGACCGCGACCGAGCTGGGCGGGGCCAAGAACGGCGGGCCGTGGTGGGACTGGTCGGCGGCGAAGATCGCGGTCGAGCGGGCGCTGATGTTCGGCGAGGTGGTGTGCGTCGAGCGGCGCGGCTGGAAGCGGGTGTACGACCTGGCGGAGCGCGCCGTGCCAAACGCGCTGCTCCATGACGACCTGGACGACCGGGAGTGTCTGCGCCGGCTGGTCCGGCTGGCCGGGCAGTCGCTGGGCGTGGGCACGCGGGCGGATATCGCCGACTACCACCGGCTCAAGGGCGAGCAGGTGGACGCGGTGATCGCGGACTCCGGGCTGGTGCCGGTGGCGGTCGAGGGCTGGGACAAGCCGGCCTGGGCGGACCCCGAGGCGCTGGCCGCCCCGCCGCGCGGCCGGCACCGCACCACGCTGCTGTCGCCCTTCGACTCGCTGATATGGGACCGGGCGCGCACCGAGCGGATCTTCGGCTTCACTCATCGGCTGGAGGCATATGTGCCCAGGCCCAAGCGGATCTACGGCTACTTCGCCATGCCGCTGCTGTCGGGCGGGCGGCTGCTGGGCCGGGTCGATCCGGCCCGGGAGGGGAAGACCCTGATCGCCCGGCAGGTGTCCCTGGAGTCGCCGAAGGCCGTGGCCCCCATGGCACAGGCGCTGCGGGAGGCGGCCGAATGGGTGGGCTGTGACTCCGTACGGGTCGAGCGTGTCGACCACCCGGAGCTCGCCGCACCGCTCGCGGCGGCCGTCGCCTGACCGCCCCAGGCGGACGCCCGGCCGGGGCTCCGGCTCATCCCAGCGTGTCGGCTCACCCTGGGTGCCGGGCTCATCCAGGGTGATGGCTCATGAGGGCTCCGGCGTGCCCGGAGCTCCGCGGGCTCCGGTTTTGGTTCCGGCTCCGGCTCCGGCTCCGGGCGCATCCTCACCTGATCTCGAGGATCTTCTCCCGCATCGCATAGACCACGGCCTCCATCCTGGAGTGCAGCTGCAATTTCTCCAGAATGTTGCGAACGTGGTTCTTCACGGTGTTCTCACTGATGAACAGCTCCTTGGCGATATCCCGGTTGTTCATTCCGGTCGCCACCAGCTTGAGCACCTCCAGCTCCCGGTCGGTGAGCCGGGGCGCGGGCACCAGCCGCCGCTCATCGGTGCGCTGGATCATCGACTTGAACTCGGTCAGCAGCTTGGCCGCCATCGACGGGCTGATCTGCGACTGGCCGTCCGCCACCGCCCGGATGGCGGTCGAGACCTCGTCGGTCGAGATCTCCTTCAGTAGATAGCCCGTGGCACCCGCCTTGATCGCGTCGTAGAGATCGGCTTCCTCATCGCTGATCGTCAGCATGATGATCTTGGCGCTGGGTGCCACCTCCTTGATGGCGGTGCAGGCCTCGATCCCCCCGCGCTTGGGCATCCGCACATCCATCAGGACGATGTCCGGCAGCAGATCCGCCGCCTTGTCCACGGCCTCGGCCCCGTCCCCCGCCTCGCCGATGACCTGGATGTCCTCCTCCTGGGCCAGGACGATCTCCAACCCACGCCGGAAGAGCGCGTGGTCGTCCACGACGAGGACCCGAATCGGCTCCTTGCGCGGTTCGCCGCGCGGCTCGCCCCCGTCCGGACCGACGCCACGGTGTTCACCGGCGTCGGACACGGGCCCGAAGCTGTCCGCCATCGTTCCTCCCCCTGAAGGCCATGGCCCTTGCGGTCCGCACCCTGGGTGCACTCGGTCTGGCGTCAACCGGTGCATTCGATACACCGGTTGGCCGCCCGGCCATGATTTCATGCCCGGACGGCGGAATGTTCCTACCTTGGTCGCACGGCGGTGCCCCGGGGGCGCACAGGCGCTCCGGGGCACCACTTACGTGTCAGGCTGGATTCGGCTGAATTTCTCGGTCAGCCGCCGAGTGCGCCACCGGCGCCGCCGGGTGTCTCTCCGACGAACGCTTCCGGCTGAAGATGAATCACCCCGTAGTCATAACCATGCCGCCGGTAGACGACGCTGGGCTGGTTGGTGTCGGAGTCGACGAACAAATAGAAGTCATGCCCGACCAGCTCCATCTCGTAGAGAGCCTGGTCGAGGGTCATCGGAGCCGCGGCGTGGGTCTTCTCCCGGACCACCAGGGGGCCCTCACCCTGGACTTCCAGGGGGCCCATCCGGGTGGTGGGGACGGTCTCCGTCGTGCGCTGGGGGGCGATATCGCCATGCCCGTTGATGCGGGCCGCGTTGGGCACGGTGACAGCCACGTCGCTGGCCGGAATACGACCGTTTCCACGGCGTGTATGGCGCTTGTCGTGCTGCTTGCGCATCCGTGCTTCCAGCTTGCTGGCCGCCAGGTCCAGCGCTGCGTACGGATCGGCCGCGGCGGCCTCCGCCCGGATCACCGGGCCGCGCGAGCGGAGCGTGATCTCCACTCGGTCGGCGCGGTCGGACTGCCGCGGGTTGTGCTCCTTGGACACCTCGACGTCGAGGCTGATCACCTTGCCGTCGAGCTTCTGGATCTTATCCAGCTTCAGCTTCTCGGCCACGTGCTTCCGGAACCGCTCGGGCACCTCAGTTTTACGGCCCTTGACGACGATGTCCACGCAGAACTCCGTTCCCGGGTAGCTCCAGTCAGTATCGGAGCGTCATCCCTTGTGCACTTGGCTCCGGCATCCTCCGGAGCCATCGGCTTGGCGCTTTCAGCTCCTCCTTCCCACGGAGAGGATCTCAACCCCGTTTGTTCCAAGCCTCACCAGAATGCAGGCAAAACACGCCAAGCGGATGAGCGAGTCATAGCACCCGCCTTCCTCACAACCGAACATAGCTCGACCGGTCGGAAGTCGGCACCCCCTACCGGCACGTACCTCCGATCAGGTGCTTTGCCGCGGTTACCACCTGCAACGACGCGGCTTCGTATTCAGTTCCGGTTGATACGCATCAGGGGTGCGGCCACCACGGCCGCGCCGATGATCAGCCCACCGGCCGCCGTCACCGCCCGCGCCGCCTCCGCGAGCGAGGCCCCGGTCGTCATCAGATCGTCCACCAGAACGACCGGGCCTGCCGCCAGCAGCCGGCCGCTGCCGGGGACCGCCTCCAGCGCACCCGTCACATTCGCCCGCCGCTGCCGTGCGTCCAGCCCCGACTGGTCGCTCACCCGGCGCCGCTGGCGCAGCACCGCCGGGACCCGCGCCGGGCGCCCGCCGCCGCGCAGCACACCCGCCGCGGCGAGCGCGATCCGCCGGGACGGGTCATGCCCCCGGGCGCCCACGGCGCGCCGGGCCGATGGCACCGGCACCAGCAGCAGCGGGCCCCCGCGGCGTCTCGCCCCGGATCCATACCCGGGTCTCGCCCCGGCACACGCTTCCGATCCAGTACCCGGTCTCACCCTGGATACCCGGTCCAATCCCGCGCCCGCCCACCTTCGGGACCCCGCAGCGGCCCCTGGGCCTGGCTCTGGGCCAGGCCCCGGCTCGGGACAGGCCGCCCGTACCGCCCCCGCAAGCGCCTCGCCCAGGGGCCGCGCCAGCCGGAGCGCTCCGCGCTCCTTGTGCGCGAGCAGCACCGCCCGCGCCTCGTCCACGTAATCCACCGCCGCATGGACCACCGGCAGCCCCGGCGGCACCGGGCTCGGCTCCACCCGGCGCGCCCCGGACCCGCGCAGCGCCCCACGACAACGCTCACACAACGCGCCGCCCGGCCGACCGCATCCGGCACAGTCGGCCGGCAGCACCAGATCGGCGATCTCCTGCCACCAGCCCCGCATGAACACCACTGTCCCGGCGGCCAAGCCCCCGCGCCACCCCTTGTGGACAACCGCGCACATGTGGACAACCAGCCACCCCCGACCGGCGTACTGGCCTAGAAGATGCCGCCGCGGCCCCGCCTAACCGGGGTAGACCGGAGCCGAACCGTCCTGGTCCACGGTCTTCCAGTCGGTGTTCGGCAGCAGCCGCACGATGCCGTTCTCCCTGGTCTCGGCGATCAGCGGCCGGGTCTGGTCCTCCGAGGCACCGATCGACTGCACACCGTTCGGGCCCGGCACCTCCGGGATGTTCGCCGGGGAGCCGTCCGTCTCCACGTACTGCAGCTGCTGCACCCCGTCCGACTCCCGGCCCGCGACCACCAGCCGGCTGTCACCCGCCCAGGAGAAGGTGTCCACGTCCTCCAGCTTCGGTGCGACAGCCCGCAGCGCCCCCACCGACAGCTTCGGGGCCGCCTCGGTGCCCCGCCGCTCGATCCGGCCGAGCCGCAGCGTGGTGTGGCCGGACCGCTTGACCAGCATCGCGATCCTGGAGCCGTCCGCCGAGACCCGCAGCGCCGTGATCCGGCCGCCGTCCAGCTGCGGCAGCTCCACCTCGTCCGCCGGTCCGGTACCGCCCCGCAGCCGCAGCAGCCTCGGCCGCTGCGGATTACGGTCGGCCACCCACAGACCGCCCAGCCCGTCCCAGCTCGGCGCTGTCAGACCGTGTTCCACGCTGCCGCCCTGGCTGCGCAGCCGCACCTTGCCGCGCTCGGCGCCGGGAGCCATCTGGGTGACATAGAGCGCCTGGCCGTCGGCGGTGACCCCCGCCGCGTCCCGCTCGTCGCGGGAGACCGCCACCGTGCCCAGACCCGCGTCATCGGAGCCGAACGGCCCCGGAACCGGCTGTGGCTGGTCCTCGTCGTCGGACAGCCGGACCATCCGATGATCGGAGTCCACGAAGTACTGGTGGCGCGGATGGCCCTCCACCCCGTCGGGGGCGTAGGCACGCGCCGCGTCACTGGAGAGGGCGCACAGCTCCGAACCGCTCTGCCGCTCCAGCCGCACCCCGCTGACCTCGGACGACCCCTCCCCCAGATCCTGGACCGTGAACAGCGTCTGCGCCGCCATCCGGGCACACCGCGCCCCGCTGACCTGCGCCGCCCGGTCGCTCAGCCGGACCTTCAGCGTGTTCGAGTCGTCCAGCGACAGCCGCTCGTCCCGGCGGCCGAGCGCCGAACCGCGCGGGAAGGAGCTGCTGACCACCGGCTCCAGCCACTCCGTGGGACCGCCCAGCAGCGCCTTGACGGTCGCGGTCACCGGGTCGATACGACGCCGCACATAGACCGGATCGGCCACCAGCACGTTGTCCCCGGCCGTCGACTCCTCGGCGTCCGGACCCAGATCGGCGAAGTAGTACTTGTTGACCGAGCGGTAGATGCGCTGAAAGTCCGACTCACCGAGGATCAGCCCCCGCGGCGGCCCGTCGATCCGCCACTCCGAACCGCTCAGCGTGAGATGGATGCGCTCCTCGTACGGCTGCTCATCGGGCTTGTAGGCGTGCGTTTCGTCCACGACGGCGATCCGCTTGCCCGACAGCACGACCGTCTTACCGCTGCCGTCCCGGTCGCCCGGGTCCGTCTCCACCCGCACATCCGGAGCCTGCTCCAGCACGGTGGTGGCCGCGAACGGCTGCCACCGCTTGACCGCGCTCTTGGTCAGATACTCCTTCGCGGTGCCGAAGTTCTCCTCGTCGCTCGTCGTGGCCTCCAGGAAGCCGGAGACCAGCTCCGCGGGCTGCTCACCCTTGCCCGGGCTCACCCCGTACACCCGGACCTGCGAATCGACATCGGAGCGCGGTGAGGAGTCCACCCGCCGCACATCGCCGCTGTCGGGCATCGAGGCACAGCCGGACAGCAGCAGGGCGCCACAGGCCAGCAGCACGGGCGTGCTCAGGGCCCGGCCGTCCGGGCGGCGCCCACGGCGGCGGAAGCGGCGGCGGTCGGCACGGTCAGCGCCCACGAGGGCGGCCCTCCCCTTCGTTCGATGTCGTCGGCCGGGCGGCCGGCGCCCTGCCGCCCCGCGGCCCGTCGGACGGCGTCTCCGGGGCGCCGCGCACCACCCGCGACCCATTGCCCGGCAGGGCCGTGGGATCGGCCGACGGCGCCGCGGCTTCGGCGGGCAGCGCGGACCGCGGCTGCGCGGGCACCGCCGCCAGCCGCTCCGCGGGGGGCTGCGGGGCCCCGGCGTCATCCGTACGGCGGTTGCGGCGGGAGTCCTCGGGCTCCAGCGGGATCGGCGAGCCGCGCAGCACATCGCCCGCGGTGCGCGGCAGCGTCAGCCGGAACTGCGAACCGCCGCCGGGCTCACCCCACGCCTGCAGCCAGCCGCCGTGCAGCCGCGCGTCCTCCACCGCGATCGACAGGCCGAGACCGGTGCCGCCGGTGGTGCGCGCACGAGCCGGATCGGCCCGCCAGAAGCGGTTGAACACCCGCGTCGCCTCGCCGGGCTTGAGCCCGACGCCGTAGTCCCGCACCGCGACGGCCACCGCACCGCCCGCCGTCGCGAGCCGCACGACCACATCGCGGCCCTCACCGTGCTCCACGGCGTTGACCACCAGATTGCGCAGCACCCGCTCGACGCGGCGGGGGTCCGCCTCCGCGATCACCGGCGCCTCGGCGCCCCGCACCAGGATCCGGGTGCCCTTGGCCTCGGCGAGCGGCTCGGCCCCGTCCACCACCCGGTGCACCACATCGCGCAGATCGATCGGCTCGGCCTCCAGCGCGGCCGCTCCCGCGTCGAACCGGCTGATCTCCAGCAGATCGCTGAGCAGCGACTCGAAGCGGTCGACCTGGCCCCACAGCAGCTCGGCGGAGCGCGCGGTGATCGGGTCGAAGTCCTCACGCGCCTCGTAAATGACGTCCGCCGCCATCCTTACGGTCGTCAGCGGGGTGCGCAGCTCATGGGAGACATCGGAGACGAAGCGGCGCTGCATCCGGGAGAGCTCCTCCAGCTGCTGAATCTTGAGCTGGAGGTTCTGCGCCATCTTGTTGAACGACTCCCCCAGGCGGGCGATGTCGTCCTCCCCGGTGACCTTCATCCGCTCCTGGAGCAGACCGGCCGCCAGCCGCTCGGAGATCCCCGCCGCCATCCTTACGGGCGTCACGACCTGCCGGACCACCACCCAGGCGATGGCCCCCAGCAGCACCACCACGAACACCCCGGCCGTGGCCAGGGTGCCCTTGACCAGGCTCAGCGACTTCTCCTCCTGGCTGAACGGGAAGAGGTAGTAGAGCTGGTAGGCGTCGCCGTTGTTGTCGTCCAGACGCTTGCCGATGATCAGCGCGGGCTCGGAGTCTCCGGAGCCCGCGTGCACGATCTTTCCGTAGCGCTCATACGGCGCCGTCCGGCCCTCGTCCACCCGACGCCGCAGATCGGCGGGCACGCTGTCCGGCTGGACATCGCCGGAGGCCCGCGGCCCCCGGCTGGCCACATAGGGCGTCTCACCGGAGTCGGAGCTGAGCGCCACCACCGAATACGCGCCCTTGCCGCCGCTGGAGAGCTGCTCCACCAGCGCGTTCAGCCAGGCGCCGGAGTCCTCGGGACCGGCCCCCGGCCCGTCCTGGCCACGGGAATCGCTCTTGCGGTCGGCCATCTGCTCGGCCACCTCGAAACCGCCGACGGCCTGCCCCTGCGCCGCATGGCGCTTGGCGTCCAGCAGACCATTGCGCACCTGCCCGATGACCACCAGGCCCAGCAGCAGCACCACACCGAGCGACATCAGCAACGTGGTGGCGACCACCCGCAGCTGGATATTCCGCCGCCACAGCCGGGCGGCGGGCAGCAGCGGACGGCGCACCCACCGTCCGAACAGCCGGAACACCGGATGGGCCGGCCCTCCGGACGCCCCATCGGGCAGCAGATGCCCACCGCTCCACAACCTCCGCAGCAGCGGTATCTCACCCGCCGGGTCGGGCCGCCCTATCCGGGCACCCTCCGGAGCCCCGCCTCCCGGTCCTCCGGGCTGCGGCGCCGTACCACCCGTCATCTCAGCTTGGCCCGGCCTTGTAGCCGACACCGCGCACGGTCACCACGATCTCCGGCCGCTCCGGGTCCCGCTCGACCTTGGACCGTAGCCGCTGCACATGCACATTCACCAGCCGGGTGTCGGCGGCATGCCGATAGCCCCAGACCTGCTCGAGCAGCACCTCACGGGTGAACACCTGCCACGGCTTACGGGCCAGCGCCACCAGAAGATCGAACTCCAACGGGGTCAGCGCTATCGACTGGCCGTCCCGCTTCACCGAATGCCCGGCCACGTCGATCACCAGATCGCCTATGGCCAGCTGCTCCGGCGCCGGCTCCTCGGAACGCCTCAGTCGGGCCCGGATCCTGGCCACCAGCTCCTTCGGCTTGAACGGCTTGACGATGTAGTCATCCGCCCCGGACTCGAGCCCGACCACCACATCGACCGTGTCGCTCTTGGCCGTGAGCATGACGATCGGCACCCCTGATTCGGCCCGGATCAGCCGGCAGACCTCGATGCCGTCCCGGCCGGGCAGCATCAGATCGAGCAGCACCAGATCGGGCTTGGTCTCGCGGAAGGCGGCAAGAGCCTTGTCGCCGTCCGACACGAACGACGGTTCAAAGCCTTCGCCGCGCAGCACGATGCCAAGCATCTCTGCCAGTGCGGTGTCGTCGTCGACGACAAGGACGCGTCCCTTCATATCGACATCATCCCATTACCCGATCGTGACCTGGCCCACAGCTCGGCGATCCCGTCCGCCGTGACCGGAGAGATCACACCGTCCTCGGTCACGATCGCCGTCACCAACTCCGGTGGTGTGACGTCGAAAGCCGGATTGTGGGCCTGTGTCCCCAGCGGAGCGACCGGCACTCCGGTGCCCGCCTCGTGCCCGGCGATGGGGGCGTAAGGAATTGTGATGTCTGTCACCTCATGTCCAGGGCGCTGCTCGACCTCGATCGAGGCTCCGTCGGGAGTGGCCGGGTCCACTGTGGTGGTCGGGGCCACCACCACAAACGGCACATGGTGGTAGCGGGCCAGCACCGCGAGCGGATAGCTGCCCACCTTGTTGGCCACCGAGCCGTCCGCGGCGATCCGGTCCGCCCCGATCAGCACCGCGTCCACCTCACCGGCCGCGAACAGCGAGCCCGCCGCGTTGTCGGCGAGCAGCGTGTACGCCATACCGGCACGCGCCGCCTCGTACGCGGTCAACCGCGCCCCCTGCAGCAGGGGCCGGGTCTCGTCCACCCAGAGCCGCCGCAGCTGCCCCGCCCGGTGCACCGCCTTGACCACGGCGAGGGCGGTCCCCTCACCCCCGGAGACCAGGGCGCCGGTGTTGCAGTGAGTGAGGATCCGATGACCACCGGCAGGCAACAACTCATCGAGGAGCGCTTGACCATGGGCCGCCATGCGGTCGCTGGCCTCGGCATCCTCCCGGTGCAGGGCCCGGGCCTCGGCGAGAGCGGCCGCGGCGGCCTGAGCGTCGTCCGCGTCGTCCCGGATCGCCGCGTGATACGCGGCGACGGCCCGGCGGACGCCATAGCCGAGGTTGACTGCCGTGGGGCGGGCATGGGCGAGCGATTCGGCGGCCTCGTCCACGTCGAAACCCCGGGCCGCGGCGAGCGCGATCCCGTAGGCCCCGGCGAGGCCGAGCAGCGGAGCGCCGCGCACGGCGAGGGAGCGGATCGCCTCCACCAGCGCCGGCACATCGGTGCACACCAGATCGACCTCTTCGGCGGGCAGCCGAGTCTGGTCGAGAAGTACCAGTACGGGCCCCTCCGGGGGCTCCTCCCAGCGCAGCGCCAAGGCGGTGGGATGTATGGGGGCTTCCGGGGACACCGGACGCTGATCAGCCATCCGCCCAGTCTGCCCTGTGCGCCACCGACTATTGAAGTGCCGGACCGCCCCCAGTGACCGGTACGAGGCGCAATACGCCGTGGCACGATGGCTGGCATACGGCCGCCGCGGACGCCGCGGCCGGTCAACGAACAACCTACGGAGCGACGATGAATGACACTCCGGGCTGGGCCCCGCCCGGATCGTCCCCTTCCGACGAACCGGACCACGGCGCTCAGCAGCAGGACGAGCCCGCCGACCAGCCCGCCCCGGAGCAGCCCACCTGGGGCGGCCAATGGGCCCGGCGCCAGCCGCCGCCCGGCCGCTGGACCGCATCGGGACGAGGCCCCACGCCACCGCCGGTGCCGCCCGCTCCCACGCCGGGCGGCGGATGGGGCACCGGCCCGCGTCAGCCATCTGCTCCCCGCCCCGGTGTCATTCCGCTGCGACCGCTGGCCGTCAGCGAGATCCTGAACGGCGCGGTGGCCATCATGCGCGCCCACTGGCGCACGGTCCTCGGCATCTCGCTGATCGTCTCGATCGTCACTCAGGGTCTGATCACGGCCGCCACAGGACTCTGGTTCAACGACGCCCGCGGCAACGAGAGCAATGTCCTCGACGATCCGGACGTCTCCGTCAGCCAGGCGATGCGCGCCGTCGGCGCCGCGCTCGGGGACAGCGGAGTCACCCTGCTGCTCGGTGTCCTCGGAACGATCGTCACCACCGCCCTGCTGACCGTGGTCACCGCCCGGGCGGTGCTGGGCCGGTCCGTGTCCACCAAGGAAGCATGGAGCGGTGCCCGCCCGCAGCTCCTTCAGCTGTGCGGGCTGCTCCTTTTGATCCCCACCATCGCCGTGGGCGTCATCGCCGCCGGCATGACGCCGGGTCTGCTGCTGGCCTTCGCGGGCGTGCACAGCGAGGGCGCCGCACTCGCCTCTCTCGGCGGGTTCGCCGCGGCCGGCGTCGCCGCCTGGCTCTGGGTCCGCTTCAGCCTCGCCCCTCCCGCGCTGATGCTGGAGAAGCAGGGGATCATCAAGGCCCTGCGACGCTCCTTCAAGCTGGTGCGCGGCGCATGGGGGCGCATCTTCGGCATCCAACTGCTGGCCGTCGTCCTGGTCTTCATCGTCGGCGCCATCGTCGAGATCCCCACCAGCCTGATCGCCATGGTCATCGGCGGGGACAACGCCATGGACTGGCTCTCCGGTGAATCCGTCTCCGTCGGCTGGACCTTCCTGATAGTGGTCGGCGTCGGCGGGGTGCTCAGCTCGACCGTCACCTTCCCGATCAGCGCGGGTGTGACGGCCCTTCTCTACGTGGACCAGCGCATCCGGCGCGAGGCGCTCGACCTCGAACTCGCCCGCGCCGCGGGGATGCCGAGTGACTCCACGGAAGGCCATGGCAAGGACCACTCGACCGTCGCCTCGACGTCCGGGAACTGACGGCACCACAGGCGGGCACGAACGGGGCGTCACCCGACGCCCCTTCACCGCACAGGTCGTCACTCTCACAGGCCCTCACCTCCCCCGTCCGCCCGCTCGGCGTCGCGCCTGCGGCCTGCTGACCGGTCGTCAACGGACTCGTCGGACCCCGGCCTCACTGACAACTCTGCGTGCCATCAACCGCGCCACGCCAGGACATTGAGGGCTTTTCACTCGATCCGGTGGAACATCCGATCGAATGGGAACGCAAAAAAGCCTCGGCCCCGAGCACTAAGTGCTCGGGACCGAGGCTAAAAATTGTTCGGCGGTGTCCTACTCTCCCACAGGGTCCCCCCTGCAGTACCATCGGCGCTGAAAGGCTTAGCTTCCGGGTTCGAAATGTAACCGGGC